>DATJMP010000285.1:0-22296 GCA_035508655.1 Bryobacteraceae bacterium
GGCCCGGGCGCCCGTTGCCTGCCCGGGCGCACGTTTCAGATCAGAATGAATCCAGAAGGCCTTCTGATTTTCAGCAGCAGCACCGCCGCGATGATGCCCGTTCGTCTGAACCGTCGGGAGCGGGGCCAAGGTGGCATTATATCGGCCTGCGCAAGCTGCCTCCGACGCGCGTTTGCGCGGCGAAATATTCCCGGCAGTTTTGGCCACGGTAGGCGGCGACTGCCCTCTGGCGGAATGCACAGCGCGGGGCGGACGGGAGAGGCACCCTCCTTCAAAAATGCCTGTGCATAATGGGAATCTGGATGTTACCCTGCGCTCCAGGAAGAGAGGAATCAGAGTCACCATGGAAAGACGTCAATTTCTGAGTCGCACTGTGGCGGGAGGCTTGGCCCTTGGGGGCGCCGCGGCCCTGCCGCAGCAGTCCGCCCCCAACCCGCAACGCTCCAATCTGCCGCCGGGCACCTCGCCGTCGGCATGGTCCGTTCCCCGCGGCCCCGGCAGCCCGTTGCTCACGCCGGACTACCTCACGTATGCGGACGATCTGGTGATCGAACGCGATCTGCCCGGCAAACCGCATCAAGGCAAGGTTCTTGCCGCCTTCCAGGCCCACTCGGACGACATCATCCTGTTCTGCGCTGGAACCGTTGCCAAGCTGGTCGGCGAAGGCTACACCGGCTACCTCATCCGGCTGTCCAATGACGAGAAGTCCGGCCCAAGCGTCGGCTGGGGGACCACGCAGAACGAGATCGATTCCCAGGAGGCGGCCAAGGCGCTCGGCCTCAAATTTTTCTCCTTTTACTACCGGAATCACCGCATGGACGATGTCGCCATCATCGAACTCCGCCAGCGCCTGATTTTCATGCTCCGGCTGCTGCAGGTGGACACGGTTTTCGTGATGGACCCCTACGACCACTACGACGAAAACCCGGATCACCTTGTGGTCGGCAAGGCGGTGGAAACGGCCTGCTGGATGTCAACGCCTGGCGGCGGCCGCGAGTATCCCGAGCAGCTCAAGGCTGGATTGAAACCGGGACGCGTCCGCGAAAAATACTACCATTCGCGGGCCCCGCAAGGGCACAACCTGGTCAACCGCGTTGTGGATATCAGCTCTTATATCGACGTCAAGGTACGGGCAAATGTGGCCAATAAGGCCAAGGGGCCGGCCGGCGATAATGGGGCCCGTCTCCGCCAGGAACTGGCAAAGCAGGGCAAGAGGCTGCCTCTGCTTGGCAACGACGACGAAACCGCCAATTTCCAGTACACCAAGCACTTCATCATGGAGGATTTCCGGACCCTGGGACATCAGTTCGGCCTGGAATACGCCGAAACCTTCCGCTACATCGGTCCGGAAGTCAGCTACGAGCCGTCGATTCGCAAATATGTCGAGGCCAATGCAGTCCCGCTGTAGGCCCAATCAGGAGAGAGACAATGTACGATGACAATGAAATGATGGGGCCGGCCGCCGCAGGGCCTCAGACCAATGCCGAAGAAGTAGTCGTCATGAAGGACGAGCCGGGGCAGCCTCACAAGGGCAAGGTCTTCCTCGCGGTGCACGCGCATCTCGACGATGTCCCCTACTACGCCTCGGGACTATGCGCAAAGCTGATGCAGGAGGGCTACACCGGTTACATCGTCCGCACCACCAACGACGAACGATCGGGAGGCCACACCAACGCCCAGAACATTTACAGCAATGAGCAGGATCACGGCCGTATGGCCGCGGCCCTCGGCTTCAAAGATGTATTCGATTTCTACTACCTGAACCACGACATGGACGGCATCTCCTGCATCGACCTGCGCGGTCGCCTCATTCTCATCTTCCGGATGCTCAAGGTGGACACCATTGTCTCTTTCAATCCCTCGCGGGACGGCGAGGAGAATCCCGACCACTGGGTAACCGGACGCGCCGTGGAAGAGGCCTGTTGGATGGCCGGAATGCCCAACGATTTTCACGAGCACATGCTGGCGGGCATTCAGCCCCACACGGTGACTGAGCGATATTATTTCTGCGCCCGGCCGGGCCAGCCGTTCAACCGCGTAGTCGATATCAGCTCTCACATTGATAAAAAGATCGATTCCATCGTCGAGTGTAAGTCCCAGGGCGAAGGCAATCGCGGTTCGCTGGTGCGGGCGGAGTTGGCGCGGGAGGGAAAGCGCTTGCCCTTGCTCGGCAGCGACGATCGCTCGGCCGACCGCGCCTACGTGCGCCAGTTCCTTCTCGACAACGATCGGGAACACGGCCGGTCACACAATCTCGAGTATGCCGAGCGTTTCTATTACATCGATCGGCGGCCCACGAAATCCAAAGCCGAAGAGTACATCGAGAAAAACGCCGTGAACCTCTGACGCGAGAGCCCGGGCCGCCGGCGGTTCGTCCGGGGCCGCCGTGTGCCTGGATTAACTTCGACGACGCTTGGTGCTACGATTCCGGTGTCAGCGCGGCCAGATCCGTGACTGTTGGGCCGCCTTGACATGACCTTTGGAAAGGAATCGCCCCCAATGCTCAGTCGAAGAAATTTCCTGAGATCTTCATCCGTGCTGTGCGGCGGAATAGGATTTTCCGGCCCGGCATTCGTTTATGCCGACGAGCCGAAACCGTCGGGATACTTTGGCGTGCATCCGTTCGTAGAGGAGCACCCGGAAGCGGTCTTTATCCTCCGGACGCATGTGGATCGCAAGACGAATTCCGACGCCTGCAAGCGCGCCGGCCTCGATCTTGGAAGGTCGGTGTTCGTTCCGATGGATCGCACCGGAGTGCCGGTGACTTTCAACGTCGCGGCCAAGCCCAATCTCACCGCGCACCAGGCCGTAGACGAAAAAAGAGGCTTCACCCTGGAGGACACGATGGGCATTGCTACCGACGTGTTCTTCCTGGAGGGTTTGTTCGAATCGTTGAAGGAGCTGGGTGTCGCGGGCAACCGGATGCATACGCGTGATGCCAATGGCAGCGGCGTGATCGAGCCCCGGGGTTATGTCGCCATGGCGCAGCGGATCGGCGCGACGGTAACGGCTTCCAAATCCCAGATCCAAACAGCGGAGGATGCCCGGGATGCCGCGGCTTTTGTCTGGAAGGAAGTGCCCGGCGGCGTGGTGCATACGCAGGTGCCCTACCTTTGGCCGTTCAATGCGGCCGATTCCTGGAACCTGAACGTGGCGAAATTCAAGGCCCACGCCATGGGGCTCACTCTCGCCGCCAAGAATTGGCAGGGCGCACACCCGACGCCGTTTCAAAGATACTGCCAAAAGTGGGCGGGCGTCGATCCGCTCCAGGAACTCGGGAAGACAATCAAGAAGGATTGCATTCCCTCCAACGTTCACGAAGCGGTAGAAGCGAATTTCAAGCGGCACATGGCCACCATTCCACGGTGGAATACCCCGGATGTGCCGCGCACCGATCCCGGATACATCCGCCAGTACGGATATAGCACCCTGTGCATGGAGCTGTGGGCACAGCGGACCATCGACAATCATGCCGCTTCGCCCATGGGGCTTCATATCGTCGAAGGCATCTACGGCCGGGACGGAGATTTCAACTTCGGGCCGAATCCATTCGGCAGCGAGAACAGCACGGACGCGTGGTTGAAAGCGCCCTCCACGAACGGAAGAGCCTGGGATTACATGGCGAACATCGTCATTTTCGGGAAGAATCCGTATCTGGTGGACATTGTGGGCCATTGGCTCGGCGGTCACGAGCCCGGGAATTTCGGGCTGTTCCACATCGCTATGGAGCGCGGCAAAATCAACGTGGTGAATCCGATGAAGATCCCGGTGTACGAGTGGCAGGACGGCGTCGCGGTTCGCCGTCCGCTGACGGGCTTCACGCGCACGCCGCTCAGGACGTCCTACCTTCACCAGCGTCAAACGAACGAGCCCTTGTGGCATCTGTGCAACGAGCCGTTCGACTACTCGAAACTGAATGAGGAGACGCTCAGCATTCCCTCGAACCCGACGACGAGAGTCCTCAACCGGCACTATCCCAACGCGAACAATCCGCAGTTGGCGATCGAATTCGGCGTTCCGGAGACAGGATGGGCGCTGGTAGAAATCCTGGACCAGAGCGGCAACAACCTGGAAGTGATTGCCAATGCGATCTGCGAGCCAGGCTACCACATGGCCGCATGGAACACGTCAAAGTATGCATCCGGAGCCTATAAGTATCGCCTGCGCTATAAGGATTACAGCGAGGCGCACGACCTTGTTTTGAACAAGGCCTGATATCGCGGCATCAAAATCATCGCCGCGAATCACCTGGGCAGGCTGCCGGACTGCACATCGGCTCTGACGTGCCAGATCCACTTTGGCAGCCCGGCATGCTATTCTTTCCCATGCATTAGGGAAGACTCATGGTCGGCCGCACAGTCGCACACTACAAACTGACCGACAAGCTCGGGTCTGGAGGTATGGGTGAAATCTATCGCGCCCTCGACACCCGCCTTTCGCGCATAGTCGCGATCAAGGTTCTCCCTGAATCCTATGTCGGCGACGCTGAACGCCGCCGCCGGTTTTTACAGGAAGGCCGCGCCGCGTCTGCCTTGAATCACCCGAACATCGTCACTATTCACGACGTCGTCTTTGAGGACGATACGGCCTTTCTGGTCATGGAGTTCATTAGCGGGAAGACCCTGGCGGAACTGATGGCCGAAGGACGGATGCCAGTGTTCGACGTCCTCAAGTACGCGACCCAGATGGCGGACGCCCTGGCCACGGCGCACGACGCCGGCATCATCCACCGCGACCTCAAACCTGGGAACGTCATGGTCACCGATCGTGGCCTGGTGAAGATTCTCGACTTCGGTCTTGCCAAGCGTTTGGCGTTCGCCAACTCCCCGGTGGCACTCGGCGACTCGGCCACCACTGCGGTCGTTGCACCACCTACCGTCGAGGGATCGATCCTGGGGACGGTCTACTACATGTCGCCGGAGCAGGCCGAAGGCAAAATCGTAGATGCCCGTTCCGACATTTTTTCCTTCGGCGTGATGCTATACGAGATGCTCACCGGGAACCGGCCGTTTGCGGGTGACTCAACATTATCCATCCTTTCCTCGATCCTGCGCGACGAAGCGAAGCCGATATCGGTGGAATTGCCCTCCCTGCCCCGGCCGATTGACGAGTTGGTCCGTCGCTGCATCGCGAAACGGCCTGATGCCCGCTGGCAGAGCATGCACGAGTTGCGCGATGCGCTGAATGCGCTCAGCAACGATAGCCAGGCACAGACCTTGGTCGTGCCTCCCGCGCCCGCGCGCCGTGCGTCGCTCTTCGCTGCCGGCGTCGGCGCGACCTCACTCGTCGCGGTCGTTGTGGGATGGTGGGCCCTCGGCCATCTGAAGGACAAACCGGCGCCGCGGCTCGTGGGTGCCACTGTTTCCGCACCATTGTCCCATCCGTCGCCGCCAAATGGCGATGCCCTCACCGATGAAGGTGTGATCGCAATGCTGCGCGCCAAAGTCCCGGCACAGGTCATCCTGCAACAGATCCGCGTTTCTTCGACCCGCTTCGACCTGTCCGTTCCAGCCATCATCCGCCTTACTGAGGCCGGCGCTTCGTTCGAACTCATCGAGACCATGCGGAACCCTCGTTCAGCACCAAGATCGGGCAAGACAAGGCCGGAATCCCCCTTGGCACCGGCTCCGGCTATGCCTCCATTCTCCGCTAGGGTAACGAGTGCCGACGTTGCCCGGCCGGCGCTCCCGGCGCCCGTTGGCGCCACCGTGCCCGTAGTTGTTCCTGACGCTCTGCCTGTGGAAATTGAACTCGCCGAAGACGTGCCGGAGGACGCTAAATCGGGCCGGCCCCTTCATTTCACGCTAAAGAACGAAATTCGCATCGGACAAACCGTAGTGGCGGCGATACATGCGCCAGTAGTTGGCGAAATCGTCGACGAAGCCAGGAAAAAACTGATCGGCGGCACTAAACTCACGTTTCGATTGAAGAGCCTGTCTGCGGCAGGAGGCGCCATGCTGTTGCTTCGCACCACTCCTACAGACCGCGACGGCCGGCGCCCGGTTGAGAGCACGTCCATGCCCAAGCCGCCCAAAGGCATCGCCGCGGTAATTGGTACGGAATATATCGCTTATACCGCAGGCCAGCAGACCGTTAACTTGCCCCAATCGAGCGGTCGCTCAGTCCGATAAAGCCGGTCAGAAAGCCGGAAATTTCCTGCGCGGTCAATGCATTCCCTGGATGAAGGCGACCACGCCCTCCGTGACGTCCTCCTCCGCCCGCGCGGTAAACGGCGAGGTGTTGGGCTCGTAGCCGCCCTCGGCAAACGCCTGGGCGGTGGGCAGGTAGCCAAACCAGCCGTCGGTATAGCCGAAGTAGAAAGTGTGGAAGAAAGGCGACTGGTTGCGCACAGCTATCGCAATTTCGCAGAACATTTCGACCGGCGCCGACCAGATGAGCGTGTCGTTAAGGCGTAGGAAGCGGATGGGCAGTTTCACCATGGGCCGGCCAGCCGGGCCACCTGCATAGCGGGCGAGATCCTCGGGCCACTCGAGGCCCGGCTTTTGCGGGGTTTCGATGGTCTTTTCGCCGGCCCATATCGTAACGTCCGCGGTGGCGGGGCCCATGGAGCGAAGAGCGGCAAGGATGTGGTCGCCCAGGAGAACGCGAAACTGGGAGAGATGGCCGCTGCGGGGGTTGGGATAGACGCTATAGATGGGCGCCAGGTTGCCGGCGGCGCCGTTGATGAAGAGCACCGGCGCGAGGAGCTTCTCTTCCAGATAGGCGCTCACGATTCCGGGCGCATCGCCGCTGATGAGCAGGTTCTCTCCGCCCATCACCGTGCCGTGCATAGCGTAGTTGGCGATAAGGGTGATCAGCGAGCCGTCGGAGCGCTCCAGGCGAATGAGGTTGATCTGGCGGTCGGCGGGGCCGTCGGGATTCAGCCCGAGGGAAACCTTGCCGTCTTCGTCTTTGGCGCGGCGGTTGATGTTGGCCATGGCGACCCCCTGGCCGAAAGCGATGCGGGCGGGCTCGAGCTTTTCGCGGGCGTCACGAATGGCGCGGACAAGCGAAGCTTTCACGAAGGTGGCGTAGTCGCGATTCCATTCGTGGTCGGAGCGGCCGAGCAGGCTTTTGTAAATGCCGGGCGGCCCCACCTCGGGCGTGGCGTGCGAATGTGTGACGCTCCACCAGAAGTGCGTGCGCGGGATGCCAAGAATGCGTTCGAGTTCATGGGCTACGTCGTCGTAGACACTCGGGGAGAACAGGCAGAGATCGCTCGCCGCCAGGAAGATCTGCTCGCCCCCGGCTTCAAGCGCCACCACGCGGTGGAAGATGTGGTCGTGAACGCCGGCGGACCGTCGGGCGTCGTAGCCCATCAGCCACTGGGAGCTTTCCGGCGTGATATCTGCCTTAACGGCGGAAGCACGAAAGCCGGCCGCCGCGGCCGGCAGGGCGGCGATCAGAACCAACAGAGCGAAGCGCATCAAGTTGGATGAACCTCCACGTTGCATAGTAACTCCGGACGGTTGCCCGGCTTCGGACCCGAACAGCCAGGATCCGCAGCCAAGCCAATCAATTCGGGCTGTCACGCAGAAATCTCAGATAAGCGCCGCTATTGTACGTTGTCCATGGCGTGAAGCCGCGTTCCTGATACAGGACGTACGCGAAATCGATGTTCGCTTTGCAATCGAGCAGGCTCCGCAGGTTCAGGCCGGGGCGCTGGAGATGCACCGTGTTGATCTGAAAGTATCCCCAATCGAGTGTGCCGTCCGAGTTGTAATGATAAATCTCGCAAGCTCCTTTTGGATTCTCCGCCCGCTGGATCGCCAGTGCGACCCGGCAGGCCGAACCGAACTTGCGGCATGCATATTCCTGGTATGCAGTCAGGTGCCGGCCATATTGGTCCGCCCGCAGCGTGGCCTCTTCGTCGCCAGGTGAGCGCCGGCTAATGACGAGCGGCCATTCGAAGCGAATTCGCACCGGCCATTGCAGACTGAACGTGTACTGATCCAGCAGTACACCCACCGCCCCGGAAACGAGCACGATCAAAAGTGCCAATCCCGCCATCGTGCGGGCCATCCCGGAGGGGGATTGTGCCCGCGCTTTACGTGTGGAACCCTTTGGACGCCGCGACTTTCTGCGAAGCTCGGGCGCTGTCATACAGCGAACGTTGAGCGCGTTTCGCGCCGCAGGGACAATTGCTGTTGATCGGGACGAAAGTGGTGCCGCGCCTGGGCCATCTTTTCCATTCAGATTACTACACCCACTCGTGCCTCGACGCTCGCCGCGTGTTCGTGGCAAGGGAATCGGATCACGCCAGGTAATCGCTGTGGACGGATCGGGTCGCTAAACCAGCCAGTACGGAAGGTACTGGGCACCCAGTGCGGCTTCAGCGCCGCGTATAATCGTCTACGAAGCGGAATACCAAAGTCTTGATGAGCGACGCTCCTTTTGAGACACTGTTTCGTCAGCACGTTGGAGCTCCGAACCTATGTCGGACCGCAATTCATCATCCTGGCTCTTTCCCAAGCCAATCGGCGACCCGGGCCGCGACCGCAACGCGCGAACTCTTCAGTTCGCCTGTTTCCTGTTAGCCTTCGCGATCGGGGTGGTCGCAGTTTTAAATTCCGACACGCGAGAACGACCGCTAATGGTTTTCGCCGTCGCGGGACTGGTGGCAGCGGCAGTCATGAATCGTGCGGGGAGGCCGGCCTGGGCTGCGCGAATAGCCTTTCTGGCCGTGTTGTTGACTGCTGTTCTGCTGGTGGTCGAAGCGCGTGATGGATTTCGCAGCAACGCGATGCTGGTTTTCCCGGGGCTGCTGTTGGTTGGCGTCATGCTGCTTGACCGCGCCTCCTATCTGATAACAGCGGGCATCGTCCTGGCGGCGGTCGCCGCCTTAGGCGTCGCCGAAAAGCACGGTCTCACCCGGGCGATACCAGGCGTCCGCACCCTCACCAACACCGACTCCATACTGTTTGTGGACCTGTACCTGCTGGTGGTGGCCCTTATCGGAAGCCGGATTGCCCGCGACACCCAGCGAAACGCTGCCGACCTGCACACGAGCATCGATTGCGTTTCCGCCACAAACCGCGAACTGACCGAATTCGCGGAGGCTCTGCGCGTTTCGGAAACCAAGTACCGCCGCCTCCACGAGAGTATCACCGACGCTGTTTTGACCGTCGACATGGCCGGGCATCTCCTCGAATTCAACCCCGCGTTTGAAGCCATGCTGGGCTATACCGCCGAGGAACTCCGCCGGCTGACCTACCAGGATATTACCCCCGAGCGCTGGCACGCCCTCGAAGCCGGAATCGTGGCGGAGCAGGTACTGTCTACCGGGCACTCAGCAATATACGAGAAGGAATATCGGCGGCGCGACGGAAGCGTGTTTCCGGTAGAGCTGCGTAGATACCTTCTGCGGAACGAACAGGGCGAGCCCACGGGTATGTGGGCGATTATCCGTGACATCACCGAGCGTCGGCGTGACGAGCAGGCCATCAATGAAGGGGAGCAGCGGCTCCGAATCGCCAAAGATGCTGCCAAGCTGGGCATCTACGACTATGACGTCGCCACCGGAACCATCATGTGGGATGCGCGCGTGAGGCAGCTCTGGGGTGTCGCTCCCGACGCGCCCGTTACCATAGAGACGTTCTTCTCGGGACTTCATCCGGAAGACCAGGTTAAAACCCAAGCTCTGCTGGAGCGCGCCCTCGATCCGGCGGGAAGCGGCGAATACTACGCGGAGTACCGCGTCATCAGCCGTGCCGATGGTAGCGAACGATGGGTCGCCGCCACCGGGCAGGTATCTTTCGAGAATGGCCGGCCCGTGCACCTGATCGGGACGGGGCAAGATATCAGCGACAGGAAGCAGGCTGAGGCCGAGCTGCGGGAGAGTGAAGAGCGCTTCCGCAACATGGCCGACACGGCTCCCGTGATGATCTTTGTTACCGGTCCGGACAAACTCTGCAAATTTGTCAACAGGACGTGGCTGGACTTTACGGGCCGAACCCTGGAGGAGGAACTCGGGAACGGCTGGCTCTCCTGCGTACATCCCGACGATCGCCAGCGCAACTATGAGGTTTCCTCCGCGGCATTCGATGCTCGGCAGAGGTTTCAAGTGGAGTCCCGTTGGCGCAGGGCGGACGGAGAATACCGGCTCGTTTTGTGCACCGGCATCCCGCGGTTTGCGTCCGAAGGCAATTTCGCCGGCTACATCGGCTCCAAGATCGATATCACGGACTTGCAGAGCGAAAAGCGGTTCCGCCAGTTGGCGGAAAACATTGATCAGGTTTTCTGGATGCTCGACATCGGCAGTCGGCGGGCGTTGTATGTCAGCCCTGCCTTCGAGAAGGTCTGGGGACTGAGTTGCGCCGCGCTGTATCAAAACGTCGAATGGCTGGTCGATACGGTGCACGCCGAGGACCGGGATCGCTTCCTGGCATTCTTCTCAAAGCTGCAAACGGAGCCGGCCGAGGAAACTTATCGAGTCGTCCGCCCGGACGGTTCCATAAGGTGGGTCCACGATCGGACTTTTCTCATCTACGACTTCGAGGGCAAGCCGTATCGCGTGGCGGGAATCGCGGAAGATGTCACAGCCCGCCGCGAGCTCGAAGAGCAGCTCCGCCAAGCCCAAAAAATGGAGGCGGTGGGCCGGCTCGCGGGCGGCATTGCCCACGACTTCAACAATCTGTTGACGGTCGTGAGCGGCTATCTCAACATCGTGTTGGAGGCAACGCCACCTGCCGATCCACGGCACGACAAATTGAAGGAAAGCCTGGCTGCGTCCAATCGCGCCAGCGCTCTCACCAGCCAGCTTCTCACTTTCGGCAGGAAGCAGATGCTGCAGCCTAAGCTGATCCAGATCAATCGTCTGCTAACGGATATGGAAGCCCTCCTGCGCCGCTTAATGGGCGAACACATCGAGCTGCAAACCGACCTTGGCAACGACCTGCCTTGCGTGAAGGCCGATCTCAACCAGCTCGAACAAGTGTTCATCAATCTGGGCGCGAAGGCGCGCGACGCCATGCCCGAAGGCGGGGTGTTTCGCATTCAGACCAGTTTGGTCCCTACGCAGGTTGAGGCAGTCCTCGACTGCGGTCCAGGCCCGTATATCCGGATTCAAGTCAGCGATACGGGATATGGGATAGGTCCGGATATCCTGGGTCACATCTTCGAGCCCTTCTTCACCACGAAAGGCGTGGGAAGAGGCACAGGACTCGGTCTGAGTATTGTGTATGGCATCATTCAACAGAATCAGGGCTCGATTCACGTCAGCAGCCATCCGGGCCGGGGAACGACATTTGAAATCCTTCTCCCGGCCGTGTTGGGGAAAGAAGAGAACACATCTCTCGCCTCGCCTTTCGAAAGCCTGCGTGGCACGGAAACCATTTTGGTTGCGGAAGATGAGCCGGGTGTCCGGACACTGGTCTGCCAGACGCTCGAACAGCTCGGTTACAAGGTGTTGCAGGCGGCGGACGGCGACGAAGCTCTCCGGGTTTTGACGGAGCACGGTCCCGTGCACCTGCTGCTGACCGATGTGATCATGCCGGTAATGGGCGGCCGGGAGTTGGCCAGACGCGTAGGGGCCTTAGAACCTGCCACGAAGGTCCTCTATATGTCCGGCTATACGGACGATACCCTCGCCTTTCATGGGCTGCCTCAGGCCGGCACGTCGTACATTCAGAAACCCTTCACGCCAAAGGCCCTGGCCGAGAAATTGCGCCAGGTCCTGGCGGCTGCGAGTGGCGGGGCTAACGGTAGCGCAAACCCCGGGCGTAGCCTTTTCACCAAGCAGACATAATCTGAAAGTCGCCCCCTGCTTTACGGAAATCAATCGGATTCGGCGCCTGCAGGGCGGCATCATTTACGGGCAGTCTTGGTAAGCCCGGCCAGATCAGTTTCTAAGCCCGGAGCCTGTCGCCCGACGCTGAAGGATTTCGTCTACCTGCTCGCGCGCCACCGGCAGATGATCGCGGTTCTCCTTCAGCCATCCCGTGAAATCCGCCTCGATGGGCGCGGACCAGGCAGCGTCGATCTGGCCCGCCGTGTATTTGCCTTCGCGCAGCCGCTGGTGGCCGAACATGTCCCGCAGGTGCGTGATCTCGGAGTATCGCACCACGTTTTCGGCCAGTTGCGGCGGAATGAAGAGCACTCCACCGTCGCGCCCTAGAACGACGTCTCCGGGCATCACGGTGGCCTCGCCGATCCGGATCGGAATGTTGATGCCGATCATGGTGGAGTTCAGCCGCGCGCCGGTTGCCAGCATGCCGAAATGGTGCGAGGGATCGTAATAGCGAACGAACGCGGTGAAATCCTCCAACTCCTTCAGGCCATTGATATCGCGCACAGCGCCGTCGTAGACGATCCCGTTGTGGCTTCTGGCGTAGATGGCATTGCCGACGTTGTCGCCAATTGACGGCCCGTCCTGTTTAAGACCGAAATGGTCGCACACGTAGACGTCGCCCGGTTGCAGCATATCCACAGGCCATGCGTTGGTGCCACCGACGCGGCCATCCTTCTTACCCTGCGCCTCGATGACGCGCTCGATGTCCGGCCGGCCCGGCAGCCATTGCGCCGTCAACGCGCGGCCCACCAGTACCTTGTCGGGATGGATCACCAGCCAGCCGTCCACGTATTCGTGGTTGAAGCCGCCGGTGCGAAGCTCCGCCCATGCCTCCTCCAGCGTGACGTTTTTCATGCGCTGGAGAATTCCGTCCGGAACCTTCGGGCGGCCATCGGGAAAACGCTCGCCTTTCCAATCCGGCGTGTACTGGACGAGCAACTCGCGTGTGAGAATGCCTGGCTGGGCCAAAGCGGCGGACGCCGTCAGCAGGGCGGCTACCGCAAAGTTCGAAATGTTCATGGGTTCAACCTCTCCGCGCCGGCTCGAACCACGGCGTCCCCGGCACCTGTGCCTTACGAGCGCCTTCGTCGTTCATCTCCACGCCGAAACCGGCGCGTTCCGGTATATTAATGTAGCCCTTCTGAATGATCTCGCCTTCCTTCACCCAGTTGCGCCACAGGTCGAGCGAATCGATCCAGTGCCATTCCTGCACCAGGAAATTGGGAATCGCGGCGCAGACGTGAGCCGTGGCCATCATGCCAATGGGCGAGGTCACCGCGTGTGGCGCCACCGGCACGTAATACGCGTGCGCCATGTCGGCGATCTTGCGCGCTTCCAGCAGACCGCCGCATTTCTGAAAGTCGGGCATGATGATATCCGCCGCGCGCTTCTCCAGCAGTTCGCGAAAGCCCCAGCGCATATAGACGTTCTCGCCGCAGCAGATGGGTGTGCTGGTGGAGGCGCGGACCTCGCGCATGGCGTCGATGTTCTCGGCCGGCACCGGCTCTTCCAGCCACATCAGCTTAAACGGCTCCATCTCTTTGGCTACACGCTTCCCGGTGGTCGCGTCATAGCGCGCGTGCATGTCTACGGCCAGGTCCACGCTCTTCGGATAGAGCTCCCGGGTAAAGGCGACCTTGGCCACCATGTGGTCGATCTCGCCGTTGGATGCGGTCCAGTTGACGCGGTCGAACCGGGCCGGGTCTGCCGCGTCGTCGATGTCGATCTTCGCCGCCGTGAAACCCATCTCCTGAATCTGCTTGATTCGGTCTTTCGAACGCTCGTCGCCAGGAATCATCTCGCGCGCGCCGGAGTCGCAGTAAATACGTATGCGGTCGCGCACCTTGCCTCCGAGCAACTGGTAAACGGGCAGTCCTAGCGCTTTGCCGGCTATATCCCAGAGCGCGATTTCGACGCCCGTCAGCGCCGTGACGTACTGGCCGGCCTGCGCCCCCGCGAAAACGCCGGAAGTGCGGATGCGCTCGAAGGCAGCCTCAATGTTGAGCGGATCCTGCCCCACCAGCATGCGGCTAAACGAATGGATGAGCGGCACATTGCCCTGTGACGCGTCCGTCGTTTCGCCCTGGCCGATAATGCCCTGATCGGTGTACACTCGCACGTGCACCTGGTAGCCATGCACCTGCACTTCGGCGGTCCGGACCTCCGTGATTTTCAGCTTCGGCCGGCGGTAGGGAGTACTCGCGGTTTCGACCGCATCGGAGAGCGAGGGAAGGCCGGCCAGTCCTGCGAGCGGCAGCCCCCAACGCAAGAGATTTCTGCGAGTCGGTTTTGCCATTTCAGTTCCCTTCTGTTTAGAAAATATATTTCAATCCTTGAGGGCGAGGGCATCCAACGTCGGATGGTAGGCCGCTCGAACGAAATCAGTCAGAGAAGAATGGCCTAGCAGCGCGGCGCCGATTCTCTCCTTCGAGTCCGCTGGATGCTGATCTCCTGCACCTCGATAGCCTACTTAGCCTTTTCGTAATGAATCTCAAAACGCTTGTTAGTAATGAAAAGCACCGTCACATCCGCAGAGGCCGTAGCGCCGTGTTCCATGACCGTGCCTTCGGGAAACCACACGAAATGGCCGGGGCCATACACGCCATCGTGTGTAACCAAGGTTCCTTCAAGGACGTACATGCCGTGCGCGCAGGGGTGAGTGTGGCGTGGATTGACGAACCCGGCAGGATAGCGCACGAGGCGCACCTCCATTCCGGTCTCCGGGTCGGTCACCAGATTCTTGCGAAACAGTGGACGGCCCACTTGCTCGTTGAAGCGCTCCTCCCAGGGAAGTGCGCCGGCGTCAATAGCAATCAAAGACTCGCTCATACTTGTCGAATGACTCGAACTGAGCTCGCTGGGAGGATTTTCAGATTCGAGATCCTCTATTTTGCACTCGGACTGTCATCGGCCTTCAGGTCGCCAAGGGCATATTGAATTCCCGCCAACATGTGCGCGACGAAGGGCCGCAGAAAATACACCTTCTCGTCATGCCCATGTGCCTCATAGAAGACGCGGCCATTGCCGACGCGCTGAATATAGCTCAAGGCGTAATCGCCATCCGTCCGTCTGTTGGCTGCCGGCTCCTTGGCTTTGTCTTCCGCGCTCATCTTGGCGTAGTTGATGCTGGTAAGAACGTGAACCCGCTTTCGGCTGAAGGAATCTTGCGCAAACGTGTAGGTCTCGTCCACGATGTCGAAACCCTTAGCCGGGAACATCGCTGTCAAGGGACTGTGAGGGTCGTCGACCTTCACCGGGATCAGCGTCGGGTAGCTCCAGTGAAACTTGAAGAAGCCGCCGATCATTTCGTTGAACTCGGGCCATGTACCGGTCACCGTAGGGCCACTGGTGTGGTAGCTATCGGTAGCAGCGTGGACACCCGCCAAACCCTTGCCGCTCTTGACAAAGTCAAGCAGCGCTCGCCGCCGAAGGTCCGTGGCAGCCTTGTCGTCCGGATCATCCAGAAATTGGCCGGTGGTGCTGTCGAGGAAGATGGCGTCATACTGCTTCAAGTTTTCCGGCGCGATTACGGCAGCGTCGTATGTGATGGTCGTCATCCACGCGCCGGTCCGGTCGCCCAGATATTCAACCATCTTCGCCGCCAGCGGGATGGAAGTGTGCACCCAACCCCGGGCCCGGCAGAGCACCAGCACCCGGCGCAGGCTCTGCGGCGTGGCGTAGGGCTTGTCCGGCAGCGCGGCCATCATAGCCGAGATATCGGCGGGGTTGGCAAATTGCCTTTGCGGGCAGCCTTGAGTGAATCCGCCGGTAAATCCGTCGGCCGGGCAATCAGCGGGTGCCGGAGCGGCAGCACGTTGTCCGAAACCCGCAAAGCCGGTCAATACGATGATGGTGGCCACTGCCACATCAGGTCGAAATGCCTTCCGTCTCATATCGGATGATCTCCCGTGATCGCAGCCTGGATCGAAAGATGCAATTATAGCCCCATGCCGCCTCTGGGGGTTGCCTCCTGGACCGGTTCTCCAAAAGCTCCCGTGAGCCGGCCGTCGGGCCGAGGCTCTTGAATCTGCCATGCATTTCGCGCAATACACCTTTGGGTTCAGGGTTTGAAATCACGCTTGACAATATGATCGAAGATTGGACATACTATATCTGATTTTGTACCAGTATGTCATTGAAAGATGAATCCAACCCGGAAAATCTCACGCCGCTCTCGCCCGCCGTCTTCCATATCCTTTTGTCCCTTGCGGAAGGCGAACGCCACGGCTATGCCCTAAAGCGCGAGATCGCGCGGCGCACCCGGAATAAGCTTCAGTTGGGACCGGGCGTGCTCTACGGGTCGATTAACAAGATGCTGGAGCTTGGACTGATCGAGGAATCCGACGCACGACCCGATCCACATCTGGACGACGAGCGCCGGCGCTATTACCGGATTACGCCTCTGGGGCGAAAGGCAGCGCGCGCGGAGGCTGCGCGCATGCGGGAACTGGTAGATCTGGCGGCTGTGAGGTTTGGAGCTCCCAAGCATGCCTGACGTGCCTTTGCCGGTCCGCTTTTACCGGAAGCTCATACGGCTCTATCCGGCCGGATTTCGCGAGAATTATGCGGAAGTCATGGAGCGGGAGTTCCGCGACGAGTTGGACGAATCGAACGGTACGCACGCAATGGGCAGGGTGTGGATCCGTCTGCTGTTGGACCTGGCGATTTCGGTTCCGACGCAGTTGGCGCGCGAGGCGGCGCAGGATTCGCGGCACGCGCTGAGGTTGTGGATACGGTGCCCCTGGCAGACCGTGTTTGCGGTTCTCGCGTTAGCGATCGGGATCGGCGCCAACACGGGCCTGTTCAGCGTCGTGAATGCGTTGCTCCTTCGATCCCTTCCGTTTCGCGATCCGTCCCGTCTAATCGTACTGCACTCGTTTTTCGCGCCCCATGAAAGCCCGGCCCAATTTCACGGCTGGCTCCGGCAGAGTACATACCTGGCGGACGCGGCACTGGTCGAGCAGGGCGACGTCAACCTGGGCGGGACGGGCGAATGGCGCAGGGCGCGCGTTGCGCAGACGACGTGGAATTTCTTTTCTCTGCTGGGAACGCAACCGGTCCTGGGGCGCGCCTTCGCCCCGGGAGAAGATGTGGCCGCACCCTTCGTGGTGGGTGAGCCAGGCACTACCGGACCGGATGCGGTGGCGGTGATCGGGTATGGCCTCTGGCAGGAACTCTATGCGGGCGACCCGCGAGCGCTCGGTTCCATCATCCGCCTGAATGGCTGGCCGCTCCTGATCGTCGGCGTGGCGCCGCCGGGATTCGATTATCCTGGAGGCGCGGTTCTGTGGAAGCCGGCGCGTATGTCCCCGGGCAACAATGGATGGGAGACGGTCGCGCGGTTGAAGCCTGGCATCTCGTGGGCGCAGGCCAGCGCGCATTTCGAGGCTGAAGCCGAACGGTTCTGGCCGAATCGGCGGCCGATCGACCGGCTCCGGTTTCCTTCGGTCATGACGGGACTCCAGGACGACCTTGCCGGGCGCGCACGGAAAGCTTCGCTGGTGCTGCTGGCGTGCGTGGCGGCCATCCTTCTTCTTGCCTGCTCCAACGTGGCGAATCTGCTGATGGCGCGGACGGCGGACCGGGCCGCTGAGTTGTCCATCCGGTCGGCCCTGGGAGCGAGCCGCGCGCGGCTTTCCCAGCAGTTGCTCACGGAGTGCGTGCTGCTCTCACTTGTGTCCGCCACCGCTGGATCGTTCGTGGCGTACTGGACTACGGCGGCCGCAGCGAAGCTCCAACCGGCCGCACTCGCCACACAGGTCTATTCGATTCTGGATGGACGCGTACTGGCCTTTGCCATTGCGGCATCCACCGCGAGCGGTCTGCTGTTCGGCTTGCTGCCGTCGTGGTACGCCGGTCGGATCCTCACATTCGGAAACCGCGGCTCCAGCTATGGACGGAGGGCGCGGCTGATCCGGGAAGCGCTGGTCGCCGCACAGGTCGCGATCACAATCGTGCTGGCGGCGGCTTCGCTAGCTACTAGCGGGGCGTTCCTGCGGCTGATACGGCTCGATCGTGGATTCAACGTGAATGGCGTGGTGTCCGCAAACGTGGCGCTCGAAGGAACGGCACACCAGACGGATGCCCAGCAGTTGGCCTATTTGCAGCAGGTTCTGAACCAGGTGCGGCGTCTGCCGGGAGTGCGTAGCGCGAGTGCGACGGAATCGCTGCCCTTGTACGCCATCGGTTCCATCGGGGGGCGTTTGCGGATGGATGGGCGACAGGCAACGGAGAATTCGAAGGTGGTTTACGTCATGCCGGACTACTTCCGTACCATGGGTGGACAAATTCTGCGAGGCCGCGAGTTCACAGAATCAGATTTTCAGGCCAACACCGCCGTAGCCGTGGTAAGCGAGCGATTCGCGAGCGAATTCGGCGACGTTGCCGACGCCGTGGGCCGCGAAATCTCCCAGGGCCGCAGCCGTTGGAAGGTCGTCGGAGTGGTGAAAGGGATGGACTACATGGTGCAAGGAGCCGAGGACGGCCACCTGGTGGCGAGCGCAAATCCGAATGCCGCCGGCCTGAACCAGGTCTTTTTCCCCTCTCGCTCGCCCGGTGAAGCTACCATCGTCGCGCGGGTCAACGGGCGCGCTGCAGACTACCTGCCGATGGTCAGAGACGCCGTACGGTCGATAGACCCGCAAGTGCCGGTATTCGGCGTGAAAACCATGGAGCAGAGGGTGAATGATGCTCTCGCGCGGCCGCAATTCTATCGTACGGCGGTCTTTTGCCTCGCGGGCGTCGCTTTGCTGCTGGTGGTGATCGGGATCTTCGGCATCGTTTCGTACGCCGTCTCCCGCAGAACCCACGAAATGGGCGTCCGAATGGCGCTGGGCAGCACGCCCGCAGTTCTCCGGGTGAACCTCTTGTGCCAGGGTCTCATCACAATCGGCCTGGGGGCCGCGGCCGGAGTCGCCGGAGCCGCGCTCACCGGCCGGTTCCTGGAGAGTCTGGTCGATGGCGCCAGGTTCGCCAATCCCATAACCTATGCCGTCCTGGTGATCTTCATCGCCGCAATCGTCGCCGCCGCAATCTGGACCGCAACCCGGCCCATCGCCCGGCTGGATATCGTGGAGATCATCCGCACCGAATAGCTTCGCGCATGCAGGCACGGCGGCGCCGGCAACCATTCGGCGGCCGCGTCACATGCCTGCCCTCCACCGCACCACTTCCTCGGCAAGCGTGTTGAGGGAGTTCACGATGCGGTCGGTTTCGGCGTTCACCAGCGCATATCGGTCGGGGTCGCCCGCGCTCACCAGCCGGTTGTGGTCCTCGCGCAGGTCCGGCAGTTCGGAAAGGTCCAGCCGCGAGCCGCGCAGCGCGGCCGATAGCGAATGCAACACCACTTCCACGTCCGAGGCAAACCTCGCGAACCCGGGGCGCGGCGGCCCGATTCCATCCGCGCTCATCCCCGCTTCCAGTGCCATCAGCGCGTTCACAAGCCGGTGCGAGTTAGCGAGCACACCACTCCAAAGCCGAAGCGTTTCCGTGTTCGTTGCGGGTTCTGAGGCTAGCCGCAGCATCGAGGCCTCCGCATTGGACCTTGCCCGGCGGCTCGCCAGCCTGCGCGCGTCGAGATCCCGCAAACGCCGCTCCCGCGGGCGCTCGTAAGTCCGCCGCACCGCCTGGAAATAGGCGGCGTATGCGTCGAGCAGCCGCGCAAATGTCTCCCCCACCTGCGTCCGCTCCCATGTCGGCCAGGCTGCGTAAGCAGCCAGCGACAGCGCGCCGCCGAGCAGCGTGTTGAATCCCCGCCAGAGAATCACGGGACCCGGAGCCACTCCGTTCAAAGCCACCAGCAGCACCACCAGTGCGGTGATCGCGGTCGCAACGATCCCGTAATTTGCCGGACCGAAGCAACGCGTAGCAAACGTAAGCAGCGCGACCAGCGCGATCTCGAAGCCCGTGCCGGGCGATCCCACGCGGAACAGCGCCGTCGTCAGCAGCAGTCCGATAAAAGTTCCGGCCAGTCGCAGCACACCGCGGCTGAACGTCGCCGTGAAATCCGGCTTGAGCACGATCGCCACGGTCATCGGCGCCCAGTAGGCGCGCGTCAGTTCTAACCGGAGTCCTACCACCTCCGCGATGGCTACTCCGGCGCAAAGGCGGATCGCGTGCCGGCAGGCCGCCGATTGCAGACTCAGGTTCGCACGCAGAGTGGCCCGTGCACTGTGCAGCCGGAGGCGACGCGGGCGCCATGCGTCATAATGCGGCGCGCCGCGATTGTGCCGAGGGATGGCCCGTCCCATCAGATCAAAGGTTGCGCGGAATTGACCGGCTACGGCGTCGATCAGCTTCAGCCCTTCCGACCCCATCTCGAACGGGCGCCCCCGCAGAGCCTCCGCCGCGGAGCGAGCTTCGTCAAGGAGCGCTGTTCCTTTGAGCGGCACTCCGTCACGAAGTTGGTTCCCTACCATTCGCAATAGTCCGCTGGAGACTTCCAGGAAGCGACAAAGAGCCGCCACCGTATCCGCCGTGCCCGGCGCCCGCTCCATCCGAATGCGCATCCGGTTGAGGGCCACCAGGCTCAGACGGATACGCTCGGCTTGGCTTAGGAGTGCCCGGTACCGCTCCGCGTCAACCGAATAGTCGCGATCCAGCGCGGCCAGCGAATCCTGCGCCTGCGTGCTCTGTGCGCTCAAGGCCGGCGCTTCGTAGGCCGTGCCCGGTCTCGATGCCAGGTCCGCCAGGCCGTCAAAGAGCTCGGCCAGCGCGCGCCGCTCGATGGCGTAGCGTCGCAAAGGCCAGAGAAGAACCGAAATCGCGGTTTGTGTGAGCCCGCCCGCAAGGGCCAGCGCTCCCGAGATCATTGCCTTCTCCGGTGGCAGAGGAAACGCCGCAAATACCACCAGTGTCACCAGGCTGATCGTTCCCAGGTCAGCGGCTGTCTGGTCCAGCGCGACCAGCATACCGGCCGCAAATGCCCATGCCAACGTGACGAGAACAAGCAGCGCCTTGTGCCACCCGCATAAAGCTCCCGCCATCACTCCGATGCCGACGACGATGCTCGCCGCGGCCATGCGGCGAGCACGTATCGCGTACGGAGCGTCACTATCGGAGAAGGCGACGTTGAGCGCGCCGGTTGCCGCCACCAGGCCGCTGGCGACAGAGCCGGTTCCAGCTCCGAGGGCCAGCGGCAGAAGGACGCCGATGGCATTGCGGACTCCGATATAGGGCCGGACGCTGCCCCGCTGAAAGCGCACTACCTCCTGCCGCAATCCTGTCCTTGGAACTGCGCCTACGCTCATCGTCCTTACAGCCTAGCAGCAGAGGTACCGGCTCGGCCGGAAGAGACGACGCGGCACGGCTCCAGCCCTGAAGCAAAATAGAACTATGGGAATGATGCGGTTGCTCGTGCTCTTCGCGGCGGCGCCGGCCCTGGCCGCCGTAACGCCCATCCACGTCGTGGTGGCGCAGGACGGTAGCGGCGATTTTCCGACAGTGCAAAATGCCGTGGACCACGTAATGGACCGCGTGCTAACCCCTTTTACCGGACGCGTCATCATCGAACTGCGCCCCGGCGTGTATCACGAGCGCGTGCGGATCCCGGCGGACCGGCCGCGGATCACGCTGCGCGGCGAAGACGCCGCCAGGACCGTCATCAGTTATAGCGTCGGCGCCAAGGACGTCGGCGGCACGTTCTTCAGCGCCGTGGTGGACGTCAACGCTCCGGAATTCGAGGGCGAGAACATAACGTTCCAGAACAACTACGGCGTCGGAACCCAGGCGGTCGCGATTTCGGTGCACTCGGATCGGGCCGTCTTCCGGCATTGCCGCTTCCTAGGCATGCAGGACACGCTGTATGCGGCGAGCGGCCGGCAGTATTATGTCGATTGCTACATAGCCGGCCACGTGGACTTTATCTTCGGGGACGCACAGGCCGTTTTCGAGCGGTGTGAAATCCAGAGCCTGGGACCCGGGTATATCGCGGCGGTGAGCCGCACGATGCCGGGCGGGCCGGAAGGCTTCGTGTTCGATCATTGCCGGCTGACGGCATCGCCCGGCGTTGAAGACGTCTATCTGGGTCGGCCCTGGCGCTTGTTCTCCCGCGTGGTCTACCTGAACTGCTGGATGGGTGGTCAGATCCGCCCCGAGGGCTGGGACAACTGGAAGAAACCGGAGGCGGAGAAAGACTCGTACTTCGCCGAATTTGGTTCGGATGGGCCCGGCGCGGCACCGGCAGCCCGCGTCGCGTGGGCGCACGCGCTCACCGCAGCCGAAGCGGCCCAATTCCGGGCCGTGGTATTTCTGCGCGGATCCGACGGTTGGAACCCGACCGGACACAAGTAAACGATCTCCGGCAGGACGCGCCGGATTCCGTCGATCTTGGAAACCCGCTTGCCGATGAGGTCCAGCCAAGTGAGCCACTGCTTCCACTCGGCATCGTGGTCGCGCTTTACATCGCCTCCGGCACACGCTGATTCGGTTACGGTTACATTACAACCCTAGGATTTTCCGCAGCCGTTCGGCCAACCCCTCCGCCATCCACTGGAAACCGAGATCGTTTG
>DATJMP010000286.1:0-12301 GCA_035508655.1 Bryobacteraceae bacterium
CGCAGAGCAGGCCGTGAGGAGGGCCGCGGTGAGGAGGATAATGGGGCGCACGATTTCAGCATAACCGGAGACGGGGAACCGGCGGCACCGTGCGGTCATCGCACGCTGATCAAAAAGGTCGGGCGCCGATGAGCTTTCGACGCCCACGGCGACCCATTGAGATGAACCGGAACGCGCAGGGGGAACTCTATCGGGCAAACCAGCGGCAGGGGCGGGTTGCCAACCGGCCCAGGCTGCCAGCCTGCGCCACACGGCCTGGTAGTTCAGGTGGTTGGATGTTACAAGTGTTTCTCGGGAAGTCGAGTAAGTGAAGGTTCGAGTTGTAAAATCTGGCAGTAAAGGGTTAAAAGTTCTTCTGTAAGTTATAAGCCTGCCGCTATAATCGAGCCGTCTGGAGAACGTTCATGGCTCGATCTTTCCCTCGTTTGCCGATGGTACTTGTGATGGCCGCCGCGCCTGCGTTGATGCAATCGGCCACTCAAAACGCGTACGTGCAGCATAACCTGGTCTCCGATATTTCCGGGATGGCCGATGTGACCGACCCGAACCTGGTCAACCCGTGGGGGATCTCAGAATCGGCATCGAGCCCGTTCTGGGTGACGGACCATGACAAGGGCGTGACTACGGTCTACAACGGTTCGGGCACGATTTCGACCACCGTGGTGACGATTCCGCCGGCGTCGGGACACACAAGCCCGGCACCGGCGACGGGGCAAGTGCCGGGCAACGGAACGAGCTGGGTGCTCCCGGCGCCGAACGGCAAGGCGGCGTCGTTTATCTTTGTCACCGAGGACGGGACGGTGTCGGCGTGGAACGGCAGCGCGGGAACAACGGCCGTGAAGGTGGTGGATAACTCGGCATCGGGAGCCGTGTATAAGGGCGTGACCACGAATCCGACGGGGACCGCGCCGCTGCTGTACGCGGCGAATTTCTCGAGCGGTAACATCGACGTGTTTGACGCGAGTTTTCAGCCAACCTCTGTGTCCGGCGGGTTCAGCGACCCGAATCTGCCATCGGGATTCGCGCCGTTCAACATCTGGAACCTGGGCGGCAAGCTATATGTGATGTACGCCAAACAGGCGCCGGGCAAGCAGGTGGATGCGCCGGCGCCCGGCAATGGATTCGTGGACGTTTTCGATACGAGCGGGAACCTTCTGCAGCGGCTGGTTTCGAATGGAGCGCTGAATTCGCCGTGGGGCGTAGCGATTGCACCCGCCAACTGGGGTGCATTCGGCGGCGACGTGCTGGTGGGCAATTTCGGCGACGGCAAGATCAACGCGTTCGATCCGAAGACCGGCGCGCTGGCGGGCACGCTGCAGGATCAGAACGGCAACGCCCTCGTGAACACCGGGCTGTGGGCGATTTTATTCGGAAACGGCAAGAGCGGCGGCGATCCAAACACGCTGTACCTGGCGGCGGGGATTACCGGCACGGACGGCAAGATTCACGGGCTGCTCGCAGCGATTGCTCCGCCTTCGGCGGTAACACAGATCGGCAATGGGGCGAGCAACGTGGCGGGATCGATCGCGCCCGGGGAGATCGTAGTGCTGAATGGATTCACGATCGGGCCTTCGCCGCTGGCGGCGGCAACGATTCCCACGACCGGTACGGCAGCGTTGACGGCCGGCTCGACCAGCGTGACGTTCAACGGCGTATCGGCGCCGGTTCTGTACGCTTCGGCCTCGGCAACGAGCGTGGTGGTCCCGTACGAGGTGAGCGGATCGGCGACGGCGAACGTGGTGGTGACGTACAAGAGCCAGCCGAGCGCGGCTTTCACAGCGCAAGTCGCGGCGGCGGCGCCTGGAATTTTTACCTTGGGGGAAAGCGGCAGCGGGGAGATCGTGGCCTTCAATTCCGATGGCTCCGTCAACGGGCCGAGCAACGCGGCGGCCGCCGGGAGCGCGGTGCTGCTGTTCGCCACGGGCGAAGGGGCGGTAGATCCCGCGGGCGTGGACGGAGCCATCACCGGCGAGTTTCTGCACGCGCCGCTGGCGCCCGTGTTGCTGACCATCGGCGGGAAGACGGCGACGGTAGTCTTCGCGGCATCTGCGCCGGGGCTGATCGCGGGGGTAATGGAGGTGGAAGCCATCGTTCCATCCGGAGCGGGAACCGGAGCGGTGCCGGTGGTGCTCACGGCGGGAACGGCGACCAGCCAGACTGGTGCCACCATCAGCCTTAAGTAAGTGGGCCCCGAAGGAGCAAGTAACATATGGGCCATTATTGTTAACTTATCCGGGAGCGCCGTTCAAGGGAGCCTGGCGGTGTCATACTGATGGAAGGTTTAGGGAGCGATTATTCGCGCCCGAGTTATCAGGGGGAAACATCAAAATGACACGAACTGGGAAGGTTATTAGTCACTGTGCGCTTGTGCTAATGGCGGTTCTACCTCCGGTATTATTCAGTTACTATTATGGGCCTGATCCAGGTTATACAGGTGCACCCGGGGACAGCCCGACAGGATGCGCGGCGGGAGGCGCCTGTCACGTGGGAACGCCGAATACCGGGGGCGGGAGGGTGACGGTCTTGCCGGCGGGCGGCACGACTTACATCCCGGGCGGTGCGGTGGAGCAGGTTACCGTGACCGTTTCCGATCCCACATTGAACAAAACCGGCTTCGAGCTGACGGCACGCATCGACAGCGACCCAACGAACGACGCCGGCACACTGGCCGTTACCGATGGCAACACGCAGGTGGTGACGTGCGGCACGAGCGTGAGCGGCGGCTTCTATCCGGGCAGTTGCGGCAACTCGCTGCACTGGATCGAGCAGACGTTGAATGCATTCCTCCAGGGAATCACCACTTACACGTTCAACTGGACGCCGCCGGCGACAAATGTGGGCACAGTGACTCTTTACGTGGCCGGCAACGCGGGGGATGGCGACACGAGCTCGCCGCTGGGAACGCATGTGTATCTGGCCAAGCTCCAACTTACTCCCGCCGCACCGGCAGGGCCGCCGTCGATTACCAGTATTCACCCGAACGATTCCTCGAGCGACAGCATCCAACCGGGCTCGTGGATTTCGATCTACGGAAACAACCTGGCATCCTCGACGGCGCTGTGGACGGGCAATTTTCCGACGCAGCTCAGCGACGCCAGCGTGACGATCGACGGAAAGCCAGGCTATCTGTATTACGTAAGCTCGACGCAGATTAACTTACAGGCGCCGGATGATCCGAATACGGGCAGCGTGAACGTCACGGTGCAGACGAGCGGCGGTACGGCCACGAGTACGGTGAACCTGGCACCGTACAGTCCGGCGTGGAGCCTGCTCGATGCGACGCACATTGCCGGCATTATCCTGCGCAACGGCGATGGGGCTTACGGGGGCGGGACGTACGACATCATCGGGCCGACGGGCAGCTCGCTGGGATATGCGACGGTTGCGGCGAAGGCGGGCGACCAGGTGGCGCTGTTCGGAATCGGATTCGGCCCAACGAATCCGACGGAGCTGGCCGGGCAGGCATTTTCGGGCGCGGCGCCGCTGACGGCAGCGGGGAACCTGCAGTTGACGATCGCGGGGACGGCGGTCACGCCGTCATTCGCCGGGTTGACCTCTGCGGGGCTGTACCAATTCAACCTGACGATTCCGCAGGGGCTGCCGTCCGGAGATCAGATGCTGTCCGCCACCATCGGAGGGGTTACGACGCAATCCGGGGTCGTGATTTCGCTGCAGTGAGGAAGGCGCTGCTGGTTCTGGTGTGGGCAGCCGCGGCGCTATGGGCGCAGGAGGCGCAGACGGTGCAGTCGCCTCCCACGCCGCAGACGCGCGTGGCGGGCTCGGGATATGTCGGGAGCACTACTTGCAAGACGTGCCATCCCGACATCTGGCTGAACTTCTACAAGAACCCGCACTACAAGAGCATCGCGTCCGGCAAAGAGCCGCCGGAGCGAACGGGTTGCGAGGGTTGCCACGGGCCAGGGAAGGAGCACGTGGATGCGCACGGGGGCAAGCGGACGATTCCGCACGCGTTCTCGCTGATGGCGCCGGGGGAGATCGTGAACGATTGCCTGGGATGCCACGCGCGGGATCTTTCCAAGGCGAATATCCGGAGGTCGGTGCATACGGCGGCGGACGTGGTATGCACGTCGTGCCACTCCATTCACAAGGCGCAGGCGCCGCGGTTCCTGCTGGCGCGGGTGCAGCGGGAGTTGTGCTACCAGTGCCACGCGACGGTGCGGGCGGAGTTCGAAATGCCGGTGAAGCACCGTGTGAACGAGGGCGTGATGGAGTGCACGGACTGCCACAATCCTCATGGGACGTTCGCTTCGACATGGCGGACGGGCAGCAGCGGGAAGATGGTGGACCAGACGGCGGGGGGCGAGGAGCCGTGCCTTGGATGCCACGAAGACAAACGCGGGCCGTTCGTCTACGAGCACCCTGCGGTGCGGGTGGACGGCTGCGAGACGTGCCACGCGCCGCACGGGTCGACGAACGCCAAACTGCTGCGACGCCCGGTGGTGTATACGCTGTGCCTGGGATGCCACAACGGCGCGGGGACGTTCGGGCTGACGTCTTCGGGCGTGATCCTGCAATCGCCCGCGCACAACCTGCTGCAGCCGCGATTCCAGAACTGCACGTTGTGCCACGTGCGGATCCACGGGTCGGATGCCGATCCGACTTTTCTGAGGTGAGGGACGCATGCGGTACATCCTGATTTCGATGCTGCTGCTGCGAGCGCTGAGCGCGCAGGAGCCGGTGGCCCCGACGAGCGGGGAGCCGGTGGGCGAGGCGCGCGGCGAAAATGCGGGCGATTACAACATTGTGCAGTCGTGGGAGTTGGGCTACCGGTACGCGCTGGTGGGCGGGGATGCGCAGAAATACGAGAGCGACGTCAATTTCGGCAACGGCCTCCGCCTGCTTTCGAGCTTCCTGACGGTGAATTCGAGGAACGGAGCGGGGAAATGGTTCGACGAGATCGTGCTGACGACGCAGGGACTGGGAAACGACCCGTACGAATCGGCCGTGCTGCGCATTCAGAAGAACCGGCTCTACCGGTACGACATGCACTGGCGGGAAAACGCGTATTTCGATCCGGGGCTGGCGACGGCGGAAGGGCTGCACCTCCAGAACCTCACGGATCGCATTCAGGACCATGACCTGACGCTGTTCCCGGGCCGCCATATACAATTCAAAGCCGGGTTCAGCGCCAACAGCGAGGACGGGCCCGCGCTTTCGACTGCCAATCTGTTCGAGGGCGAACTGGGCGATGTATTTACTTTATTCAGCAACGTGAAGCGGAGATACCGGACTTACCGGGTGGGCGCGGATTTCGATTTCTTCGGGATGCGGCTTTCGGTGCTCCGGCGGTGGGAATTCTTCGACGACTACACGCCGTACGGAGCGGGGCCGCAAACGGGGCTGAACCCGACCGACATCACTACGCTAGGCAGCTTCAACCGCATAGAGCCCCTGCGGGGGACGTTTCCGGGGTGGCTGGTGAACCTGGCGGTGGAGCGGCGGCGCTTTATGGTGAACGGACGCTTCAGCTACGCGGAGGGACGCGGGAATTTCATTCTGGATGAATCGGCGGTAGGGACGGGGCTGGCGGGAACGGAGAACCGGCTGGTGTTCGCGGCGGGGACCGGCGAACGGCCGGTAGGGACCGGCGACCTGAACGTCAGTTACTTTCCCACGGGACGGATCACGATTACGAACAGCTTCTCCGCTTCCGATTCGCGGGTGAGCGGGAACAATTACTACGAAGAACTGGACCTGGCCAACCTGACTTCTTCGCTGGTGAATTTTCAGTTTCTGGGAATGCGGCTGCTCACCAATTCCACGGATCTTCATTTCCACGTGAGCCGGAATCTGGACCTGTTTGCGGGGTTCCGGTATGCCGATCGGCAGATCCGGTCGATCGAATCCACGTCGCCAGCCGGCGTTCCGTTCAGCAACACGCTGTACACGCAGTACGACCGGGTGCACGCGGGCGTGGCGGGGCTGAACTGGAGGATTATCGAGCCGCTGCGGCTGCACCTTTCGACGGAGATCGGGAGGAACGACAACCCGTTCTTCCCGGTGAGCGAGAAGAATTACCAGGCGCTGGACGGGCGGCTGGAATTCCGGCGAAGCTCCGTGACTGCGTCGGCGGGATACAAGGAGTATTACAACAATAATCCGGTCGCGCTGAGTAGTTATAACTCTCATTCCCGAACTTACTTTGCCAATGCCTCATGGGCGGCACGGAGCTGGTTGGCGCTGGACGGGAGTTATACGCGGCTGCACCTGGACAGCGCGGGCGGGATCGCGTTCTTCGCGGCTGCGCCGGTGAGCACGCTGGAGAGCGGCGAATCGATTTATATCAGCAATATTCACGCGGTGAATGCGGGAGTGCGGATTAGCGCGGGCAAGCGGGCGGATTTTTATGTCGGGTATGCGCTCACGCGCGACACGGGAGACGGGCGGGCGGGTCTGGAGCCGACGGGGACCGTAAACGCATTGCTCTATAACGTGCAGACCTATCCGCTCACTTATGAATCGCCGCTGGCCAGGATCAGCGTGCCCATCAGCAAAAAGATCCGCTGGAATGCGGGATATCAGTATTACGGGTACCACGAGGTGTTCGGACTGTATTCGATTTTGCAGAATTATCGGGCGCATACGGGGTATACGAGCGTGCTGTGGACGTTTTGAGAGGGGGCGGCGGGCTTCGCCCGCGTGTGCCTGGCAGAAGCCCGCCACGACAGCGCAAAAGCGCTGTCCTACGGAGCGGACGGCGTATGGCGGTGGGATTTGGTTCATTTGCGAGGGGACCGCTCCATTGAAAGTCATGCTGGGCTGGGATTCGGCTGGTCGAGTATGCCGGCACGAATGCCGGCATGGCCGGCCAGGAGGCCGGCGCTACGGGTACAATTGGACCATTCGCGATGCAGACGGTGCTGGTGATCGACGACGACGAGAGCCTGCGGGACACCATCGGGGTGATGCTGGAACAGGAGGGGTTCCGGGCGGTGCTGGCGGGCGATGGGCGGAGCGGGTACGAGCGGGCCATGACGGTGAAGCCGGATCTGCTGCTGGTGGACCTGCGCCTGCCGGGCATGAGCGGGACGGAGATCTGCAAGCAGCTCCGGGCGGCGCAGGTGAAGACGCCGATCATCGTCCTGAGCGCGGTGGGCGAGGAATTCGACAAGGTGCTCCTGCTCGAAATCGGGGCCGACGACTACGTGGTGAAGCCGTTCGGGGCGCGGGAACTGATCGCGCGGATCCGGGCGGTGCTGCGCCGCGTTTCGCCGGAAGCCCGGAAGGTGGTGCATTTTGCCGACACTGAGGTGGATTTCGAACGGCGGGCGGTAACGCGTCGGGGCGAGGAGCTGAAGCTTACTCCGGCGGAATATAATTTGCTGTGCTATTTTCTGCAGAATCCGGACCGGCCCTTGACGCGCGACATGATCTTGAACTCGGTTTGGGGATACGAGTTCTATCCGAATACGAGGACGGTGGATGCGCACGTGGTGAAACTGCGGCAGAAGCTGGAGCCGGATCCGGGCTCGCCGCGGCACTTTGTGACGCTGCATGGGGTGGGATACCGGTTTGTGCCGTAGGACTGGTCAGGCAGAGATGAACAGGGATTTAGCAGGCTGGGCGGCAAAAATCGGCGCGGTGAGGGCGGGTTGCCAACCCGCCGCAGGCTACCAGCCTGCCCCACACAGGGCTGCCAGCTTGCGGGGAGAATAACGGGTGCAACAGTCGGTGCTGATTGTCGAGGATTCGGAGAACAGCGCCGCCACGCTGGAGATCGCATTTCTGGGGATCCCGGGGATTTCCATCCTGGTGGTGTCCTCGGCGGCGGAGGCGCTGCGCATTCTGGCAAACGGTGCGGAAATCGGGGCGATCGTGACGGACCTGAACATGCCGCGGATGGACGGGTTCGAGCTGATCCGGCGCATCCGGGAGGACGGCCGGCGGCGGAACACGCCGATTATCGTGGTGAGCGCGGACACCGACCCGGAGACGCCGGCGCGGATCGAGCAGATGGGCGTGCGCGCGTTCTTCCCCAAGCCGTTTTCCCCGGCCGAGGTGCGGCATAAGCTGGAGCAGATTCTCAATGTCACGTCTTCATAAATGGTGCGGCCTGGCGATGGTGGCCTTGCCGCTTGTATCCGTCGCGCAGACCCCGGACTTGCAAGCAATCCTGAACCGGTTGGACCGGCTGGAGCGCGAAAACCAGGAGTTAAAGAAAGAGGTCACGGATTTGAAGGCGCGGCTGGACGGAAAGGGACCGGCTAGCGCTTCGAACGGGGAAACGGAGAAGGGCGAGACGACGGCGGCGGTGCCGCTCGAGCAGCAGGTGGCGGTGGCGCAGAGCCGGATCGACGAGATGGCGCAAACGAAAGTGGAGAGCTCGCAGAAGCTGCCCATCCGGCTGGCGGGCATGGCGCTGTTCAACACCTTCCTCGATTCGCACCAGAGCGGGGGCGTGGATTACCCGGTGGTGGCGGCGGCGCCGGGAACCGGGCACGGCGGCGCGACGCTGCGGCAGACCATTCTGGGGCTGGAGTTCCGCGATCCGACGGCGGTGTGGGGCGGATCCGTGCACGGCAACGTCTACATGGATTTCTTCGCCAGCAGCGGGACGGCGGCAAGGCTGCGCACCGGAGAAATCGAAATCGACTGGAAGACGCGCAGCCTGATGGCGGGGCTGGAGAAGCCGATCTTCAATCCGCGCGAGCCGAGTTCGCTGGCACAAGTGGGAGTGTCGCCGTTGACCGGCGCGGGGAATCTATGGCTGTGGGTGCCGCAGGTGCGGTTCGAGCAGGATTTTTCGTTTGCGGAAATGAGCGGGCTGCGGGCGCAGGTGGGCGTGATCCAGACGCGCGAAGTGCTGCCATACGCGGGCAGCCCGTTCACCGGCCCGCTCGAACCGGCGCGACCAGGGCTGGAGGGACGGTTCGAGTTTTATTACAAGCTGGATGACGACCGGCGCATCGAAATCGCGCCCGGATTCCATCTAAGCGAGACGCACGCGGGTGGCGTTTCCATCCCGTCTCAACTGGTTTCGGTGGACTGGTTTGTTAACCCGTGGAAGCCGGTGGAGTTCAGCGGCGCATTCTACAATGGGCAGAACGTGGCGCCGCTGGGCAATGGGTTCGCCGAAGGATTTTACGGATACGGGCGGAACCTGGAGGCGGTGCCGAGCATCGGCGGATGGGGGCAGATCACCATCCACACGCTGCCGCGGCTGGATTTTCACTTCTTCGCGGGGCAGCAGCAGAACCGGGCGGCGGATCTGGCGGCAGGACTCATCACACACAACCTGATGTATGGCGGAAATTTCTTTTACCGCATCGCGCCCAACGTGCTGGTGGGAATCGAAACCACGCAACTGCGGACGCTGTATATCAGCCAAGGCGTGCGCATCAACAACCACTATGACCTGGCGCTGGCTTATCTTTTTTAGCGTGGCGTGGGCGGCGGCGCAGGCAGCCACCGTCACCGGGCGCGTGGAGATTACCAACTCGCGGGAAGCGGCGGTGCGCCGGAACAAGGATTATTCCGGAGTGGTGGTGTGGCTGGCGCCGGCGGGGCATCCGGCTCCGGCGCCGGCGCCGAAGCGGGAGGAGATGCTGCAGAAGGACCGGCATTTTATGCCGCACGTGCTGGTGGTGCCGGTGGGCGGGACGGTGGATTTTCCCAACCTCGATCCGATCTACCACAATGCCTTCTCCAATTTCGCCGGGCAGCCGTTCGACACAGCTCTGTATCCGCCGGGGACGTCGCGGGCGGTAACGTTCTGGACGCCGGGCATCGTGCGCGTGTTCTGCAATATTCATCCGACGATGAGCGCGATCATCGCGGTAGTGGCCACGCCATGGTACGCGGCCACGAGAGCGAACGGGAGGTTCGAGATTGCGGATATCCCGGCGGGAGACTACGAGCTGCATCTGTTCCACGAACGCTCCCTGCCGGAGATGCTGCGGTTTTTGGAGCATACCGTGAACGTGCCGGAGGAAGGGCTGACGCTGCCGCTGATTTCGATTTCCGAAACCGGCTACATTCCGGCGCCGCACCTGAATAAGTACGGTCAGAAATATCCGCCCGTGCCGAATGACGGCGCTTATCCGGGAGCGCAGAAATGAAGCCGCGCTTTTCCAGCCTGCCGCTGCTGGCCAAAATCCTGCTTTCGACTTCGGTGCTGCTCACGGGAGTGTTCGCGGTTACGGGCGAAATCGTGCTCAACCACATTCGGCACGCCATGTCGGACAGCCTGGAGCAGGAGGTGCAGGATAGCTTTCAGGCGTACACGTCGCTGTTCAAGGCACGGGCGGAACTGCTGGCGAGCGTGAGCCGGATTATGGCGACGCTGCCGGAGGTGCGGCTGGCCTTCGCCACGGGAGACCGGGCAACGATTCAGGACACGGCCAGCGAGATGTGGTCGAAGATTTCCCCTTCCAACGCCATTTTTCTGGTGACGGACCCAAGGGGCAGAATCGTGGCCTCGCTGGGCGGCACGACGCCGCTTTCAGCGCAGCGGGAGCTGGATTTGGTGACGCAGGCGGCGGCGCGGTTTCCGGAACAGTCCTCGGGGTTTTTCAGCCGCAACCACGAGCTCTACCAGGTTTCCGTGACGCCGGTGTACGTGGATTCGACTCAGGGGCAGGCGCTGTTGGACGTGCTGGTGGCGGGCTACCGGATCGACGCGGTGGCGGTAGAGGAACTGAAGCATCGCACCACCAGCGAATTCCTGTTCCTGACGCCGGGCGGGGTGATTGCTTCGACGCTGAACCCGCGGGCCACGGCGGCGATCGTCGGCGGGCTGAAAAAATCGGCGGAGCCACGGGAGGTGAGCGACGGGGTGGTGGACTACGCGAGGTTCGCCGAGCCGCTGCTGGATATCGCCGGCAGGCCGGTGGGCGAAGTTTCGATTCTGCGCTCGTTCGAAGGGGCGCAGGAACGGGTGGCGCGGCTGACCACGGAGATCTTGCTGGCGTGGCTGGCGGCCATCGCTGTGGGTCTGGCAGCCACCACCTGGATGGCGCGCCGGATCATCGAGCCGGTGAAACAACTGGACCGGGCGGCGGCGGAAGTGGCGCGGCGGAATTATGAAATCGAAGTGCCGGCGCGCAGCGACGATGAAATGGGCCGGCTGGCGCGCACCTTCAACCAGATGTGCGCCTCCATTCGCGAGGCGCGCGAGGAACTGATCCGGCAGGAGAGGATCTCCACCATCGGGCGGCTTTCCGGCTCAATCGTACACGACCTGCGCAACCCGCTGGCGGCGATTTACGGCGGCGCCGAAATGCTTGTGGACGCCGATCTGCCGCCGGCGCACGTGAAGCGGCTGGCAGGGAACATCTACCGGGCGTCGCGCCGGATCCAGGAGTTGCTGCAGGACCTGTTGAACGTTTCGCGAGGGACGCGTTGCGCACCGGAACTGTGCCGGCTGCGGGAAGTGGCGGCGGCGGCGTGCGAGGCGCTGGGAGGAGCGGCGGCTGCGCAGGGGGTCGAGGTGCGGCTGGAGATCGGGCCGGAAATCGAGCTGCCGCTGGAGCGCAGCCGGATGGAACGGGCATTCGTCAACCTCGTCGCCAACGCCCTGGAAGCCATGCCGGAGGGAGGCGAGGTGAAGATTTCGGCTGCGATGGAACCTGGGACAGTGCTGGTAGAGGTGCGGGACAATGGTCCGGGCATCGCGCCGGAAATCCGCGGGCAGCTTTTCCAGCCGTTCGTGAGCGCGGGCAAACGCAACGGGCTGGGGCTCGGGCTGACGGTGACGCGGCAGACGGTGATGGACCACGGCGGAGAACTGTGGGCGGAGTCGGAGCCGGGTCAGGGTGCGCGCTTCTGCTTCCGCCTGCCCGGCGCCCATGCGGACGCGGCTGCGGCGGTGCAGAAATAAGTGGCGGGGGTGCGACCGTTCCCGAGGACCGCTCCCTCGCGGTCGCGGCTCGGAACGGGCGTGACAGCGGTTACCAGGCGCCGGCGACGAGGGGGCGTGAGGGTCCCCGAGGGAACCGAACTCTTGAAAGTCGAACTGGCCGCTACACTGCCTGGTCAGGTATGCCGGCTCGAAAGCCGGCATGGCCGGCCAGGAGGCCGGCGCTACGGGCGCGACTTTCATCCCTTGGGCGGCCGGCCCGGCCATGGAATGGGACGAATGTCGGTGACTAGGCGCTGGCGGCGAGGGCCTGCGGGCCGGACGCGAACTGGAAGCGCGGCGCATGGAAAGGCTGAAAACGGTAGCCCATGCCGAAGATGGTTTCGATGTACAGGCTGGCGTAGGGCCCGAGCCGCTTGCGGAGGCGGCGCACGTGGACGTCGAGGGTGCGAGTGCGGACCTCCGGGCTGTAGCCCCAGACCT
>DATJMP010000287.1:0-4026 GCA_035508655.1 Bryobacteraceae bacterium
GGTGCAGCCCCGTGCCGGGCGGAGGCGGCAGGTTTTCGGATTTGTCGACGCGTTGGGCGTTGGGAGGCTGGCGCACGGCTTCATGCCTGCCGCGGCCGAGCACGATGGCCAGTGTATTGGAAAACTGGCCGTGTTCGAGGGCCTCGCGCACGGCCGCGGAGACTTCGGCGGCCTTCTTTTTGTCGGCCTGAGTGGAGGCGAACATGACCACGAAGAAGGCGAACAACAGGGTGATGAAATCGGCATAGGAGACCAGCCAGCGTTCGTGGTTTTCATGGGCGGCTGTGTGGTTGCGTTTCATGACGGTCAGGCCGCGGCGGCCTTGGCCTGAGCCTTGGCGGCAGAGGTTCGCGCCGCCCCCGGCTTGCCATGGTTGTAGGAATCGAGCTTCATGCGGATCAGAGTCGGATTCAGCCCCTCGACAATGCCGATGACGCCTTCGAGCGTCATGTCGCGGAGGCGGGCGGCGGCGCGGGCTCGCGCGCGCAGCTTGCTGGCCATGGGGAGAAATAGAATGTTGGCGCAACCCACGCCGTAGACGGTGGCAACGAAGGCCACGGCGATGCCGTGACCCACTTCCTTGATGTCCTCCAGGTGCTTCATCACCTGGATCAGTCCCATGACGGCGCCGATGATCCCGATGGTGGGCGCGTAGCCGCCGGCGGCCTCCCAGACTTTGGCCTCGGCTTCGGCGGTTTCCTCGGCCAGCGCGATGTCGATCTCCATCATGTTCCGGATTTCCTGGAGATCGGTGCCGTCTACGGCCAAGCCGAGCGCCTTGCGCAGAAACGGATCGGGGATGGCGGCGGCCTCATTCTCCAGGCTGACGATGCCGTTCTTGCGGGCCTTGGTGGCGTAGCCGATGAGGGTCTCGATTGCGGCTTCGGTGGAACTGGAGTGCTCAAAGAAGACGGCGCGCAAGCGGCCCAGACCGCGCAGTACCACGGGCAGGGGATTGGTGACCAGAACGGCCCCGAAGGTTCCTCCCAGCACGATCATGGCGGCGGTGCCCTGGACCACATCCTGGATTTTGCCTTTTTCCAGAATCAACCCGCCCAGAATACCGGAGAGCGCGAGAGCGATTCCGAGAACGGTGGCCAGATCGATCCTGGTGGAGGACTTGGCGGCGGACGATTTCGATTCGGCCATGGGTCAGTCTCGCGACTCCACGCTGTCCGCAGCTCCCGCGTCTGAAGCCTCGCGGGAAGAGGGACGGTCGATCACCAGCACCGGCGCGGCGCCGGGGCTGGCGTCTTCCGACGCGATTTGGCAGGTCGAGGCGGGTAAGGGGCCGTCCGGCCCGGAGACCTGGCGCCGGAAGTCGACGATGCGCCGGATGACTTCCTCCGCAGTCTCTCGCACGCGGAGAATCTGGCCGGTGGTCAGGGTGATGACGGTGTCGGGGGTGACGTCGATGTGTTCGATCAGATCGGAGTTGAGGACCATGGGCATGCGGTTCAGGCGAGTCAGCCGGATCATAGGGGCTCCACGACTCTTTATCGACAGAAAGGGGCGGGAGCATTAGCGATCAGCTGTCAGGTCTCACCCTGGTATCGCGATATCCGGACGGCGCCTTGAACGATGAGGAAGCTTTGCAGGCCGGGGTGGGCCGGCTGAGGGATCTGATCGCTGAAAGATGGCGCGAGTCGGCCGAAGAGCGTAAATGAGATGGGCGCCACCAGTTTTGAGGAAGAGCGGACGGAGGTCTGGACCAGCGTCGTGGAAGCCGCGCGCGGAACCGACCCCGATTGCGCGGCGGCCTGCCGGTACCTGCTGCGGCACCTGATCGAGTCGGCGATTCCGCCATCGGGCCGCTTGGGGTATGATGGGCGGCTGAAACGAGGAGAGGTATGGGAACAGCGGCGGGCGCCACAGCGCCATTCGGGCTGAATGCCCTTGGACAGATCGGGATCACGGTTGGGGACACTGAGAAGGCCGCGGCGTTCTACCGCGACGCGTTGGGAATGAAGCTGCTGTTTCAGATGCCGGGAATGGCATTCTTCGAGTGCGGTGGAATCCGGCTGATGCTCACCGCGGCGGAAAAGGCGGCGGAGACGTATAGCTCCGTGCTGTATTTCAAGGTGCCGGAGATCCGCGCGGCATGGGCCGTGCTTCAAGAGCGGGGTGTGGCGCTGGAGCAAGAGCCGCACCTGATCGCCAGGATGCCCGACCACGAGCTGTGGATGGCGTTTTTCCGCGACCCGGACCGCAATCTGCTGGCGCTGATGAGCGAGGTGCGGCCGGGCGCTTGAACCTGCTGATCTACGGCGGCCGACATCGTAACTGCGTCACCGGTCCACGGATGAAACTGGACTTGGCGTGAATCCGATTCCTCTGCGGCCGATCCGAAAGTTGGGGACGAGCGCCGCGCTATGGACTCTCTGGTGTACCTGGGGTGGAAATGGTGTCCCTGGCATCCTGCTGGCGAGTGAGGCCTTTCGCAATCAGGTCCGCAAGGCCGAGGCCGCCGCGCTGGGCCATGACGATGGCGAGCTGCTGTTCGGCGTAATCCATGGCGCATTCGGAAGAGGAATCCGAATTGCCCAACCAGCCGCCGCTTTCCCGCACCGTGCGGAGGATCTGGCCGATTAAGAGCGCTTCAAACTGCTGGGCAGCATCACGGATCTTGGCCGGGGTGTCGGGCGCGCGCGCCATGGAATGGAGCGGTGTGAGGTGAAGCTCGTTCATGGCTGAACAACTTTGGGCCACGGATAGACACGGATGAACGCAGCCCAAAATCCGTGTTCATCCGTGTTCATCCGTGGCCGATTCCTTTGCAACATTTTTACAGCACCTCGATTTCGGCGTCCAGAGCGCCGGCGCTGTGGAGGTTTTGCAGGATGGCGATGACGTCCCGCGGAGTGGAGCCGATGGCGGCCAGCGCGCGCACCAGTTCTTCAATGGTGGCGCCCTGCGGCAGAACGACGCTGCGGGCCTTCTCCTCGCGTGTGGAGACGCTGGTCTGGGGTACGGCCTGGGTGGTGCCCGATGAGAGCGGGCCGGGCTGCGAGACCTCCGTGGTCGTACGGATCTCGACGCTAAGATTGCCGTGCAGGATGGCGACGGGCTGCACACGGACGTCTTTGCCAAGGACGATGGTGCCGGTGCGCTCGTTGATGACGACGCGGGCGGGACGGTCGGCGTCGACGTCCAGGTTTTCGAGCTCGGAGACGAATTCGGTGGCGAGAGAGGAGAATACCGGCGGGATTTTGACCGCGACCAGGCCGGCGCTTTCGGCGCGTGCTGCTCCTGGATAGCGCTGGTTGACGGCATCGGCGATGCGCGTGGCGGTGGTGAAATCGCTCCGCAGGAGCTGGAGGCGCACGGTGCCATGGGGGGTGACCGAAGGCGCGACGCGTTCGACGATGGCGCCGCCGGGCGCACGGCCAACGGTGGGATGGTTGACGCTCTGGCTGGCGCCGCCACGGCCTGAGGAAAAACCGCCCGTCACGACCGGCCCCTGGGCGACGGCATACACCTGGCTGTCGCCGCCCCGCAGCGAAGTGAGCACCAGGATTCCGCCCTGCAGGCTGCGGGCGTCGCCCACCGCGGCGGCTGTGGCATCGATGTGCATGCCCGGTTGGGCGAAGGGAGGAAGATCGGCAGTGACCAGGACAGCGGCGGTATTCGTGACCTGTATGGCGGTAGGGGAAACAATGAGACCCATGCGCTCGAGCAGGTTGGTGAGGCTTTGCGCGGAAAACAGCGTCTGGCGGCGGTCGCCGGTGCCGGCCAGGCCGACGACGAGGCCGTAACCGATCAACTGGTTGTCGCGCACGCCCTCGATCGACACGAGATCTTTCAAGCGCGACAGGGGCCCGCCGAATCGCGGCGCGACCGGTGCGGGCGGCGGCGTGGCGGCTGGCGAAGGCGGGACCGCAAGGAATGTCGAGACGAGAAGGAGGACGAAGAGTCGCATGGCTCAGAAGGGAAGCAGGCCGAGCAGGAGCCGGTAGAGGATGAAGGGGCGGCGAATGGCGTCGCCCACCACGCCCTTGCCGTTGATGCGGATTTCCATCTGGCCAA
>DATJMP010000288.1:0-16274 GCA_035508655.1 Bryobacteraceae bacterium
AATCCCATTCAACCGCTACTGCCAATGCCGACCCGCACGCGAAGCGTCTGCCGCGCGAGCGGCTTCGTTCAAGTGGCGTTATCGGAAACTGACCAGCAGCACACGGCTAACAGCGGATGTACGCATCTACGCCACCACCATCGCCCAATTCCCCTTCCTCCGCACCTCCCGCACCACACCCAATGCCGCCTTCACCAGCTCGATTTCCGGCACCTCGAACCCGCTCGCCAGCAGAACTCCTCCTGCCCTCCGCGCGCGCTTCAAGTCCGCCGCCAGCTTCGTAATCGCCTCCGGGCTGATATTCGCCACCACCACGTCCGCAACTCCGCCCTTCACCCCGTCCACCGACCCCACGAACCGCAACGGCGCCGGTCCTTCGCCCTGTCCCGCAATCTCCACCGCATCCGTATCGATGTCGCACGCGTACACCCGCCGCGCTCCCAGCAGCGCCGCCGCTCGCGCCAGAATTCCCGAGCCGGTCCCCACGTCCAGCACGTCCATCCCCGGCCGCACGTAGCGCTCCAGAGCCTCCAGGCACAGCCGGGTAGTCTCGTGGACGCCCGTGCCGAATGCCATCCCCGGATTGATCACCATCCGAAAGCGCCCGGCCGGCGCCGGATCGTCGCGCCATTCCGGCACCAGAAAGAACCGCTCGCCAACCTCCATTGGCTGCAGCAGATCCCGCGCCGCTTCCACCCAATCCCGGTCTTCCTCCTTCCGCCTCGCCGCACCGGGATACCTCGCCTCTAACGCGCGAATCTCCGCCTCATCCTCGAAAAACGCCCGCAACCCGTTCTCCCCCAGCTCCACAATCCCCGCCACACCTCGCTCCCACAACTCCGCAATCACCAACTCACGCTCTTCCGGCGGTACTTCGATTTCGATAGAGAACACACGTCTATTGTCCACCGTTGGGGACGGGACGGGACCGCGTGACTTCGCCTGTTACCCGGCAAGGCGGCTCTCCTTCCAGTCGCGGCTCGGATCGGAGCCGCGACTGAAAGGAGCGGTCCTGCGCGAAGGAAACGAGTCCGGTCGGCATCCGGACGGGAAGTCAGAAGCCGGAAGTCACAAGGCGAAGTCCGGAGCATCCCGCGGCCATCACCGCCGCCTTTCCGACTCCTGACTCCTGACTTCCTCGTCCTCCAAGCACCTGACTTCCTTTTCCTCCGCGCCTTCGGGCCGGATATTGTGTTACGTTATTCCTTTCACGCACAATTCTGGAGGATGCATGGAGGCCTTGGGCCTGATTGAAACAAAGGGTTTGGTAGGCGCCATCGAAGCCGCCGACGCCATGGTGAAAACCGCCAACGTGGTGCTCACCGGCAAAGAATACGTGGGCGCGGGCCTGGTCTGCGTCATGGTCCGCGGGGATGTCGGCGCTGTCAAAGCCGCCACCGACGCCGGCGCCGCTGCCGCCCGCCGCGTGGGCGAGCTGGTGGCGGTTCACGTCATTCCACGCCCGCACGAGGAAGTCGAGAAAGCCATCCCCACCGGCGGTCTTAAGAAGTAGAGGGCGATGCTGGAGGATAAAGACCTCCTGTCCATTCAGGAGGTCCGTACCAAGGTAGATAAGGCGTATGCCGCCTGGCTGAAGTACCGGGAATTCTCCCAGGATCAGGTGGACGCCGTGGTCGAGCGCATGGCCGCCGCCGCCCGCGCCAATGCCCGCCGCCTGGCCGATCTCGCCGTCCAGGAAACCGGCTACGGCAAGGCCGAAGACAAGTACATCAAGAATCTGCTCTGCTGCGACTGGCTGCCGCGCCGCATGCGCGGCCTCAAAACCGTCGGCATCCTGCGCGAGATCCCGGAAGAGAAGCTCGTCGAAATCGGCGTTCCGGTCGGCCTGGTGGCGGCCATTCTGCCTACCACCAATCCCACCTCCACGGCCATCTACAAAACTCTCATCTCGCTCAAGGCCGGCAACGGTATCGTCATCAGCCCGCATCCGCGCGCCCACCGCTGCACCTGCGAGACCGCGGCCGTGCTTTACCGTGCCGCGCGCGAAGCCGGCGCGCCCGAGGACATAATCCAGTGCGTGGACACCGCCACGCTCGAAGGCACCAATGCGCTCATGCGCCACGAGCGCATCGGCGTCATCCTTTCCACCGGCGGCCACGGCATCGTCAAGGCGGCCTATTCCAGCGGCAAGCCCGCATTCGGCGTCGGCCCCGGCAACGTCCCTGTTCTCATCGATAATTCCGCCGACCTTGACGATGCCATCCCCAAAATTGTCACCGGCAAGTCGTTCGACTACGGCACCGTCTGCTCGTCGGAGCAGGCCATCGTCGCCGAATCCGGCCTGCGCGACCGCATCCTGTCGCTGCTGAAATCGCAGCGTGCCTTCCTCTGCAACGAAGCGCAGACGGCGGCCTTAGGAAAACTCCTCATTCTCCCCAATTGGACCGTGAATCCGCAGTGCGTCGGCCAGGCGCCCACGAAAATCGCGCAAATGGCCGGCTTCGAGGTTCCGCCCGATACCTCCATCCTCTGCTGCGAACTCACCGGCGTCGGCAAGCAGCATCCGCTCTCCGCCGAAAAGCTCTCTCCGGTTCTCTCTCTCTACTTCGTCCCCGATTTCAAGACCGCCCTGGACACGTGTTTTGCCCTGCTCAAGTTCGGCGGTGCCGGCCATACCGCCTGCATCTATTCCCGCAACGACGCCCGCACCCGCGAATACGCTCTGCGCATGCCGGCCAATCGCATTCTGGTAAACACGCCTTCGCCGCAGGGTTCCACCGGTATCACCACCAATATCTATCCGTCCATGACGCTCGGCTGCGGCGCCGTAGCCGGCAACAGCACGTCCGACAACGTCGGTCCACAGCACCTGATCAACATCAAGCGCCTGGCCTACGTCGTCCGCAAACCAGAGGAAGCCTTCGAGATGCCGCTCGACTATCACGCGGCTCCGGTCGCGGCCGCGGCAGCCGCCGGCGCAGCCGGCCCTATCGATCGCGCCACCCTTGTCTCCGCCGTGGAGCGTTACCTCGCCTCGCGCGGCATCGCGATCTCCGAGCCCTCAGAGGCCTCCTGTTCCTGTTCCCAACCCGCGGAACCCGCCTCTGCCCGGGGCGGGCATACCCGGGCGGCCGCGGCTGTCGTCCCGAACGTCGCCGCCGATGTGGTCGACCGATTCCTTCTCTCCCGTTCCCGCGACCGAAAGGAGTCCGTTCCGGAAAGCGGCTATAGCTGACTGGCCGCGCCGGAGCCGGGTCCGCTCCCCGCACCGGAGCCCGCCCCGGTCCCCAGCCCCCGGCCCCCGGCCCCCGTGGATTTCGTGTGCGAAGCCGACGTCCGTTCCGCCCTGCGCGAGAACCGCAAAATCCACATCGGGGCGAAAACTATCGTCACTCCGGCCGCCCGCGATCTGGCCGGGCCCTTTGATATCCTGGTGCTTACTCAACCGCACTGATTTCTGGGGCAGCCGCGCTCGGAAGCCGTCTGCCAAAGGCAATATCCGTGGATCTCAATCTCGATACCCTGAAACGCGAAATTCTCGAATATCTTGCGGCCGCCGGTTTTGCTGTATTCCGCGGCACCCCAGGAGGGCTGGAAGGTCTGCCCATGCTTCTTTGGGATAGCGAAAACTATCCCGATTACCAGATGTTCCTGGAGGTCGCGCAAAAAGCCGGCGTCAAAATCATCGTTTTCGCCAGCCGCGAGCTGGCCTCCACCGATATCGACGAACTGCTCGAACAGTTGGAGGAATGCAGCCTCGATCGCGACGAGCAGCGCGATTACCAGTCCCGCCTCCGCGCCCTGCGCAAGTTTGAAGGCGTCACCTGTTCGATCGAGCTGGCCTTCGATCACGATTCGCGCCTGCACGTCTACGAAGCTCAGCCCGACTGGTACGGCGAATTCCTCGAACTGGAAGAGGAAATCGGCATGCACCTTTCCGGCGAGGATCTGGACAGCGGCGATTCGCTGGGCGGCTATTTTTCCAAAAACTGACCCATGGCCTCGCGCTGGGTCCTTCCAGGTGGGGCAGGCGGTTCCGCCTGCCAACCCGACCCCTCCTCTCTTGCTGCCGCCCTCGGCATCGCCGTTCCCGCTGCCGCCGTCCTGGTGGGCCGCGGCCTGGCCGATCCCGAGGCCGCCCGCCGTTTCCTACATCCCTCCTTCGCCGATTTTCATGATCCTTTCCTCATGCGCGGCATGGGCGAAGCCGTCGCGCGCCTCCATGCCGCTGTCGAGCGCCGCGAGAAAATCCTCGTTTACGGCGACTATGACGTGGATGGTGTCACCTCCGTCGTTACCCTCATGAAGGCGATCGAGCTATGCGGCGGCATCGCCTCCTACCATGTCCCCCATCGCCTCAAGGACGGTTACGGCATGCGCGAGGAGGTCGTCGAATCCGCTGCCTCCAACGGCGTCCGCCTGATCGTTAGCGTCGATACCGGCATCAGGGCGGCGGAAGTCGTGGACCGCGCCAACCAGCTGGGCATCGATGTGATCGTCACCGACCACCATCTTCCCGAGGCCGCGCTCCCGCCCGCTCTCGCCATCCTGAATCCTAACCAGCCCGGTTGCTCTTATCCCGAAAAGAATCTTTGCGGCGCCGGTGTGGTATTCAAGCTCACCCAGGCCCTGTTCTCCGGCAAAGGCTGGCCGGAATCCAGACTGCGCCGGCTGGCGGGCTCTTTTCTGAAGTTGGCAGCCATCGCCACCGTTGCCGATGTCGTCTCCCTTACCGGCGAAAACCGCGCCATCGTCGCGCTCGGCCTTGCCGGACTGCGCGACGTGCGCAACGGCGGTCTGCGCGCGCTTCTCGATGTGGCCGGCTTCACCGGCTCCGCGGTCCCCACCGCCGGCCAGGTAGCTTTCCGCATCGCCCCGCGCCTCAATGCCGCCGGCCGCATGGATACCGCCCAGGCCGCGGTTGAGCTCTTCCTCACTACGGACACAGCTCGCGCCCGCGATCTTGCGCGGCAGCTTCACGAGCAGAATGCCGGCCGTCAGCAGATCGAATCCCAGGTCCGGGATCTCTGCGAGCGCGACGGCGCGGATCCCTCCGCCGCCGCGCTGGTCTATTACGCGCCTGAGTGGCATCGGGGTGTGCTCGGCATCGTGGCCGGCCGCATGGCGGAGCGCCTTCATCGGCCGGTCTTCGTGCTCGCGCAGAATCCGGAAGACGGCCTCGCCCAGGGCTCAGGCCGCAGCATCCCAGCCTTTCATCTGCTCGACGCGCTGGAATCGATGCCGGATCTTTTCATCCGCTTCGGAGGCCATAGCCACGCCGCCGGCGTCACTCTGGACCCATCCCGCGTCGAAGAATTCCGTGCCCGTTTGAATGCTTTTGCCGCAGCCCGCCTCGGCCCTGAGGATTTCAAGCCGTGTCTCACCATCGATGCGGTCGTGAACCTTTCCGATCTCACGGAATCGTGCATCGCCGACCTGTTCGCCCTCGCGCCGTTCGGCCACGGCAATCCAGCGCCGGTCCTAGCCGCCTTGGATGTCAGCCTGGCTGGCCCGCCCGTGGTCTGGAAAGAAAAGCATTTGAAAATTATGGTGCGGCAAAAGAATCGAAACTTACTCCTGAAGGCCTGGAACTTCGCCGCGCGCGTGAACGAGCTGTCCCCGTCCGCGCAACTCGACCTGGCATTTCAAGTGGAGGAGGATGCTTACACCGGTTGGTCTGCTGTTCTCCGGGACGTTCGCACCGGAGAAGCCCGTGAAGCCGCGGCCGGCTCTGGTTAGGCCTGTGCGTTATCGCGAGGGGCTTGGTTTCGTACGCCCCTCGCGCGTATTCTGATGGTGCTATCCTGCTGCCTGGGTTCGCGCTGCCCGCACTTGTCCCACGCCAATGCCCTGCTCACGCAGCATGTCCTGCATCGGCCGTGTGTAGATATCCAGGTGCTTCCGGGAATAACGCAGCAGTCCGAGGCGCCGCAGCCGGTTCAGTTGGAAAGTTACGATTTCGCGGGACGTTCCCACGTATTCGGCAATGGTGTGGTGAGTGAGCGAACCCACGCGAACGGCTCCATCCGCCATCGAGGTGCCCAGGCTGTCCGCCAGTTGCATCAACGCCAGCATCACCCGTTCCGGTGTCTTGTACACCGCCATGCTCTCGATGCGGTCCTGCAGCTCGATGCATTGGCGCACCAGGTGTTGCGAAAGTGCCAAGCCCAATCTCGGCTCGCGCTCGATCTGGGTTTCGATTTCCGCAGCAGTCCACGACATCAGCGTGACATTATCCAACGCGACCGCACACTCCGTCCGTCTCGCTCCGCCGATCAATGCGGCTTCACCGAACAGACCTTCCGCCGAAACAATGCGCGCAACCATCTGGCCGCCGTCTTCCGAGGTATTCGTGATTTTTACCCGGCCCAGAATCACAACATAGAGATGATCCGATGGTTGTTGAGGGTCGTAGATCACGCGCCTCTTCGCGAACTCCTGTACAGGCTTTCGGGGAAGATAGGTGAGCGGATCTTCGTAGGAAAACGCAGACTCTCGAACCCTGTTCATGGTGGCTCTCTTTTCGCGGCAGTATTTCTTCGCTCTCGAAGCGGTTCGGTGTACAGATTAGCGCTCTTGGATGGGCGAGTACTATCCGTTCTTTATCTTACGGAAAAAATCCCCGTGCTGTTTCGCACAACACCTTTTGAGTCAAAGAGTCACACAATGTCCCGACAGAAGGCGTGATAAACTACGCTTTCACCCCCTAATCCAGAATGCTGCTTGCCAGAGAATTCGTCGCTTACATCTCCCGCGAACTGGTCAAACGACTGACGCCCGGAATCCTGGAGACGCCCGCGCCGGACCAGGTCGCGGAAAAGATCTCGCAGGTCATTACAGAAGAACTGGAAGTGGAGGATCGCCTGAATGACGAGGTCCGCGACCTCCTGAGCCAATATAGCGAATATATGCGCCGCGAAGGCGTCAGCTATCAGGAGATGTTCCGGCGCATCAAGAACACGCTCATCTCCCAACGTAAAGTGATCCGCGCCGCCGGCCGGGACACCGGCGATGCCATGAAGCTCTCTCGCGACAAGGTCACCGACATCTCCCACAAAGTCGTCGACATGCTGCGCAAGAGCCGGGAACTTCGGCTGAAAAACAAAGATACCAACGCGGTACGCCTGGAAATCGTTCGTGTGATGACGGACCTGCTCACGTCCGAAGAGAAGGTGGACCGTGCCGCACGTCAGAAAATCCGGAGTCAGAAGCGGGAAATTCCCGAGGGCACCGAGGAGTGGGACCTCCTCCACCGCCGCTACTACTCGGAAGAATTAAAAAAATTCGGCATCGACCTCGGAAAATAAACCGCCCCGGCCCGCTACTTCGCCACTTCCACCGTCCCAAATTTCCTCAGCACGTCCCCGATCTTCGATGCGTCTCCCACTACCACCACTGTGTCGTCAGCGGATTCCATGTATTTCCTGGCCGCGGCCTGAATCTGCGCCGGCTCTACCGCTCGCACGCGCGATACGTAATTTTCCAGAAAGCTGTTAGGCAAGCCCAGCGTATTCATGCTGTTGAGCTGTGCAATCACGCCTTCCTGGGTTTCAAGGCGCAGCAGGTAAAGGCCCGCGATCCGGTTCTGGATCGCATGCAGTTCATTCTCCGGCGCAGGCGCGGCCGCCATCCCATCCAACTCGGCAAATACCGCTTTCAGCGCCGGCTCCAGCACTTCGTTGCGAACCTCGGTTACCGCCTGGAAATCGCCCGCCCCGCGCTCCGTCGCGTATTGGCTGTGAGCATCGTACGCGAACCCGTCTCTTTCCCGTATGTCTTTGAACATGCGAGAGTTGGCGCCACCTCCCAGGATGGCGCTTCCCAGCATCAGCGGGAAATAATCAGGGCTCGTCCTGACCGGTGCCAGCCGCCCGGCATGGATATCGGCCTGGACGGAACCGGGCCTGTCCACCAACACGATCTGGCGTTTCGCTGCCGGGAAATCCATCTTTGCCTCAGCCGGCAGCGTCTTCCGTTGCCAGCTTCCGAACTCCTGCTCCACCACCTTCCGGACTTCACCCGCCGCCGGCAGTTTCCCGACCAGCAGGAGTGTTGCATTATTCGGTACTAGATACGCGTCGCGGAATCGGACCATGGTCGGAACGTCCAGCTTGGCAATCGAAGCTTCCGTTGCTGCGATGTGGGCGTATGGCGACCCCCCGTAGAGCAGGGAAGCCATTTTTTCTCCCGCCAGGAAGCCCGGGTCGGAGTGCTCCGCCTTCAAACTCTGCACGCGGTTTTGCTTGTAGAGATCGACTTCCGATTGCGGAAACGTGGCATTCCGAGCCAGGTCCGCCATCAGCGCCAGCAGTCTCGGCAGATTCTCCGAAAGCGCCTCGCCGGAGAGCGTCAGCGCATCCGCTCCCGCGCTGCCGTCGATCGAGCCTCCCAGGCTGTCGATCTCGTCCGAAATCTGGCGCGACGTCCGCGTTTTCGTCCCTTCTTCCAGCAGCGCCGCCACCGCCGGCGCCAGCCCCGGCAAATCCGCTGGGTCGAACTTCATGCCCGCCTGGAAATTCAGCCTCGCCGTCACCAGCGGGAACCGGGAATCCTGTACCAGGACGATCCTCATCCCATTCGACAGGGACGATTCCGAGACCGGCGGCAGCTTGTAGGAAGGCACAGGCGGCGTTTGCGGCGGCTTGGTGCGGTCAACCGTCTGGCCAAACAACGAAAACACCATCAGACCCGCGAGCGTAAGCGAGCGGTACGTCAATCTGAAAGCCGTCATTTCGCCTCCTTGGGAGCCGGCTGAATCTCCAGCACCGCCCGCTGCTGCGGGGTCAGATATTTCTTAGCCGCGGCCTGCACCTGCGCCGGCGTCACCGCCAGCGTCGCGTCCAGTTCCGTGTTGATCAGTTCCGGATTGCCATCCACAATGGTGTACTGCGCCAGCGCCCGCGCCCGGCTGAGCGAGCTTTCCAGGTCCTTCAGCCGCTCCGCGCGCAATTGCGCCTTGATCCGCCCGAATTCCTTTGCGTCCACCGGCTGGTCCTGCAGTTGCGCGATCTCCTCCTGCGTCTGGTTCACGATCTCCTGCGCATGGAACTTCGGATTATAGAGCAGAAACAGGGCGTAGTCTCCCGGATCGCGGTAGTCCAATTCGCTGGCGAACGGCCACCCAAGGTTCGCCTCGTACTGAATCACGGATTTCTTCCCCTTCACCAGATCCTGCCGGATACGCGCGCTGTCCCCCATGGTCAGAATCGCGTCGATCACCGTAAGCGCGTAATAGTCCGGCGACCGCCGCTTCGGTCCCGGGTACCCGATCACCACTGCTGGCACCTGCGCCAGCGGATCCTTGTAAGTCTCCGTGCGCGCCTGGAATCCCGCCGGTTCGGTCATATCCGGCCGCTTTGGCGCCGGCTGCGAGGGGATATCGCCGAAGTATGTTTCGATCAGCTTCTTCGCCTCCGCCGTCTGAATGTCTCCGACAATCACCAGCGCCGCATTGTTCGGCGCATAGTAAGTCTTGAAGAACTTCGAAACGTCGGCCACCGTCGCCGCATTCAGATCGTCGAACGACCCGATCAGCGAATGCGAGCTCTGCCAGTTGCGAAACATCAGCGTGGGCCATACATCCACAATCGCCGTTGAGTACGGCTGATTGTCGAAGCTCAGCCGCCGCTCCTGCTTCACCGCTTCCTTTTGATTCTTCAGATTCTCATCGTTGATCGCCAGGCTTCGCATGCGGTCCGATTCCAGCCACAGCGCCGTTGCCAGCTTATTCGACGGCAGGACTTCGAAGTAATCCGTGAAGTCCGGGTGCGTCGATCCGTTCATGTTCCCGCCGTTCGATTCCACGGTGGCGAAGTGCGCCCCTTTGGGCACATTCGCGGATCCTTCGAACATCATGTGCTCGAACAGGTGGGCGAATCCGGTGCGGCCTTTCTCCTCTGAGCGCGCCCCCACGTTGTAGATGATGTACACGCTCACCACCGGCACGGCGTTATCCCGCGAAAGGACTACGCGCAGGCCGTTGGAAAGCTGGTAATGCTCCACGGGTATGGCGACTTCGGCGCCCATGGCTCCGATGGCGCCGGACAGGAGCAGGCACAAGCCGGCAAATCTTCGCATGATTTCTATAGCATACCTTGAGCTTGCGGCCCGGGTATCTGCCGGGCTTCGGGACGAATGCTGTCGTGCACACGCCGGCGAAACTGTCGGTAGACGAGACAGCAATGTCTCGTTTTGGCCCCTAAGTGATTGAATCTACAGAAGGCGGCGAGACAGGAATGTCTCGTTTACCGCCGCGCCGTAACTTCCGCCGTCCCTTGTGCCAGCCCGGCCGACGTCGCCGTGACGTGAATCGCACCCGGCTGGCCCCTGTTTCCGCGCACGATCAAGAGCGCCATGCCGCTGAATGCCTTGCGGTGGTCAGCCTGGAACGATTCCGTAGTGGCCGCGTTTCCGTTATCCACTGCCCGGATCGCCCCCGCGCCCGTCACTTTGAATTGGATCAGGTTGTCCGCGGCCGGGCACAGGTTTCCGTCCTTGTCCTCCACCCGCACCGTCACGAACGACAGATCTTCGCCATCCGCCGCGATCGCGGTCCGGTCCGCCGCCAGCCGGATTTTGGCCGGCGCCCCAGCCGTGTGCACCTCATCCGCCGCCACCTGGCGCCCGTCCTTGTAAGCCACTGCCTTCAGCACGCCCGGCGTGTACGGCACCTGCCAGAGCATTCTGTATTTGGTCGAAAATTTGCGGCTCAGGCTCGTGTTGGGCCCAACCGGAATCTCGATCGCCTCCGCGAACCGCTTCTTCCGGCCCAGCGACCTGCCGTTCAGAAACAGCTCCCCCTCGTCGGCGTTCGTGTACACCATTACCGGAATGTTCTGGCCTTCGCGCCCTGCCCAGTTCCAGTGTGGGAGCACGTGCACCATCGGCTTGGTCGTCCATTCGCTCTGGTACAGGTAGTACCTGTCCTTCGGGAATCCGGCCAGATCGACGATCCCGAAATAAGAGCTCCGCGCCGGCCAGTCCGTTGCCTTCGCCGCCGCATTGTTGAAGTACGGCGTCGGCTCGCCGATATAATCAAATCCCGTCCACACAAATTCCCCGAGCACGTTCGGCAGTTTGTCCTGCACGGTGAACTCCGGGTCCGGGCAATAAGCCCACGGCGGCGCGATAATGTCGTAGCTTGAAATCTGCAGCGATGGGTCTTTCTCATATTTCACCAGCGGCAGATGGTACACGCCGCGCGAGCTCACGCAAGACGCCGTCTCCGAGCCATAGAAAATCCAGTCCGGATGCGCCTTCTGGAACTGCTCGTACTGGCCGGGCCGATAGTTCACGCCGAAGAGGTCCACATTCGCTCCGAGCCCGTTCTTCATCGCCTGCTCCGGGTTATTGAACGCCGAAGTGGTCGGCCGCGTCGGGTCCTCCTGGTGGAAGAATCCCGTCAGCCGCTTCGCCATCGCCCCGCCTTCCGGCTTGCTCTGCTCCGGAATCTCGTTCCCGATGCTCCACATGATTACGCTCGGATGGTTCCGGTCGCGGTGCACCATGTCCCGCACGTCGCGCTCGCTCCATTCGTCGAAATACTTCGCGTACCCGTTCGGCACTTTCGGGATGCGCCACATGTCGAACGATTCGTCCATCACAACCAGCCCCAAACGGTCGCAGGCGTCCAGCAGTTCCGGCGCCGGCGGATTGTGGCTGGTGCGAACGGCATTCACGCCCGCGCCCTTCATGATTTCCAATTGCCGTTCGATCCCCCGGCGGTTCACCGCTGCTCCCAGCGCGCCTAAATCGCTGTGCAGGCACACGCCGTGCAGCTTGTGGTATTTCCCGTTCAGCAGAAATCCCTTCTGCTTGTCAAAGACCACCGTGCGGATGCCGATCGGCGTGGTGTAGCGGTCCGCCGCCCGATTGCTCTCGATCACTTCGCTCACGACGGTATACAGATACGGCCGGTCCATATCCCACCTCTCCGGCCGTGCCACCGTCAACCTGGTTTCCACCGTCTGCGTGGCCGCCGCGCCGACTGACACCGGCTGCTCCTGCCGCGCCACTTCCTTGCCAGCCGTATCCACAATGGTCGTCCGCAGCGCCACGCCGCGCGTTGCCGCATTCCCGCGGTTGCGGACTTCCGTCTTCACCAGCACCGTCGCCTGCTCGTCGGTGACCTGCGGCGTCGTCACGTACGTTCCCCATCGCGCCACGTGCACCGGCCCGGTAATGTTCAGCCACACGTTCCGGTAAAGGCCCGCGCCTGGATACCACCGCGACGAATGATCCTCCGGCGTCAGCCTTACCGCCAGCACGTTGTCCGCGCCGCCGAACTTCAGGTACGGCGTCAAATCCACCGAGAATCCGATATATCCGTAGGGCCGCCCGCCCAGTTCCTGCCCGTTTAACCAGACCTTCGAATTCGCCATCGCGCCATCGAACTCTACGGTCAAATACCGGCCCTTCAGCGCGTCTGCCACCGTGAAGTGCTTGCGGTACCACCCCGTGCCGAAAATCGGCAGTGCGCCCGTGTGCGGATTCAGGTTGGGATCGAATGGCCCTTCAATCGCCCAGTCGTGGGGCAAGTCCAGCGACCGCCAGGACGCATCCTGGAACCCGGGCGCTTCGGCGCCCGCCGCCTCGCCCTTGAAGAACTTCCATCCCAGGTTGAAACTCTGCCGCCGCTCGGCGGAGGAGCGGACTGTCTCCGCGCCGTATGCAATCAACGGCAACAGCGCGGCCAAAATTGCCTTGCGAAGCATAAGCAATATGGTAAGCCCTCGCGCTCTGGTAGGCCATCCCTGGGGATTAGGGATTCGGGATTAGGGGTTGGGGAGATCCGACTGAAGGCGTGATGAGCCGTCTGCGCGGTCCTCACCGGAGCTGCACACCTGAGGTCCGCGCGTGAGGGTGCGTCACGGCCCCCTTCCTCACCGCTCCAATCCCCAACCCCCAATCCCTATTTCACGAACCGGTACACTTCGAAGGTGGGCCGCCCGTAGCTGTCGCCAACCATGTCGATGTCCTCGCGATGGAATCCCTCTCCGGCGGCGAACTTCGCCACCGCCGCCGCATGACCCTGGAAAACCTCCGTCCCGCTGGGGCGCCCCACGAAAAGGTGCCCGGTTGCCAGCGCTCCGGCATCCGGCATGCCGAACGCGGTATCGTTCAGCGCGAACCTGCCGCGCCCCAGGATCCGCAGGCCATCCTCGATCCCCCAATCCACCGTGTAGATGCCGTCGTTCGGTGTCGCCCGCAACCGTGCGGCGAGCGGATAAATGGCGTCGCTCCACGACACCGAGGCCCCGTTGCGCGCCATTTTGACGAAATACTCGTTCATCACCAGCAGATTGCTGGCAGCCAGCACGGCCACCACGCCCACCAGCACCGGAGTGCCCGCGCCGCGCAGGTGCCGAGCCGCCCCAGCCAGGGAAACCGCAATGATGCACGTGGGCAGCGGCCAGAGAAGGATTGTATGATGCACGCTGCCGCCGGTGTTGGCCGTCAGCGCCATCTGCACCCACGCAATCGCACCGGCGATCAGGCAAAAAGCGACAATGCGCCGGCCCGCCGGCCCGGAAAATGGCGCCACGAGCAGCGCCAGAATCAGCCCGTATAGCATCAGGCTGTGCCGCGGATCGCCACTCGCCGCCGCCACGCCGGCCGCCTCGCGGCCAATTGCACTCGCGGGCAGGTGAGGGCTCGGCGTCTGCCAGTCTTCGTCCGTCAGGTATCCGAACAGCCCCTGCCCGTTCACCGTATTCCAGAGCATGGCAGCCTTGTAGCCGATGGCCCCGGGATCGCGCTTAACATTCCCCGTGAAGGTCGAGAGGTGCGTCTTCACGTTGAAAATCACCAGCGGCAGGGCTCCGAAGAAAAACCAGAGCGCCGCGATCCGCACGCGCCTTGGTGTCGCCAGCATTCGGATCGGCCGCCAGCACACTACTACCGCCGCCACCGCCATCCCCGAAATCATCCACACCGCCAGCGCCTTGTCCCACATGGCCAGGCCGACCAGAAAGCAGCCGCCCGCCAGCGACCGTTCCGCCCCCACCGCTTTCGGCCCCTGGGCGAACCGGACCAGCAGAAAAACAGCGCTGATGAGCAGCAGGTGCTGCAGCGTAACCGGGCCCCAGTCGAAGCAGGTGGTCAGCAGGTAAAGCGAATCGGTGGCCAGAAGCACGGCGCCGATCAGTGCGGCGGAATCACCCGCCACGCGCCGCAGCAGCAGGTAGAACAGCCAGATGCTCGCCGCTCCCGCCACCAGCATCGGCTCGCGCAGCGTCCACACCCCAGGCCCGAACATCCGGAACATCGGCAGATACAGCAAGGTCTTGAGCGTGCCGATATAGCTCATAATCATGAGCGCGATGTGCGAATGGCCCACGCGGATGGCGTAATGCCAGGAGCGCGGATTGAGCAGCGGCCCGGCGAAAATGGCCTCATCCGCTTCGATGCCCAAAAGCGGCACGAAGAACTGGCCGGCCACCCAGAAGAGGAAGCAGGCCAGAAGGGCAAGGAACGAATGCAATCGGAAGCGCAACCCTAGAGCCTAGCACGTAGGGGCACCTTCGGATGAAACCGTTCGGGGACTTACTCGACCCGGTAGTTCGGCGCTTCCTTGGTGATAATGACGTCGTGCACGTGGCTCTCCCGCAAACCGGCGGGAGAAATGCGCAGGAAGCGCGCCTTTTCCTGCAATTCGCGGATGTTGTGTGCGCCGCAGTAGCCCATTCCGGAGCGCAAACCACCCACCAGTTGGTAGCTCAGATCTGACAGCGGACCTTTGGAGGCCACGCGGCCTTCGATGCCTTCCGGCACCAGCTTGGAGTTGGGGTCCTGCTCATAGCGGTTGGCATTGCCGGTTGACATCGCACCCATGGAGCCCATCCCGCGATATGTTTTGAACGTGCGGCCCTGGAAGAGGATCGTCTCGCCCGGGCTTTCGTCGGTGCCGGCCAGGAGACTGCCGATCATGACCGCGTCCGCGCCCGCGGCAATCGCCTTGGTGATATCGCCGGAAAATTTGATGCCGCCGTCGGCGATCAACGGCACACCGGCATCGCGGGTAGCACGGGAGCATTCCATGATGGCGGTGAGCTGCGGAACGCCCGCGCCGGAGACCACGCGCGTGGTACAGATCGATCCGGGGCCGATCCCGACCTTGATGCCGTCCACGCCCAGCGAGGCCAGTTCGCGGGCGCCCTCGTAGGTGGCCACGTTGCCGGTGACGAGCTGTACCTCGGGGAACCGGCGCTTGATCAGCCGCACGGCTTCCATCACGCGCGTGGTGTGGCCATGGGCCGTATCAATGGCGAGTACGTCCGCTTTCTTGGCCACCAGTTCCTGCGCGCGCTCCAGATAGTCTCCGGTGGCGCCGATGGCCGCGCCCACCCGCAGCCGCCCCTGCGAATCTTTGGCCGAATTCGGGTACTTCAGTTTCTTCTGGATGTCCTTGACCGTGATCAACCCCTTCAGCCCGTAGTTTTCGTCCACCACCAGCAGTTTTTCCACACGGTGGCGATGGAGGATGGCCTCGGCCTGTTCCAACGTCGTGCCCACCGGAACCGTGATCAGGTTCTCCTTGGTCATCACTTCGGAAATGGGCAGGTCCCACCGGCTCTCAAAGCGCAGGTCCCGATTGGTCAGGATGCCGACCAGCTTCCCGTTTTTGGTGACGGGCACGCCCGAGATGCGGTAGCGCTGCATCAGTTCCTGAGCCGCGGAAATCGGCGCCTCCGGCTCGATGGTGATGGGGTCCACGATCATGCCGCTTTCACTGCGTTTGACCCGGTCCACCTCTTCCGCCTGCCTCTCCACCGTCATGTTGCGGTGGATAATGCCCATGCCGCCCTGCTGCGCCAGCGCGATGGCGAGGTGCGATTCGGTGACGGTATCCATGGCGGCGGAGACAATTGGAATGTTCAATCCAATCCGGCGTGTAACGCAGGTGCGGACATCCACCTCGGCCGGCATGACTTCGCTGCGGGCCGGTTCGAGAAGGACATCGTCGAAGGTAAGGCCCTCGGTAAGCACGTCTGGAGTCATAGGGGATTCCTCTATGATACCGTGCCGAGTGGAGGAACAGCTCAAGGCGGAGGCGCCGAGAACACGGAGGAAACGCGGAGGACTGAAGGGCCCTCCAGAACGGTGGCGCTTTGAGTCCCGAGCGTTTAACACCGCTCCGCGAACCCCCGCGCTCTCCGCGTCTCCGCGTTGTAAAACCGGCGGCGCTACCTTCCCAACGCCTGTGGGGTGGCGCGGAGGGCGCGCTCGAAGGCCCAGGCGCGGATGTGATTGATCTGCTCCTTCATGGTGCGGGAGAGCGGCACCTGCTTGGCGGCGAGAGAGATGACGTCGTG
>DATJMP010000289.1:0-3255 GCA_035508655.1 Bryobacteraceae bacterium
CGCGCCGTCCAGTGCGCGCCCGCCAGCACCACCATCGCCACCACGAAGCTCCACACCAGAATCGTCACCGAGTGTTGGAAGATGGCGTACTCGTGGCTCAGCTTGGCTTGCAGCAGCGGCCAAACCAGCAGGTTCACGTACTTCAGCAGCTCCATGATCAGCCCAACGACAATCGCCACCGGCGCCACCCGCCGCGCCTCCACCTTCCGGTTCGGCAGCAGCCAGTAGATCACGAACAGGGCCAGAATCGACGCTCCCAGCGCCGCCACTTTGAACACCGCTACCTTAACCAGCGTCTCTACCCAGCCGTGGCTCCCCGTCACTTCCGTGATCCACTGGCTGTTGGCGGCGGTGAGCATCAGGGACAGCAGCGCCAGCCCGCCGCAGGCGAAAATCAGCCCGAGGCTGATGAGCTGGTTCTTCAGGTACGTCCGGTTCTTCTCCACCCCCCAGGCACGATTCAGAGCCACTTCGAGCGGTTCGAAAATGCCGTTGGCCGTAAACAGCAGGAGGATCATCGATGCCGCGTGCAGCCTCGGCACCAGCGACGGCCGCATGTTGTTCACGAAGAACTGTCCCGGCTCGCCCGCGAAAAAATCGCCCAAAGCCAGGTAGATCGCCTGCATTGCTGCCGGCCAGTGCAGCACGTCCCGGCAGAACGAAAGCATCACCATCATAAACGGGTAGAACGCCAGCAATGTGCTGGCCGCGATCGCCAGCGCGTACACGTGCGCCTCCGTCTCCATCAGGTAATGCATGGTCGGCCGGAAACGCGACCACCACGGCCGGACTTCTGGGATCTCCAGCGAGAACAACTTTCAGGTTAGCGCGGCGCTCTTGGCCGATGTGGTCTGCACCGTGTCGCTGTTGTTTGAATCAAGCTGGCTCGCCGGAGGCGAGTGCGGCCCTGCCAAGGCCTGTCAGCCGCGCGGCTCTCCGACTTCCCTTGCCCTCACTTCGTAGCGGAAATGGTCCGGGTCCAGCGGATCCAGCCGTCCCTCGCTCGTCTCCGCTTGCGGATACATGAGGAACCCGATCGGTCCGCGATTCGACCCGGGTAGCATCACGTCGTGGGCGAAGTTGTACGCCATCCAGTTCATTTCCCACGACCCGAACAGCCGCGCCCGCGCCCGCCGCACCATCTCGTCGTCCGCCGGCCGGTTTCCCGGCGGCTCTTCCAGCATCACCTTGCGCACATCCGCCGGATCCACCGCTACCCAGCCGGGCCCGCTCAGCCAAACCTCCGCCCGGCAGTGCTGCGCCTTCGTTACCACTTCCGACGCCGCCCCCAGGCTCTTGTATCCCATCTCCGACCGCGCAATGCGGATCCCGTACACGTCCCGGGCCGGCACTCCCGCCGCCCGCGCCAGCCCCACGTACAGCGCATTGATGTCGGCGCACTTGCCGCCCAGGTCCCGCGACTCCAGCATGAACCGGATGTCGCCCCGCCCGCAGCCCAGCGTCTTCGGGTTGCGGTACGTGTTCTCCACGATCCATTCGTAGATCGCCCGCGCTTTTCCCAAATCGTCCTTGGCGCCGCGCACGATCCCAGTGGCCGTGTCTTTCACGATCCCGTCGGTCGGAATCATTCGCGTGGGCCGGAGATAATGCCTCAACTCGGCCGCGCTTTCCGACTGCCTGCCTCCTCGCCCGTTCAGGTCCGCGGCCCAATCCCGTGTCATCACGCGGCTCGTCACGGTGAGCGCGGCCCCTGCGCCCGCCGGATATTCGGCCGAGATGATTCCCAGCCCGTCGCCGCCGGTTTCCGCCAGCCGCGCTCTCCCGCCTTCGCACTCGAACCGGTTCGCGAGCGTTCGCTGATAAGGTGTCTCGCCGATCAGCGCTGCCGGCACCCAGATCCGCGTCGTCCCGGAAGGCCGCAGCACCTCGACCCGCGACGTGACTTCAAAAGTCCGCCACGCCGATGCGCCGTCCAGATTGCCGCCGGAGACCGCCAGCGCTCCGGCCGTCAGACGCAAAAAATCCCGCCGATGGGCCAATCGCTGCATGGAATCCCCTCCGACCTGCCATCTTACACGCCGGTAGTTACAGATCGGTTACACCATTCACACTAACTGCAGCGCCTGGCGCAATCCAGGATCGTGGCGCACCCGCCAGATGCGGCTGTCGAGATAGTAATGCGTCAGCCCGAAGCCGCAGAAGAAGCCGAATGCCAGGTCGGAAACCTGCCCCAATTGAAATCCCGGCACCCGGTACAGCACACTGAACGCCAGCCCGATCCCCGCGTACGCCATCAGACTCCGGCTCACCGCCGCCGGCACGCGCCCGAACCGCGCTTCGCCCTCCGCTCCATACCGGTTACGATTGTGGAACCAGATGATGGCGTGATACTGCAGGTTGTGCACGATCGTCACCGTCGGCACCGCCGCCTGCCAGCTGAGGTATTGGAACGTCAACCAATGCAGCGGAATCACTGCGCCCAGCAGCAGGAATTTCGGCAAATCGATCCGGTCTCCCGCCCGCCACCGCTGCCACTGCCGCCCCGCATACGCGGCCAGCGTCAGCCCCAGAACCCACCACACCGCCGGCTCCAGCCGCGGAAATGAAAACGGAATCCCCAGCTCTTTCGGATGCAGAATGAAGAACCGCCGGAACGGCGGCAGCACCGTCGTCACACCCAGCAAAACGCGGTCGAGCGCGTTGTCCAGCCGCCCCAGGTCCCGGTTCTTTACTTTGTACAGAACCATGAACCCGTAGTGCTGCCGGATCACGTGATAGTAGGCCCAGACTCCCACCAGCAGGTACAGCCAGCCCTTCATTCCCGCCAGCACCATCAGCGGCCCCAGCGAAAAGAACACCGCCAGCGATCCGTAAAACAGCCGGCTGTTCCGCGCCCGCGCCTCGTGGTCGAAAAATGTCCGCGAGGCCGTTCCAAAAATGTGGGTGCCGTCAAAGCCGATCGACCAGACCCACCACAGCCACGTCATCGGAACGTGCACCGCTGCGAACAGCAGCAGGTACAGATAGCCCGCCGCCGCGCTCCCGATGATGAGGCTCAAATCCACACCCCGTCCGATGATCCAGCGGTGGTCGAAGCGCTTGCTCAGCGGCAGCGCTGTGGGGGTGGCGACGGCGGCCATGTCTTAACAGAATACCGCTTCTCCGCGCCAACGCCGATCCATAACCGTATGTTCTGCGTCGCTCGCCCCGTTCCGCGACCGTAAGGGAGTCACCATGGCCGTGCCGGCCGCCCAAGGGGAGGAAGGTCGCGCCGCCGTAGCGCCGGCCTCTCGG
>DATJMP010000290.1:0-2392 GCA_035508655.1 Bryobacteraceae bacterium
GCGCTTCTTCGCCCTGCGCGAGGTCTCCTTCCGCCTGGAGGCCGGCGAGAGCATGGCGGTGGTGGGGCGCAACGGCGCCGGCAAAAGCACCCTGCTGAGCCTGGTGGCCGGGCTGTCGCAGCCCGATCGCGGCCGCGTCACCGTGGAAGGCCGGGTGGCCGCCCTGCTCGAGCTGGGGTCCGGCTTCCACCCCGACCTCACCGGCCTCGAAAACCTTCGGCTGAACGCCTCCCTGCTGGGCCTGAGCCGCCGCCGCACCGAGGAAGTCTCCGGCGCCATCGCCGAGTTCGCCGATATCGGCGACTTCCTCCGCGAGCCGCTCCGCACCTACTCGACCGGCATGCTCATGCGCCTGGCCTTTGCCATCGCCATCCACGTGGACCCGGATATTCTGATCATCGACGAGGTCCTGGCGGTGGGCGACCAGGACTTTCAGGCCAAGTGCTTCGAACGCATCCGCCGGTTCCGGGCCGAGGGCCGGACCCTCCTGTTCGTCTCCCACGCCCCCAAGCTGGTGCGGGAAGTCTGCAGCCGCGGCCTGTGGCTGGAACACGGCAAGGTGGTCATGGACGGCAGCGCGGCCGAGGTGCTGGAAGCTTACGGCGGCGAGGAACACTCGGTTTGAAACAGCCTCAACTAATCGCTTCCCCCGAGCGTCAACCATTCAGGCAAAACGAAGCGGGTATGCCCCAGTTCTTTTTGTGCGTAAACTCACAATTCGCCAAAATGGCCGTATTGGCCATTTTTAGCCCCGCCATTGCGTTGGCGCAGGCGGGTGCCCCTGACTGTCATGCCACCCCCAAAGAGACGCACAAGGAGCTTCCCTGGGCCGGGAATGCCGGGGAAATTCAGTGGTCTGCCGATCAGCTCGATTGCAAGGTGGACACGGGCGGCCTTCCCTGGATCACCGTCAGCGTCATGCCGCCGGTCAGCGGCGGGGCCGGCATGCGCGTGCTGCGCTACTCGGTGGACACGAATTTCGCCTCCAGCAAGCGGGAAGGCAAGATCGAAGTGGGCGATGCCACGGTGACCCTGGAGCAGGCCGGAGGGCCGGCGCCGGGTATGGCGTTTTCCCCGAGCCGCCTGGATTTCACCATCGCCTCCGGAACCGGATCCCCCGAACTCACCAAGACGCTGTACGTGGGCAGCGAGGAGCCGCTCCTGTTCGCCGCGATCCCGGCGGCCGCGGCGCCCTGGCTCAAGGTGAAAGACTCCTCCGATGTGAAGACCCCGCAGAAGCGCCGCTCCTACCTGGTGACCGTGACGGCCGAAGGCAAAGCCCCCGGCGTGTACCAGTCCACCATCGAGCTGGACGCTCCCGGCGCCTCCAACGCCAAAGAGGTCGTCCCGGTGACCATGACGGTGGAGAAGGCGAAGTAAGAAAAACTTCTGACGCGGAGACGCGCAGAAAAAATCCCTCTTTTGGTTTTCCTCCGCGCCTCCGCGTCTCCGCGTCAGAAGTTGGTGTGCGGTTCCCTCAGAACTTCATGCGGTTGGTGCGCCAGCCGCGCTCGATCGAGCTGCGCACTTCCTCGGGAGGACTCAGCTCGATGATGGAGCCGCGCAGGTCGCCGTGTACCGGCACGTAGTGAATGTGGCGCCGGCGCTGCAAATCCGCCAGCCATTTGCGCAGCGTCTTGGCGTTGCGAATGCCGCTCGCCGCCGACAGCAGGCTCAGCGTGATGCGGCAACTGAAGGTGCCCCAGCCCACCGTCAGGCGGCAGACGGCCCCCAGCAGATCGCGCTGCGAAGAAAACGGCAGCGTGTTGTTCACATCCAGGTAGTAGGGATCGGTCGGCCATTCCGGCGCGGCCATCACGGTCTGTTCGGAATGCGTGATGATGCCGTCGAACTCGGAAAGATCGTCGCCCACGAAACGGCTCAGTTTCGATAAGCCTTCCTGCGAGCGGCGCGCCGGCTGTATTGGTAGCTTGGAAGGTTGGTAGGTATCTATGGCCGGGGCGGCTTCCAGCGCCGCTGCGGCAGCCGCTTTGGGGACCGCTACGGGCCCCATGGAAACTCCCGCGCCGCCGAGCTGCGCGCGCATTTCCTCGGCGGCCTGCTCCATCAGACGCTGGCGCTCGATGCGCAGCACTTCCGACATGGACCCCTTCCCATGCAGTTGGGCAATGAGTCCTTCGGACAGAGGCTTCTTTTGTGAGATGGACATGGTCGGGCTTTTTATTCCACGCGCTCCGCGCCCTCCACGCTGGCGCGGTCGCTGCTCTCGTTCAGCTTCACGATGGTATCGATGGCGGCCTGCATGATGCGCTCGTTGATCTGCCGCACCTGCGCGGTGTAGCCGAGGTACATGGCCGTATTACAGTAATCCACGGCGTCGCGGATAATTCCGTTGGACGCCCTGGAGACAAGCGGAAAACAGCCCGGCGTA
>DATJMP010000291.1:0-5539 GCA_035508655.1 Bryobacteraceae bacterium
CCAGCCTTCCTGGGCGAAGGCCGAAGCAGCGAAAAAAACGAGAGGGGCCAAGATTCGCGTTCTCATGAATGGCTTTCTCCGGTCGGATGACCGCCTTGCATCACGTCAAGTCCAGCGCGATGACTTCGTGGAGGTCGATCGAGGGGATCTCCAGCGTGACGACGCTGCCGGCGGACGTGTAGACGGGAGGCTTGCGGCTTACCAGCAGGCTGACGCGTCGAAGGCGGCGGCCTTCGGGGATCCGGATACGCACCTGCTGCGGCGGGGAAGGAATGATTTCGGTGACCGGCCCCTTCATCATCATGGGATTGGTGAGGTTGACGAGGTGCGCGGTCATGGATTCCTTCTGCAGCCAGAGGGAAACGTCCAGCACGCCTTTGCCCTGAACGGCCAGCGGCTGCTCTTCGTGGTGCGCCCAGGCGACGGCGTTTTTGAGGAGCAGGCCGTGATCCGGCGAAAGCACTTCCCAGAAGGTGCGGTCGAGATCGAAGGGAAAATAAACGACGCGGCCGCGGCCGACTTCACGAGCATAGAGGCCGGGAACGTCGGTGCGGGGAACGCGCGCCCAGACTTCTTCCATGGGCAGGTCGGGATAGGAGGGGACGAGCGTGAGCGGCGAGTGCAGGGAGGCGAGCGGGCGCGTGTGAACCCAGTTCACGCCGTTGATGATGCGGGTGGCTTCTTCGAGACCGTGGACGATGGGGTGGTAGACGCCGCTCTGCGGATCCTTGTCGACGTTGAGGTAGGAATTGTGGACGTCCGTATCGATGCGGCCGGCGAAGGATGCGCCGAAGAGGGAGGCGAGACCGAAATCCTGGCGGCGGACGCCCCACTCGTCATAGAGCGAGGTCTCGTGCGTGGCGACTACGTTGCCGCCGGCGCGGACGTAATCTTCGATCTGGCGGCACTGGGCGGTGGAGAGGGCGGCGATGTTGGGAAGAATGAGAGTGCGGTAACGGCCGACGTGGGCGGCGTCGAGGAGGCGGTCATGCACCATGTCGAAGGGAATGCGCGCTTCCACCAGGGCCTGATAGAAGCCGAGGGCGTGGTCTTCAACTTTGACGCGAGCCTGCTCACCGCCGTAGAACATGGCGGTCTGCTGCGAATAGACCAGGGCGACACGGGCGAGCGACTGCTCGTTGCGGAGGTAGCTCTCGTTTTCGTAGTGCCAGACGTAGAGGTCCTCCACCGGCTTCATCCAGCGGCGGTCGATAATCTTACCGTTGAACTTGGTGAACCACGGGCGCAGGTTCTGGGCAATGCCGTCGGCTACCCACAGCCGGATTTCCTCCGCGTTCTGCACCGAATCCTTCCAGCGGTAGGGCTCTTCCACGCCCATGCTGAAGATTCCGGCGATGGCCTTCGAGCCCATAGTGGCGGCGTACTCCTTGCCGTTTTTGCCGTTGGACCAGGGGGGCATGAGGCCGCGACGCGCCTGGCGATCGGCGAAGAGGGTGGGAGCAAGCTCGCCGATCTGCTGCATGTCGAGATCGCTGAGCGCGCCGCCACCGGCGTTGGGAATGTAGCTGGCGCCGGGATTGATCTTCTTGATCTCCTGGTCCCACAGCCGCCACAACTCGAACAGGCGCTGCTGATGCCAGACAATGTATTGCTTGCGGGCAGGATCCTGAGGATTCGCGGTGCGCGGCAAATCGAGGCCGGAGAATTTGCGGAAGTTTTCGCGGCAATGCTCGCAGTAGCACATGCCGGAGCCGGCCCAGCGATTGCTGAAGATGCCGTCCACCTTGTACAGCGTCATAATTTCGCGCGTGACGCCGGTCATGAACTCGAAATTGTACGGACCGAGAGCGCAGGTAACCCAGAGTTCGGGATCGGCCCAGTGCTTGCGCTTGCGGCCCGCGGCATCGACGGCGATCCAGTCGGGATGGGCATCGTACGCGTCCTGATGGACCGCGTGAGGGTCGGTGCGGGCGATGACGACCATGCCCAGCTTGCGGCAGCCGGCGACGAGGTCGCCGAACGAGTCGCGATTGCCGAGAAATTTGCTGCGATAGTGGAGCGGGATTTTGGTGGGGTAGTAGGCAACGCAGCCGCCGGCGGAGAGACAGGCTGCATCGGAATGGGTGCTGCGGAAATAATCCAGCCAGAGCTGCAGATCGTACTGCCCGGGATCGTCTTCGACCAGCGTGAGCTGCGCCCAGCGCATCGGCTTTCCGTACCAGCCTTCCGGCGCGGCAGCGGCGCCCAGAGCCGAGCCGGCGGCGGCCAGCGCCCCAGCCTGCAGCATGAATTCCCGGCGGTTGATTTCGCCCATAAATCAGGACTCCTGTAATGCAACTATATCCAACGGCAAAGGGCGCTCGCGGCAGGGCGAGGCGAGTGCCCGGTTGCCGTGTGGGCTAAAAATACAACTTCATGCCGAACTGCACCTGCCGCGCGACGGCGGCGGAAGCGGCTAACAGGCCGAAACTGGAATTTCCGATGGTGAGCTCGGGACTGTTCGCCGCGGGCAGGAAGAACGCGGGCGTGTTGCTGATATTAAACGCCTCGGCTCGGAACTGCAAGCGGATGTTCTCACGGATATTGAAGTTACGGAAGACCGAGAAATCCAGGTTGCGGGTACCCGGTCCGCGGCCCGCGCGGCGCGCGATATCGCCGAATAGCGTGATCGGCTTGCCCACGGCATTGAGCACGGTGCCGGGCTGGGTGAAGGCGGCGGGATTGAACCAGCCGTTGACTCCCTTGTTGGGAAGGTACTCGGAGACGCCCGAAACGATGTCTGGCACGTTGTAGGTGGTGAAGAGCTGGCCGGAGGAGCTGTTGGGCGTGCGGATATCGGTGGGGAATCCGCTTTCGAGCGTGAGGATACCGTTGACGGCCCATCCGCCCAGAACCGCGCGGACAAAACCCGGCTGGCCGGCGAAAGGCTTGCCGACGCCGAAGGGCAGCTCGTAGCCGACGCTGGAAACGAAGACGTTGGGGAGATCGAGCGGCGCGTAGGATTTCTCCTTGCGCAGGTTCCAGCTATCCAGCGGATTGGTGGTGCCGCCATTCTGGCTGAAGGAGCTGTTGCCGCCGGTGCCGTTCTCCTCCAGGTTCTTGGCGCGGGTGTAGTTGACCAGGAAATTCAGGCCCGCGCGCAGGCGCTTCTCGGCGCGCAGGTTGAGGGCGTTGTAGAAGTTGTTCCCGGCCGAGGAATCCATCACCACCTGGTTGCCGACGTTGGGGAACAGGCGGCAGGCCTGCGTGGTGCAGCCGGCCATCCCTACGGCCCAGGGAATCTGGTTGAGATTGACCCGGCTGGTGAGTTCGTTGCCGCGCTCGGCGGAGTAGGTGGCCTCGAGCACGAGGTCCTTGGCCACCTGGTACTGCAGGCCGAGATTCCACATGTAGAGCCGCGCCGGACGGCTGTTGCTGAAATCCGCGGTGCGCACCAGCAGGCCAAGGGTGTTGGTGGACGTGAAGGAGCTCATATTGGCGGAGCTCGGGCCCACCGGGATGGGCGTGTTCAGGGTTATGGGTGGGGTGACCGTGTTGGTGGCGCTCACCGAAGGCGTGATGACGGTGGGAGAGTTGGGCGGATTGGCGCCGAAGACGGTGGACTGCTGGTTGGGCGAGCGCGGGCCATAGAACACGCCGCTGCCGCCCCGGACGGTCAGCCGGCTGGACGGGCTGTAAGCGAAGCCGAGGCGCGGGGCGAAATCATCGTGATGCCCCTTGACTATGGAGGCCGAGTAGCCGCCCTGGCCCGGGAGCACGAATTGACCGTTGGCGGCGTCGAACAGCGAGCCCTTGTTCTTGGCATCCACGGGCTGGGTGTAGAGCTCATAGCGGAGACCCAGGTTGACGGTCAGGCGCGAGCTGATTTTCCAATCGTCCTGGATGTACGTGCCGACATAGAGATCGCGGAGCCGGGCCCAATCGAGAAGCTGCGTACCTGTCAACTGGGCGGGATAGCCGAGGAGAAAATCGGCCAGCGGCGCGCCGGAGTTGGGCGCGTTGGAAGAGGAGGAAAAGATGGGGCCGAATACGGTTTGGCCGTTGCCGTAAACCGTGTCGAAGCGGTCGCGGCGGACATCGGCGCCGATTTTGATGGAGTGGCTGCCCTTGTTCCAGGAAAGATCGTCGGCGCCCTCAAAGAGGTTTTCGATATTCAGATTCGGCGAAGACGGGCCCAGAGCCGTGAATTCGTTGGTCCCGCCCGTATTCTGTCCCGAGGAAGAGAACAGCAGATCCGGGTACTCCAGCACCGGGAACGGATACATGGCGACGCCGTTCTGGTTCGCGAATGCCGCGCTCGCCTGGAGGCCCAGCGGCTCCTGGCTTCCGTTGTGGCGGGAGTAGCCGAAGCGGGCTTCGTTGACCACGTTTGGGGTGAACACGTTGACGTCGTTCAAGGTGCCGCTGACGGAGTTGTTGATGCCGTCGGTGCCGCCGCCGAGAAAGCCCGAAAAGTTGCCGGGGTTGGTATTGGACTGCTGGGCGCGGGAGATGCGGCCGAACATGGTGTTCTTCTCGCTGAACTGATGATCGATGCGGATATCGTACTGGTCGCTATCGAAAGGCTGGCGGCCGGAGAAGAGATAGTTCCGGGAGATCGCGCCCGCCGAGCCGAAATTCGGCAGCGGCAGCAGGTTCAGTGTGGCGACGGCGCCGGCATTCAGTTGGCTGGTCGGGATGGTGTTGCCGGGGAAGGGCGTGCTCACCACCGTGCCGTTGGCGGCCAACTGCCGGGACGCCGGATCGTAAATGGTGTTGGGGAGACTGGAAAAATTACCGCTGCGGAACGCCGCCGGCGGAATATCTTCGATGGTGGAGGAGGCCGAAGTGGACCGGCGCAGACCCTCGTAATCGGTGAAGAAGAAGGTCCTGTTACGACCGTTGTAGACCTTGGGTATGAGGACCGGACCGCCCAGCGTGCAGCCGAACTGATTCTGCTTGTAAGGAGCGCGGGGCTGGCCGGCGGCATTGGAGAAGAAGTTGTTTGAATCGAGCGAATCGTTGCGCAGGAACTCCCAGCAATCGCCGGCCAGGGTGTTGGTACCCGACTTGGTGGTGGCGCTGACGATAGTGCCGGCGGAACGGCCAAATTCGGCGCTGTAATTGTTGGTCTTGACTTTGAATTCGACGATGGCGTCGACCGAAGGCGTGTAGTTGATGCCGGCCACGCCGATTCCGCCTGCGGTGGCGGTGGTGTTGTTATCGATCCCGTCGAGCAGAATATCGTTGTTCTGGAAGCGGCCGCCGCCGGCCACGAACGGCAGGTTGGAGGCGACGCCCTTTACCGGCGCGGAGTTGCCGGAGAGAAGGCCGAGCGTCCAGACATCACGACCGTTCAGCGGCATGTCGATGATTTTGGTGTTATCGATGACCTGGCCGAGGGACGAAGTCACGCTGTCGAGCAGTGGGGCGGTGGCCGTGACATCGACCGATTGCTCCACCACGCCGGGTTGGAGAGTGACCGGCAGCCGCACGGTCTGGTCCACGGCCAACTCGATGCTGGTGAACTGCTGCGTCTTGAAGCCGTTCGCGGTTACGGTCACCGAATAGGTGCCGCGCTGAAGGTAGGGCGCGTTGA
>DATJMP010000292.1:0-12741 GCA_035508655.1 Bryobacteraceae bacterium
GCGGCCCGAGCTCTGCGTAATTACGCAGATCGATTTCGACCACGAAGCTTACCTCGGCCGCAGTCTCGAAGCCATCGCCGGAGAAAAAGCCGGCATTTTGAAACGCGGCGTTCCGGCCGTTTTCGCGCGCCAGCGTCCGGAAGCGCTTCGTGTGCTTGAAGACCGCGCCGCCTCACTTGGCATTCCCGTTACGCGGACGGCGGATTGGAGCATCGAGTATCTCGAGCTTGACGCGCGTGGCAGCCGGTTTCAATTGACCGGCCCGCGCCGTCTTCGCATCCACTGTCCCCTTGCCGGCGGGCACCAGGTCGAGAACGCCATCGCCGCCGCCGCGGCGCTCGACGCCCTTGCCATTCCACCCGCCGCCATCGAAGCCGGCATCGCCGCCGCACGCTGGCCGGGCCGCCTGGAGCTGGTGCACGAGCGGCCGGAAATCGTCCTCGATGGCGCCCACAACCCGGCCGGCGCCCGCGCCCTCGCCGCTTACATCGCCCGTTTCTACTCCGGCCGCCGGGTCCACCTGATCTTCGGCGCCATGCGCGATAAGGCCGTCGAGGAGGTGGGCGGCATTCTCTTCCCCCACGCCGTCGAGGTCATCGCCACCGCCCCACGCCAGGCGCGCGCTCTCGCGCCCGAGGCCATCATGCACGCCTGCGACCACTCCTCCATGCGCGCCGTCTCCGGCATTGAAGAAGCCCTGGCGCTGGTGGCCGATGTGCCGCCCGAAGACGTCGTCTTCGTCACCGGCTCGCTGTTTCTGGTGGCCGAGGCGCGGGATATTCTGGTAGGCGCGCCATGAGCTTCGTCCGCTCGCTCTTCATCTCCACCCCGCTGATCGTGCTCTCTACCGTCGTCCTCGGCACGCTCTCCATCCTGGCCTCGCTGTTCGATGGCTCCGGCAACACCCAGCATCGCCTCGCCCGCGTTTGGGGCCGCAGCCTGCTCGCCTTCGGCTTCATCCGCCTGGAAGTCGAGGGTCTGAAAAAACTCAACCGCGGCGCCACCTATGTTTTCGTCTCCAATCACGCCAGCTACATGGATATCCCCGCCATCCTCACCGCGCTGCCGTTTCAGTTCCGCTTTTTCGCCAAAAAGGGCCTGTACAAAATTCCCTTTCTCGGCACGCACCTCAAGCGCGCCGGCCACCTGCCCGTGGACCGTTCCAATGCCCGCAATTCACTAAAGAGTATGACCGAGGGCGCGCGCATCATCGCCCAGCGCAACGTTTCCGTGCTGCTGTTCCCTGAAGGCGGCCGCACGCCCAAAGGCCTGCGCGACTTCAAGGAAGGCGCGGCCTTCATTGCCATCAAGGCCGGCGTCCCGGTGGTGCCCATGGCGCTCGTCGGCATGCGCGAAAAGCTACCGATGCACTCCATCCACATCCGCGCCGGCCGCGTGCGGCTGCGCATCGCCGACCCGATTCCCACCGCCGGCCTGCGCCCGTCCGATCGCGAAGACTTAACCCGGCGTCTGCATGCGGAAGTCACCCGGCTGCTCGAATCCGCCGATTTGTGAAAGCCGCGGGGTTGTATTACTGAAACCGGACTTCGATCGGGATCAGCTCTTGGGTTTCGTGAACCCGCACTAGAATCCGGCCCGGCTTCGCATCCGCGGCGGCATGCACGGAGAGCACCGCCTTTTCGCCGGCGCTCAGCAGTCCGTGGTTCAGTTTGGCCTCCACCCCCTGCGGCTTTCCTTCGATCGTGAGCGTGGCAGGACCGTGAGCAGTGTTGGTAATGGTCACCGTCGCGTCGGCCGAATCCCCCGCCTTTACCACCAGTAACTTGGTATCCGGCTTGACCAGGTTCATGGCAAAATCCGGCGTACCGGGAATCACAGGCAGTTTGCCAAGAGGCCCTGAAGGCTTGTCCGAACCGCGTTCCGGAATCACGCCGAACGGCGTGTGGGTGATTTCCTCCCGGTCGATATACCAAAACCACTGCCCGTCGACCAGTTTCCACGTGCTCGGCGTAGGAATCTTCATGGGCCCGCTGAAGCCGACCATCAGGATGTTCTGCTCGCAAAGCGTCAGGACGTCGGCCTTCGTAAAGTGGTTGGAATACTCGATGCGCGTGACTTCGAAGCTGAGGTAATGCGGCTTGTTGTGGTCGTAGAACCAGTCCTGCGAATCTTCGGCAATCAGTTTTTCGGCTTTACGATATTCCTCTTTGACGAAATAGCCGTAAAACTCCTGGATGCGCGCGCGCAGGGCCTGGTCGACCTCCGGCGGCGCCGGTTCCGGCGGCATGACTGACCGTTGGGCGAAAGCCAGTACGGCAAACAGGGCAAGACCGGCAAAGCGGAACATGGTTCTCTAAATTATAACGGGCGGCGGATAGAAGCGATCCGCGCTCCTCTTCTTTATGGACGCCAGGCAAGAAAGGAAAGCCGGGGTCAGACCCAAAAAAAGCGGGAGCCCCGCTGGAACGGGGCTCCCGCATGGTTCGGCTTGCGATTGGGCTTACGCCGTCCGCATGGCTTCCGATTTGTCGCCCTGAATGGCGGCTTGCGCCCCGGCCAGGCGTGCGATCGGCACGCGATACGGAGAGCAGGAAACGTAGTCCATTCCGACGCGATAGCAGAACTGCACCGAGCTCGGCTCGCCGCCGTGCTCGCCGCAGATGCCCACTTCCAGGTTGGGACGGGTCTCGCGGCCCTTCTTCACCGCCCATTCGATCAGCATGCCCACGCCTTCCTGGTCGAGCACGCCGAACGGGTCGGCCTTGAACAGCTTCTTCTCCTCGTATTCCTTGGAGAACTTCGTGTAGTCGTCGCGGGAAAGTCCGAAGGTCGTCTGGGTGAGGTCGTTCGTGCCGAAGCTGAAGAATTCGGCCTCACGCGCCACCTGATCCGCCAGCAGCGCCGCACGCGGAATCTCGATCATGGTGCCGATAAGGTACTTCTGTCCCTTCATGCCGGCCTTCTCGAGAACTTCCTCGGCCACCCGCTTGACGATCGCCTTCTGGTTTTCCAGCTCCTGTACCGAGCCGATCAGCGGAATCATCACTTCGGGAATTACCTTTTTGCCCTTCTTCGCCACCTGCACGACGGCTTCGAAGATAGCGCGCGCCTGCATCTCCGTGATTTCGGGATAGGTGATGCCGAGGCGGCAGCCACGATGGCCAAGCATCGGGTTGAACTCGTGCAGAGCTTCCACCCGCTTCAGCAGTTCCGGCAGCAGGGTCTTCAGGTTCCTCACTTCCGCGCTGAAATTGCGGTATCGCGCCACCATTTCCTTCTTGGTCTTAAGGTCGGCAGAAGGCAGCTTGGCGATGTCCACCATCAGCTCTTCCCGCTTCGGCACGAACTCGTGCAGCGGCGGATCAAGCGTCCGGATCACCACCGGGAAGCCATCCATCGCTTCGAACAGCCCGGCGAAATCCTTGCGCTGCATGGGGAGCAGCTTGGCCAGCGCCTTGCGGCGATCCTTTTCCGTCTCGCTCAGGATCATGGCCTGCACGTGCGGCAGCCGGTCTTCGGCAAAAAACATGTGCTCGGTGCGGCACAGCCCGATGCCTTCCGCGCCAAAGTTGCGCGCCGCCTTGGCGTCGCGCGGGATGTCGGCATTGGCGCGCACGCCGAAGCTGCCCCGGAACTTATCGGCCATCTTCATGAATTGCGCGAACACCGGAGAATTGGGATCGGGATCCTGGGTCGCCGCCTGCCCCTGGTAGACTTCGCCGGTGGCGCCGTTGATGGACACCCAGTCGCCTTCCTTGATGGTGACCTGCTTGTCCCCCATCTTCACTACGGCCGTCTTGGAGCGCTCGTTAATGGCGATCGCGCCGCAGCCCACCACGCACGGCACGCCCATGCCCCGTGCTACTACCGCCGCGTGCGAGCTCTTCCCGCCCACCGCGGTCAGGATGCCTTTGGCGGCGTCCATGCCGTGAATATCGTCCGGAGTCGTCTCTTTGCGGATCAGGATCACCGGCCCGTGCAGCGACATTTCCACCGCGTCTTCGGAACTGAACGCGAGCCGTCCCACCGCCGCTCCCGGCGAGGCATCGATGCCGGTCGCGAGCTTAGTCAGCTTGCGCAGGCTGGCCACGTCGAACACCGGGTGCAGCAACTGGTCGAGCTGTGAGGGCGCCACGCGCAAAACGGCGGTCTTCTCATCGATCAGCTTTTCCGCCACCATGTCCACGGCCACCTTCACCGCCGCCGGGCCCGTGCGCTTGCCGTTGCGGGTCTGCAGCATGTAGAGCACGCCTTCCTGCACGGTGAACTCGAAATCCTGCATGTCCTTGTAATGCTTTTCGAGGTTTGCCGTGATGTCGCGAAGCTGCTGATAGACGGCCTGATTCCAGGCTTCCAGTTCGCTGATCGGCTGCGGCGTGCGAATGCCCGCCACCACGTCTTCCCCTTGCGCGTTCACCAGGAATTCGCCGTAGAAGACCTTCTCCCCCGAACCGGGGTCGCGGGTGAAACCCACGCCCGTGCAGGATGTCTCGCCCATGTTGCCGAACACCATCGTCTGGATGTTGCAGGCCGTGCCCAGACGGTCCGAAATCTTTTCCATCTTCCGGTAATACGATGCCTTGGGCGCCCACCACGACATGAACACGGCGTTGCGCGACAGGATGAGCTGCTCCCTGGTGTCCTGCGGGAAATCGCGCTTGGTCGTTTTCTTGACGATCTTCTTGTATTCCTCGATGATCGCCTTCAGGTCTTCGGCGCTGAGATCGGTGTCCTGCTTCGCCTTCACCTTGTGCTTGCGGGCGTCAAAGGCCTCGTCGAAAAGCGCCATGTCGATCCCCATGGCGACTTCGCCGAACATCCCGATAAAGCGGCGGTAAGAATCGTATGCGAAACGCGGGTTGCCGGTCTTGGCCACCAGCCCTTCCACCGTTTCGTCGTTCAGGCCCAGGTTCAGAATGGTGTTCATCATGCCGGGCATCGAAAACTTCGCGCCCGACCGCACGCTTACCAGCAGCGGGTCGGCGGCATCGCCGAGTTTCTTTCCCGCCAGGCCTTCCAGCTTCGCCAGCGCCTGCCAGATTTCCTCATCGACTTCGGCCGGTACTTTCTTGTCGTTGTCGAAGAAAACATTGCAAACGTCCGTGACGATGGTAAAACCGGGGGGAACCGGCACGCCGGCGCGGCTCATTTCCGCCAGGCCGGCTCCCTTGCCGCCCAGCGCATCTTTCATCGTTCCGTCGCCGTCGGCCGTGCCGCCGCCGAACATGTAAACGAATTTGCTCATGCTTTTGTGTGTCTCCTATGAATGGGTAACGATTTCCGAAAAATCCGCCACCTTGGAAAACTCTGCCCGGAGTGTATTGAGCAGCGTCAATCGGTTGCGCCGGACGCGAGCATCCGGCGCGTTTACCAGAACCTTGTCGAAAAACAAATCCACCTTCGGCCGCAGTCGCGAGATCACGCTCTCGATCGGCTGCCCGGCAATGTGCCGGTACTCGTCGTACAGCGCCTGCTCGGGACCGGCTTCCAGCAGCGATTCGTCCACCTCGCCCGCCTCGTCGAATTTGGCCTGCTCCAGAATGTTGCGAATGCGTTTGAAGCTGGCCGCCAGCGGCTCGAAATCCGGCGTCGGCCGCAGCATCTGCACGCGCGAAAGCCGCGTCTCCAGATCCACGAGGCGGCTCCAGCCCGCCGCCATGGCCGCATTCACTTCGTCATAGGCAAAGCCGCGAATGTCTTTGAAGTAATAGCGGATCCGATCCTGGAGGAACTCCGCAAGCGCGGCTTCCCCGGCCCCTAGGTAATCCGCCAGATCCACCTCCGCCAGCTTGCCTTCCACGATAATCTTCACTACGCCCTGTGCCGCCCGGCGCAGCGCGAACGGATCGCGCGAGCCGCTGGGAATCAGACCAACCGCGAAGCAGCCTCTCAGCGTGTCCAGCTTGTCCGCCAGCGCCATGATCTGCCCGGTACGGTTGCGGGGGATCGAATCCTCCATGCTCTCCGGCTTGTAATGGTCGTAAATCGCCTGCCAGACCGCTTCCGGCTCCCCCTGCACGCGCGCGTAGAGCCCGCCCACCACGCCCTGTAATTCCGTGAACTCTTTCACCAGTTCGGTGGTGAGGTCGCATTTCGAAAGCTCCGCCGCGCGTACGGCATGCCGGCCGCCGCCCAACTGACGGGCCAGCGCTTTCATCCTCTCCGTCTTTTCCAGGTAGCTGCCAAGCTTTGCCTGGAACGTCACGTGCGCCAGGTCGGCTACGCGATCCGCCAGCTTCTTCTTCTGATCCGTCTCCCAGAAGAAGCGCGCATCGTTGAAGCGGGCGCGCAAAACGCGTTCGTTGCCGCGCCGCACGAAGCCATGCGGGTCGGACGGGATGTTCATCACCGCCACGAACTGCGGCGCCAGCCGCCCCTCCGCATCCTCCACCGAGAAATACTTCTGGTGGTGCCGCATCACCGTGATCAGCACCTCTTCCGGCAGCTCCAGGAACTGTGCATCGAAGGAGCCGGTGATGGGCGCGGGATATTCGGTCAGATAAACCAGCGTATCGAGCAGCGCCGCATCCGGCTTGAAACGCACGCCCGCCAGCTCGTTCACAATCTTGTTGCGCCGTTCCTCGGCCGAAAGGATCACATAATGGTCGCGCAGCCTCTGCTCGTAATCGGCCGTGGTCACCACGATCTCGCCCGCGCCCAGCCGCCGGTGGCCGCTCGTCAGTGCCCCCGACCGCACGCCGGCAATCTCGAACGGAACGATCTCATCGCCCAGCAGCGCCACCAGCCAGCGGATGGGCCGGATGAATCGCGGGCCGCCCTTGCCGGTCCAGTACATCGTCTTCGGAAAATAGAGCTGGAGCACGACGCCGGGCAGCCCTTCCGCCAGGATGTCCTTGGTACGCCGCCCCTCCACCTTCTTGATGAAAACGTAGTACTCGCCCTTGGCCGTGGTCTCGACCGCCAGATCTTCCGGCTTCGTGCCCTGCTTGCGCGCGAATCCCGCCACCGCCTGCGGCGGAGCGGATTTCGCCGGTCCCTGCACGCGCTCCTCCCGGTCCGCCTGCCGCACCGGTAGGCCCTCCGCGCGCATCACCAGGCGGCGCGGCGTCGCATCCAGCGTCACGGTCTCATGCGGGATCTCCAGCTTCTCGAACAGCAGCCGCAGGTTCTCGAGCGCACCTGGGATCATCCAATCCGGGATTTCCTCGGTTCCGATTTCCAGCAGAAAAGGCAAGTTCACCGTGACACCACCTCCTCCGCCGGCGGCTCGACCGGCTGGGCCAGTTGCTGATCCGCCCATGCCTGCGCCACGCCCACGGCCAGCTTGCGTACCCGCTGGATTACGCCCACCCGCTCGGTGACGCTGATAGCCGCCCGGGCATCCAACGTATTAAATAGGTTGGAGCACTTCAGTACCTGGTCGTAGGCTGGCAGCAGCGGAAACCGCTGCTTGTCCGGCGCTTTGGGGTCATAAAGCTTCAACAGCCGCGACGCTTCGCCCTCGTGCAGGTCGAACAGCTTCCACAGCGTCGGGATGTCCGCCATCTCGAAGTTGTAGACCGAATACTGCAATTCGTCCAGGTACCGCACTTGGCGATAGGTGAAACCCCCTTCGCCAGCACCAGTTGACCCTGCCGGCTGCTGCTCATGCCCGGTTTCTGCGCCGGAGGCGCAATGCTGCCCTGCCAAGGGCGGGGTCCAGTCGATATCGTAAACGCTATCTTTCACTTGCAGAAATGCCGTCAGCCGCTCCAGTCCGTACGTCAGCTCGGCCGGCACCACGTCCAGGTCGATGCCGCCACACTGCTGGAAATAGGTGAACTGGGTAATCTCCAGCCCGTCCAGCATCACCTGCCAGCCGATGCCCCAAGCCCCCAGCGTCGGCGCTTCCCAGTTGTCTTCCTCGAACTTGATGTCGTGGACGCGCAGGTCGATCCCGATCGCCTCCAGGCTGCCCAGGTACTGCTCGATGACGTCGGCGGGCGAAGGCTTCAGGATCACCTGGAGCTGCGAATGCTTGTAGAGGCGGTTGGGGTTGTCGCCGTAGCGCCCGTCCGCCGGCCGCCGGCTCGGCTGCACGTACGCCACTCGGTAGGGCTGCGGCCCGAGCACGCGCAGGAACGTCTCCGGACACATCGTGCCCGCGCCTACCTCCACGTCGTAAGGCTCCTGGATGATGCAGCCCCGCTCCGCCCAATATTGTTTCAATTTGAAGATGATGTCTTGAAAGGATGGCATCAGGTTTCCAACAGGGGCGCCGTAATCAGTTTCCGTTCCACATGCGACTCGATCTGCTGCACCAGGAAGCGGCGCAAATCCGTGGCTGCCGCCGCTGCTGGGATCTGGCCCACCGGTCGGCGCAGCATTTCCGCCGCCAGTGCACGCGATTCGGCGCTCAGTTCCCAACTATTCCCGCCGCCCAGCGCGCGACGGCATTCTGCACAGGCAAGACCTGCCTGGCCGCGGGTGAAAAACGCCCGTTCCGGCTGCTCCGGGTCGTCCAGCACGCTGCCGCAGCCCAGGCAGACGTGCAAATCCGGCAGCCAGCCCGAAAGCCGCACCGCCCACAGCGAAAAGTAATTCACCGCCCGCGGCACGGCCGCCGTTCCACCCTCCCGCACCGAATCCAGCACCGCCAGGAGCAGGCGGAAAAATCTCTCGTTCGGCTCGGCCGGGGGAAGAAGCTGGTCTGCGATCTCCGCAAAATAATCCAGCGCAACCGCGCCCTGGAAATCCGTAACCAGGTCGAATTGCGAGCGAATCAGCTCGCAGGAATCCAGGCTCACCAGTTCGCGCGTCTCGCGCTCGAAATACGACATCCGCACGTGCGATAACCGCTCCAGCCCCGCCCCGAAAGCACTCTTGGGACGCCGTGCCCGCTTCGCTACACCCCGCAATTTCCCCCGGTCCCGCGCCAGAAAACTGACAACAAGGTCCGCTTCCTGGAACGGATAAGTCCGTAAAACGAGGGCTTCGCTGACACGCGCCGGCACACGTGAAATTTCAGGTTAACACAGGGCATTGTCCGGACAGGACGGCGTTTAGCGCGCGGCGCGCTGGCGCAGGATGCGTCCCATCAACAGGCGCAAGGCGAGTTTCCCCGTGTAGAGACTCACCAGAAAAGCGCCGGCTAATGCAGGACCGAGCACCAGGGCATCCATGGCCTTGAGCATCAGCTGAATCGCGCCCGCGCGCAAGATTGCGAAAAGTTAGCGGCCCGGTGTTGCGGATTGGAGACAGGGAACGGTCCGAGAGCCCTAAACCCCAACCCCCCAAGTGCTACCTTTACTTCATGGGCCGCATCCGCATTCTCCCCGATCAGGTTGCCAACAAGATCGCGGCGGGAGAAGTAGTGGAGCGGCCGGCTTCCGTGGTCAAGGAGCTGCTCGAAAACTCGCTGGATGCCGGCGCCACCGACTTGCGCATCGAAATCGAATCCGGCGGCCGCCGCCTCATCCGCATCGTCGATGACGGCTGCGGCATGCTGCGGGACGACGCCCTCCTTGCCTTTGAGCGCCACGCCACCAGCAAGCTCCGCGACGTCAAGGACCTGCTCTCCATCGCAACGCTCGGCTTCCGCGGCGAGGCCCTGCCCTCCATCGCCTCCGTCTCGCGCCTGCTCCTCGAAACGCGCTCCCAGGAGGAGACCACCGGCACCTGCATCGAAATTGCCGGGGGCAAGATGCTGCGCTGCGAGGAAGCCGCTCTCGGCGGAGGCACGGCCATCACCGTCCGCGACCTTTTCTATAACGTCCCCGCGCGCCGCAAGTTTCTCCGCACCGAGCAGACCGAGCTTGCCCATATCGCCTCGCTCGTTACGCACTACAGCCTGGCCCATCCGGACAAAACCTTCCTCCTCACCAGCGGCGCTTCCGAGCTCCTCCACGTCACGCCGGTATCGGCGCTGCGCGAGCGCGTCTACCAGGTCTTCGGCTCACAGGCGCTCGAAGATCTGGTCGAAATCGGCGTGCGCCGCGCCGAGCTGCGCCTGGCGCCCGATGAAGATGAGAAGCCGGCACGGCAGTTCTCGCTTTCCGGCTTTTTCTCCCGGCCGCAGGTACAGAAGTCCAACCGCAATTCCATCTACATCTTCGTCAATGGCCGCCTCATCCGAGACCGCCTGCTCCTCCACGCGCTTGCCTCGGCTTATCACAACCTGATGCCGCCCGCGGCATATCCTTTCGCCTTACTCTTTCTCGAATGCGACGCCGAAGAGGTTGACGTCAACGTGCACCCCTCCAAGACCGAGGTCCGCTTCCGCCACGGCTCCTTTGTCCACGATTTCGTCCGCGACACCTTGCGCGAACGCCTGATGGAATCGCGCCCCGCCCCCTCGTTTTCCCCCGGCGCGCGCATCCCGGAGATTCCGGGCACACAGCCCGCCGCCCGCCTCCCCTATTCCGAATTCACGCAGATGATCGAAAACGAGGCCGCCGCCGCGGCCATGGAGGCCGTCACGCCCGCTTTGGTGGCGAAGGATCTTCCTCCCTTCCAGCTCCGTCCCAGTGCCGCGCCAATGCCACGCCTCGATTTCAGTGCTCCGGCGATTGAAGTCGTATCCGCTCCTTCGCCCCCCCGGCTCGTCAGCCTGCCCGACGGCCACGGCTCATTTCCGCCTGAAGCCATTCCGCCGCCAGAGATGTCCCTTTCCGTGCTTTCGGACCTCCGCCCCCTCGGCCAGATCCACGAGAGCTTCATCATCGCCGCCGGCCGCGACGGTCTCTGGATCATCGATCAGCACGTCGCTCACGAGCGCATCCTTTTCGAGCAGGTGATGCGGCAGCGCGTCGCCGGCCGGGTGGAATCGCAACGCCTGTTGATGCCGCTCATTGTGCAGCTCACGCCCGAGCAGCAGATCGACTACGCCCGCATCGCCGATGAGCTGCACGCTTCCGGATTCGAAACCGAGCCCTTCGGTAATCGCACCCTCGCCATCAAAGCCGCTCCCGCCGCCGTGGCCGCTCCCGAGGTGGAGCGCATCCTCTTCGAAATTTTGGAGATCGCCGAGCGCGAGCTGCGCGGCGCCTCTCTCGACGATTTCCGCCGCGGCGTCTGCGCCTCCATCGCCTGTCGCGCCGCCATCAAAATCAATACCCGCCTCGACGCCGCCAAAATGGATTGGCTCCTGCGCACTCTCGCCGAAACCGATTGCCCCATGAGCTGCCCCCACGGCCGCCCCATCGCCCTCCACTACTCCACCCGCGAGATTCTAAAGGCTTTCCACCGGATCTGAAGACAATTCAACCACCGATGGACACAGATAAATCCTTTTAAATCTGTGTTCATCTGCGACCATCGGTGGCCTTATATTTTGATTAATCTGTGTGGATCCGCAGCACTTCTTGCGCACGCCGCCCCTGTTCTGCAAAAATGAAGTGAAGGCGAATAAATGGCGAATATAGCCACGGCCCTCCGGCACGAATTCGGACTGACTTGGCAAGCCCCACCCGAACCGGAACGCGTCCCGGCCGGAATAGCCGGAATCGAGCTTCCCCGCGGCTGCCTTACGGAAATTTTCGGCCCCGCTTCCAGCGGCCGCACCACCCTGCTCCTTTCCATCCTCGCTGCCGCTACCTCTCGCGGGGAAATCTGCGCTTTGGTGGATGCCGAGAACGCCTTCGACCCCACTTCCGCCGCTGCCGCCGGTGTTCACCTCGACCGCCTGATCTGGATCGCCTGCGACCACAATGCCGGGGTCCCCAGCAAACCGGGTTGTGGTTTGCTGGGGTGTAATGCCGAACATGCCCTAAAAGCCGCCGACCTCCTCGTGCAGGGTGGCGGCTTCGGCGTAGTGGCCCTCGACCTCGGCGGCGTCCCGCCCGAAACCGCCCGCCGCATCTCCCTCACCTCCTGGTTTCGCCTGCGCCGCGCTGTCGAGCACACGCCCACTGTCCTGCTTTCGGTCGCGCGCCAATCCAACGCCAAAACCTGTGCCTCGCTTCAGCTCGAATGCCGGCGCGAACGCTCTGAGTGGTCCGGCACGAACCCCGGCCGCCTCTTCCGCGGCTTCCGCGTACGCGCCATCGCAATGGAAAGAAGCCCTTGGCAGGGCAGCTTCGCGCCTCTGGCGCACAAGTCTTTTTCTGTGCTCGCAAAGCACGGTCGAGCTGGATTACCGGAGAGCCACGCATGTTCGCCTGTCTTCATGGCCAGGGCAATCTGACCGCACTCGCCTTCGAGTTCTCTCCCATGGTCGAGCGTACGGCCGAAGACACCGTCACCTTCGATGTCTCCGGCCTCGATCGCCTCTTCGGCTTGCCCCAGGAAATCGCCAATGCCATCGTCCGCCGCGCCGCGGAATTACAGGTGAAAGCCAGCCTGGCCCTGGCCATGAATCCCGATGCCGCCATCTGCGCCGCTCATGGTTTCTCCGGCATCAGCATCATCCCGCAAGGCGATGAAGCCAAGTTCCTCGGCCGCCTGCCCCTCCGTGGGGTAGGCCTCCTGGCCTGCCCAGGCGAGCGAAGCTCGCCCGAGAATCTGAGCGAGGTACTCGAAACCCTCGACCGCTGGGGCATCCGCCGCTTCCGGGACCTGGCCGCGCTGCCGCCGCTCGGCATCGCCGAACGCCTCGGACCGGTAGGTTTACAGCTCCGCGAACTGGCCCGCGGCGAGGTGGAACGGAAGCTCATCCCCCTTGAGGACCCGCTCCGTTTCGAAGACGAAATTGAACTCGAATATCCGCTGGAGCTGCTCGAGCCGCTGGCATTCCTGCTGGCGCGCCTCTTGGGCGGCCTGGCTACACGCCTCGCCGTGCGCGGCCTCGCCACCGACGAACTCTGCCTTCGCCTCAAACTGGAAGCTCCGGCCGCCGTGGAG
>DATJMP010000293.1:0-7677 GCA_035508655.1 Bryobacteraceae bacterium
CGCAACAAGAAGCTGTTCGATTTCGGGTTCAGCGATCCGGGCAAGGTGGAATTGCCGGGCGCGGTGTACGACAAGAGCGGCGACAAGTGGATGGCCGGCGGTAAGGCCATGGACAACTCCACCGTGCAGAACCTGATCGACAAGCTGCGGGATTTGAGCGCCACCAAGTTTGCCGGAACGCCGGCGGGCGACGCGGTGTTCACGGCTACAGTGACATCGAACAGCGGCAAGCGGGTAGAGAAGGTAACCATCCGCAAGCAGGGCGACAATTATTTCGCGCAACGCGAGAACGAGCCGAGCATCTATCAGGTGGACGGCAAATCCGTTACCGATTTGCAGGCCGCTGCCAAGGATGTGAAGCCGGCTCCGCCGGAGACGAAGAAGAAGTAGGGGCCGGGCATGCCCGGCCCGGCCGGCGGGTATCTGTATCCGGCCGCTATTCCAATGCGCGCTCTCCTCACCGACCTATACGAGCTGACGATGGCGGCCGGCTACTTCGAAGCCGGCAAAGCGGAAGAGAAGGCGACCTTCGAGTTGGCCTTCCGCCGCTTGCCTGTCAATCGCAATTTCATTCTGACCGCGGGACTGGAGCAGGCGGTGGAATACCTGCTGAACCTGGGATTCGCGGAAGACGAAATCCAATATTTGGAGGGGCTGCCGGCGTTCCGGACAGCCCCTTCGGCGTTTTGGGACTACCTGCGCGAGGTACGGTTCACGGGCGACCTGTTCGCGATGCCGGAAGGGACGCCAGTGTTTCCTGGCGAGCCGGTGCTGACGCTGCGCGCGCCGATGATCGAAGCGCAGATACCCGAGACGTATCTCCTGGCGACGATCGGATTCCAGAGCATGATCGCAACCAAGGCGGCGCGGTGCGTGGAGGAGGCGGCGGGACGGCCGGTGGTGGAGTTCGGAACGCGGCGGGCGCACACCCCGGAAGCAGGGGTGCTGGGCGCGCGGGCAGCGTACATCGGCGGGTGCACGGGGACGAGCAACACGCTCACGGGATTCCGCTTTGGAATTCCGGTGATGGGGACGGCGGCGCACTCGTGGGTGATGTCGTTCGCTTGCGAGCAGGAGGCGTTCCGCAAATTGCAGCGGGCCCTGGGCGAGAGCACGATCCAACTGATCGATACGTACGATACGGTGAAGGGGGCGCAGCACGCGGCGAAGGTGGGGAGACCACTGTGGGGCGTGCGCATCGATAGCGGCGATTTCCCTTCCCTTTCGCGGCAGGTCCGGACGATTCTGGACGAGGCGGGGCTCGGCGATGCCAAGATCATGGCCAGCGGCGACCTGGATGAATGGAAGATCCGCGAGCTGGTAAAGGAAGGCGCGCCGATCGATTCGTTCGGCGTGGGGACGCAACTGGCGACCTCGGCGGATGCGCCGACGATGAGCGGGACCTACAAGCTGGTGGAACTGGACATCCACGGGATCAAGCGATACACGGCAAAATACAGCGACGACAAAACTTCGGTGCCGGGAGCGAAGCAGGTGTTCCGGGCGGCGGAGCGGGACGTGATTGCGCGGGCGGGCGAATGCGGCTCCGGCGAGGCGCTGCTACGGCCGGTAATTCTGGACGGAAAGTTGGTGGAACCGCTGCCGGGGCTGGAGAAGGCACGCGCGCGGGCGGCCGAATCGATCGCGCGCCTGGCGCCGGCGCTGCGGGGGCTGGAGCCGGCCGAACCGCGCAACGTTATTTACAGCCGGGAACTGCGCGAGCTGATGGCGCGGACCGAGCAGAATCTGATGGGAAGGTGACGGAACGCGGGAAGACAGGAGTGAGAAGACAGGAGCAGTTGACGGCCCTCCTGAATTCTGATTCTGACTTCCGACTTCTGACTTCTGCACTGTGATGACCACCGTATTCATCGACGTCGATACCCAACTGGATTTCGTTTTTCCGGCGGGGGCGCTGTATGTGCCGCGGGCGGAGCGAATTCTGCCGGTGGTGGGGCGGCTGAACCGGTGGGCGGCGGCGCACGGCGTTCCGGTGATCTCGACCGCGGATGCGCATGCGGAGAACGATTCCGAATTCCGGACCTGGCCGCACCATTGCGTGGCCGGCACGCTGGGGCAGCGGAAAGCGGAAGCGACTCTGGTGGCAAGGCCCATGGTGGTGCCGAACCGGGCGGGCGAATGGACGATCGAGGGAGCGCGTCAGATCATCGTGGAGAAGCAGAGCGTGGATGCCTTTCAGGCGCCGAATTTCGCGCGGGTGGTGGAGCGGCTGGAGGCGGAGCGGTGCGTAGTGTACGGCGTGGTCACGGAAGTCTGCGTGCTGCACGCGGTGCGCGGACTGCTGCGGATGGGCAAGGCCGTGACGGTGGTGACGGACGCCGTGGAAACCCTGCGGGCTCAAGACGGCAACCGGGCGCTCGAGGAGGCTTGCGAAGGCGGCGCGAAGCTGGCGCGGGCCTCGGAAATCGCGGGATAACCGGCTGAAAGCGCGAAAGATGGCCGCTTCCGCGAAAGTCAGTCCGTGGCGTAAGGCTGTGCCTGCCGGGAGAGCGGTACGCCGGGGCGTGTAGCGCTCCGGCACGGCGTGATTCGGATGCCCACCCTCTAATTAGCCCCCCTATCCCCTACTTTTCCCGCATATTTACTATGTTTTCCACGTGACAGGCCAGTGAGGTTCGGCTATACTCGGGAACTAATGCGCCGTGTGGTGACGCACTGTTTGTGGCCTGTTCTGCTCATAGTGGCAGACGCGGGCGCTCAGACTGTCGACGCCCGGCTGCTCTCTCCCGTCTCCTCCTACCACACACAATCCGGAACGGAAATCCGGGCACAAATCACGACGCCTATGTGCGGTGCGGACGGCAGCGAGCTGGCGGACGGGATGACGCTGGAGGGTGCAGCCAGCCATGTGCACAAGGTCGGGATGGGGCTGATCCACGAGAGCGCCGGCATGCAGCTTGACTTCCGGGATCTGCGTCTGCCGGACGGTCGGGAGTTCCCGGTGGAGGCGCGGCTGGTGGATATCGAAAATGCGCGGGAGCGCGTGGACAAGCATGGGCACATCCACGGGATTCGCGCAACGGCTTCGCTTTCCAACCGAGCCGGGCAGCGGCTGGTGCTGGCGGCGCTGGGCCATCCGCTGGCGCTCCTGCCGTTGTTTGCGGTGGAAACGGCACTCGTGCACTTCCCCGAGCCGGAAATCGATTACGGCACGGGAACGGAAATCGAAGTGGCGGTGAAATTCCCGGAGGCGATGGGAAGGATCTCGGCCTGCCCGGTGGGAGAACCGCCTGCGCCAGCAACTGCGGCGGAACTGCGGGCGATGGTGGAGAGCATTCCGGCGTGGAGTTATTCCGGGCGGAAGTCGCAGGACCCGGTGACGCTGGTGTACATCGGCGGCGAGGACCGGATGATGGCGGCATTCGCGGCGGCGGGCTGGACGGGGTCCGTGGCGCACAGCACGGCAGCGCGGTGGAAGGTGATCCGCGCCATCGCCGAGAACAACCCGGATCCGAACGCGCCGATGCGGACGCTGCTGCTGAGCGGCGCCGAGCCGGATTTCAGCCTGCAAAAGACGCTGGACACTTTCGAGAAGCGCGATCACCTGCGCATCTGGCGGCGCGAAGGCTCGCAATGGGAAGACCAGACCGTCTGGGCCTCGGCGGCGACGCGGGATATCGCGACCGGGTTCGGTTTGCGGCCGTTCGGGTTTACGCACCGGATCGATGTGAACGTGGACCAGGAGCGGGACCGGGTGGTGCGCGACCTGGTGTACACGGGCTGCGTGGATTCGGTGCAGTACGTGGACCGGGGGCGGCTGGCGGAACTGCCGGACTACCGCCGCGGGATCCAGAGCGACGGGCGGGTGGCGGTGGTGTTTCTGAATTCCTGCAGCGACCCGCGGCTTTCCCTAACCGAGGATAATGCGGGACCGCCCCCGCCGCTGGTGGTGCGATGCATCCGCCGGGCCACCCTGACCGCCCGCAACCATTTCCTGCGGGACAACATTTTCTGGCGCAGCGCGGACGCATTACGGATCGGGATCGATTCGCTGAGGGCGTGGTCGGCGGACCGCAGAATGCCGCCGCGGCCGGCGGGCGACTCGATCGAAGATCCAATTACTACTTCGCTACAATAAGCGGGTGAGTGCTTCGTCCGCGTTCCGGCCCGCAATTTCGCGCCGCGCCCTGCTGCTGGGCACGGCGGCAGCGATGGGCTGCGGGCACCGGAAAGCAACCGGCTTCCGCGGTCTTTGCTTCGTGGCCAACCAGGATAGCCGCACCCTCACGGTAATCGACCTGACCCGCTTCCGCGTACGGCGGCAGATCCGGCTGGATGCCGCGCCGACCGCAGTAGTCGCGCATCCGCGCCAGCCGAAGGTGTACGTGCTCGAACCGGAAACGGGGACGGTGTTGGAAGTGGACGCGGTACAACTGGCAGTGACGGGACGGCGGCGGGCGGGCAACGCGGCGGTGGCGATGCAGCTTGCGCCTTCCGGCGAGTCGTTGTGGGTGCTGACGAGCGATCCGCCAGGGCTGCAACAGATTCCACTCGATTCGCTCGAACCGGCCCGGCACATCCGCTGCCCGGTGCCGGCAGCCTTCGACCTGAACGACACGGGCACGGCGGCCATCGCCTGCGCGCAGGACCGGTCGCTGGTGCTGGCATCGCTGCCTACCGGCACGGTGCGGGCGATTCCCTGCTCCGACGAACCGGATGCCGTGCGATTCCGCAAAGACGGCCGGCAGGTGCTCGTGGCGAGCCGGACCGCGCGAGCGCTCAGCATCTTCGACGTGGCGGCGGCAAAACTGGTGGTGCGGCTGCCGCTGCCCATCGAGCCGCAATATTTTTCCGTGAATTCAGATGGCGGACAGGTGTTCGTGAGCGGGGCGGGCGCCGACGCGGTGGTGGTGGTGTACCCGTATGAAACCGAAATCGGTGAGACGTTTCTGGCGGGACACGCGCCGGCGGCCATGGCCGTGACGGAGAGCCCGGAATACCTGATGGTTTCGAATCCGGACTCGAACAGCGTGACGGTGCTGGATTTCGGGAATAACGGCAACCTGGTGGCGACGGTGGAGGTGGGCGAGGGACCGGGGACGATTGTGCTGACGCCGCTGCGGCCGAAGCAGGATCAATACGCGCTGGTGCTGAACGAAAAATCGGGCGACGTTGCGGTGATCCGGCTGAACACGCTGGCGAACACCGACCCGATCGGCCGCTACCAGCCGCGCCCGGTGTTCACGATCCTGCCGGTAGGCGAACGGCCGGTAGCAGCGGCGGTGGTGACGTTCACCTGATAGGGCCGTCGACAAAGGCTCCAGTCTGAAAATACGTTCCCTTCCTTGCGCTCATCACTCGCGTTGGTGAGCGAAGTGCATCGAGGATTGGATTGAGGCCCGAAGGAAGGATCATCATGAAAATCGTTGTAATTGGCGGTACCGGACTCATCGGATCGAGGCTTGTCAAGAAGCTTCGTGAGCATGGGCAGGAAGCGGTAGCCGCGGCGCCCCGTACCGGCGTCAACAGTCTTACGGGCGAGGGACTCGCGGATGCGCTGAAGGGAGCCTCCGTGGCCATCGATGTGACAAACTCCCCTTCCTGGGAGGATGCGGCAGTGATGCAGTTCTTCGAGACATCAACCCGTAACCTGCTCGCATACGGAGCGGCCGCGGGCGTGCGACATCACGTTGCGTTGTCGGTCGTAGGAACGGAACGTATGCTCGAAAGCGGCTTCTTCCGCGCAAAGCTCGCTCAGGAGAACCTGATCAAAGCCTCCTCCATTCCGTACTCAATCGTGCGTGCGACGCAGTTCTTTGAATTCGTTAAGAAGATCGCCGATCTTTCCATGGAGGGCGACAAAGTGCGCCTGCCTCCGGTGCTCTTCCAACCTATGGCGGCCGATGATGTAGCCAGTGCACTAGCCGGAATCGCAATGAACCCGCCCGTGAATGGCATTATTGAAATCGGGGGACCGGAACAGTTTCGTATGGATGAACTCGTCCGGCGGGACCTGGCTGCGCGCAAGGATCCCCGCGCGGTAATCTCAGACCCGCACGCGCGCTACTACGGTATTCAGGTGAGCGAGAGGACGCTGGTTCCCGGCAAAGACGCGCAACTCGGCAATACGCGTTTCGAAGACTGGCTGATTCGCGATGCCAAACAAGCCCCAAAGGCGGCATAAATGCGGTCCTCGCGAATCGCATGGAGAAATCAGGAGGGAAGGAAATGAAGGTATTCGTGGCGGGGGCAACCGGCGCGATCGGGCGGCCACTGGTTTCCGCCCTTGTGGCTGCAAGGCATGAGGTAGTCGGAATGACGAGTTCCGAGCGTGGTCTGAGAGTGCTCCAGGAACACGGCGCCGACGGTGTGGTAGTCAATGCTTTCGATTCTGGAGCTCTCAACGCGGCTATCGGGCGAGTGCGGCCTGACGCGGTGATCGAAGAGCTCACTTCGCTTCCAAGAGATTACACGCCCGAGGCGATGCGCGCAGCCGCGGAGCGAGATCGCAAGCTGCGGCTCGAAGGCGGGCAAAACGTGTACGATGCGGCGCGGACCGCAGGCGCGAAGCGTTATCTCGTGCAGTCCACCGGATTCTTCTACGGACCGGGCGCCGGGCTTGCGTCCGAAGCGGATTTGCTGGCTGTGAATGCGCCGTCTGGAATTTCCGGGAATGTCCAAACTTACCTGCAAATCGAAAAACGAGTGCTGGGCTCGCGAGAAATGGAGGGAGTGGCCTTGCGCTACGGATTCTTTTACGGGCCCGGAACCTATCACGATCCTGAGACCGGAAGCGTAACGCGGCAGGTCCGGGAACAAAAGTACCCGGTCATCGGCTCGGGCGCTGCCGTTTATTCGTTCATCCACGTGGAGGATGCCGCGGCAGCAACCGTGGCTGCACTCGAAAGCGAGCCCGGCGTCTACAACATTGTGGACGACGATCCGTTGGAGATGCGCGTCTGGCTACCTGCTTTTGCGCGATTTGTGGATGCACCGCCGCCGCCGCATGTCACCGAGCAGCAGGCTCAAGTGGGGCCGGACGGCATCTACTATGCGACACGGCTGCGCGGCGCGCGAAATGACCTGGCGAAACGGAAGCTCGGCTTCTCACCGCGAAGGCTCGAATGGCTGTCGAAGGCAACCATGGAATCTGGCGCAGGTCCGATATCGGCCGGCTAAACCAACGCCGTTACCCGGTGAGCCCACGGAGGCGAGGCCGAACAGGGAGGTTGAAATCCCTTCGGCCTCTCCGCGTCTCCGCGTCAAAATAACTACTTCTTCTTGCCTTGGGCGGCCACGGCGTCCATGGCGGCTTTGACTTTTTCGGGATCGCCGAGGTAGTAGCGGTTGAGCGGTTTCAGGTTGCTGTCTAACTCGTAGACCAGCGGCATGCCGGTGGGAATGTTCAACTCCACAATGTCGTGGTCCGAAATTCCGTCAAGGTATTTGACCAGCGCGCGGAGGCTGTTGCCGTGGGCGGCCACCAGCACCTTGCGGCCGGACTGAACCGCTGGGGCGATAGTTCCGTGCCAGTAGGGGAGGAAGCGCGCGACCGTATCCTTAAGGCACTCGGTGAACGGCAGATCCGCGGGGCTCAGTCCGGCGTAGCGGGGGTCGCGGCCGGGGAAGCGCTCGTCATCGGGCTCCAGCGCGGGCGGCTGGATATCGTAGCTGCGGCGCCAGATCTTGACCTGAGCCTCGCCGAATTTGGCGGCC
>DATJMP010000294.1:0-29812 GCA_035508655.1 Bryobacteraceae bacterium
TCGAGCGGACTGCCGAAGCGCATGTCCATCACTTCCACCAGCCGGGCGTCTTCCGGTTCGGAGGCAGGCGACGTTCGCCATAGCGGGAATTGCGAAAACCGCAAAAATTCGCGGAAGGTTTCGGTCTGCCGCGCCGCGTCCATCGCCGGATCCGGATCCGGCTTCTGAAAAATGGCTGCTTCGGTGGGATCGAACTCTCCCAGCAGGTTCACATCTGCCACGGCGTAGAAATCCCCCGTCTCCGCCACGGCCCGCCATCGCCAGGGGTTGGCCGCATTGGGAAGAGCAACAAGGCGTTGGGCGGGGCGGCCGCGGTAAAGACGTGCGTTGGCCACCTCCACGGCGCGCTGGTGCAGCACCGCACGGCCGCCGTTGTAGAAGAACAGGAAGACCAGCGCGAAAATGGCGAATCCGCGACCGTGGCTCCGCGGGCGGATGGTGCCGGAGCTGATCTCGGCTCCCACCAGCCGGCCGACCACCGGCCCGGCGACCGCCAGCAGGATGATCGCCCAGATCCATAGATCCACCACACTGGTCAGGTCCCACTCGAACCACCTCGGCGAGAATGGCAGCAGCAGCCGGACCCCATACGCGTTCGTCAAATCGAGCAGCAGGTGCGAGCCCACGGCGATCAGCGCGACGGCGAACGCCGCGGGCCAGCGCACCGGCTTGCGCGCCGCCAACCGCACCAGACCAACCACCAGCACCGCCAGTACGGGCATGGCGGCCAGCGCGTGCGTAAGGTGCCGGTGGTAATGGAGGTACGCCAAAGGGCCGCCTGTGGCCGCCACGATGTCCACATCCGGAGCGTTGGCGGCCAGCAGCAGGATCGGAGTCGCCAGCGGCGTCCACCGATTCAGGCCCGCCCGGCCGAGAAACAGTCCGGTAGCCGTGTGCGTCAGGGGATCCATGCCGTCCCCATTGTACCCGGGCGTGCACCTTAGGCCGTCATGGGCAGCCGCTCGCGCCTGCGCCGCCGCGGTTCGAGTTCGGATTGCATAACGATGCGCGCCGATCGCACCGTCCCACCCATGTATTCGTCAACCGGATACAGTGGGTAAGGCTCGATTTCCGCAAAATACCGCCCCAGCTTGGCCTCCAGCCGGTAGACCGCATGGAAGTAGTATCCCCGCTCCATCCCCAGGTAGCGGCAGCATAGTTGGGAGTCCGCTCCCAGGAGAAAGGTATAACGGAAGAGTTTATATTCCGGCTCCGTGAGCGCCCGCCGGGCCGCCAGACAGAAATCAGCCACGTATTCCTGTCGCTTGAATGAGTATGACCGATAGCCGGACGGCCCGTGCGCCGAATCCAGCGAGACCGATCCGGGCTGTTCTTCCGCCGCGGCGAATTCGCAAAACCGGCTGTAGCAGAGCTTGAAGATCGCCCGAAATATGCAAGAGCACGGCTTGTCCGCACCACGGCGGAGTTCGCGCATGCCGTGTCCTCCGCAATGCTTACAAGAAGCCAGAGCCAGGCCAATCGCGCTCGATCGATTCCACTGCATTTCCCGTTTCCTCCTGGCGGACGGCATCTGGGCCATTCGCCTTAGTACTACTGCCCGAATGTAACGCCGGCCTTGGGAATGTCAAATGAACTAAATCGGAAGTTTTAGAGGGTACCAAACCAACAGTACGTAATCGCACATTACAACGACCCCTTTTTCATAAACTTAGGAGAGGATCCTTTAGTGAACTCTCAAAAGTAAATATAGGGGATTTTCCGGTATTCCTTTCAGGGTTCCATTACGCTCTATAGCTGGCAGAAATAGGGTAAAGCACAGGTGGACTTCCTGGAATTCGAGCAGCGCCTGGTGAATCGCATCCGTGAACTGGTCCGCTGCGGAGAACTGACGGAGCGCCGCCTTGCCCGCATGACCGGGCTTTCCCAACCTCACATCCATAATGTCCTCTGCCACAAACGCTCCCTTTCGATGGACTCCGCCGACCTGATTCTCCACGTCCTCCGCCTGGACCTTCTCGATCTTCTCGATCCAAGCGATCTCGAAGGCAGACCGCGCCGCGATCCGTGAGCTGCGCTACAGTATCCTGAAAGCGTGAACGACTCTAAGACGTTCCCCGCCCGCCTGTTACGTCTGGCCAAGACGATCGACTCACTGGCGGAAAAGGACGAGTTGGCGATGCGGCAGGCGAGCGAGATCGCCGGACTGCGCCGCCAGGCCGCAGCGCAGTTGTTCGCCGAATGCGCGGAGTTCGTCGCCGCCCTCAACCAGGTTTTGGCGCATCCGGTCGTGATCCTCGATCCCCTGGCCTTTCCGCCCGAGGCATTCCGCGACGGCGGCGTCAACCTGATCCAGATCCACGTCCGCGGGCGCATCCTGCAAATCGAATTCGAATCTACGCCGGAGCTGCTTTCCACAGAGGATTTCCGCATTCCCTACACCCTCTCCGGTTCCGTCCGAGCGTTCAACCAGGCGATGCTGGACCAGGTGCTCATCGAAGAGCAGCTCATTTTCTACACTGTTGAAAAAGACCATAACCAATGGCGGTACTTCGACGCCCGCACGTATCGCTCCGGAAGCCTGAACCGCGACTACCTGTTGGGCATCATGACGGAAATCGTCTGACGGGACCGGCAGTGGAAGACGCGGAATATACGGTTGCCGACCAGTTGCGGATGACCCGGGCGAAGAATTATTTTGCCTGGCAGAGCCGGCTGGTGCGGACCCACCTGGGCCGCAGGGTGATCGAGGTGGGGTGCGGAATCGGCAATTTTACGCAAACCCTCCTGGACCTGGAAGCCGTGATCGCCGTGGATGTGGAAGCCGCCTGCGTGGAGCGGCTGCGGCAGCGCTATGCCGCCTGCTCCAACGTCCATCCTCTGGTTTGCGATCTGCTCGGCCCGGAATTCCGCGGCCTGAAGCGCTTCCGCCCGGATACGTGCCTGTGCACGAGCGTCATCGAGCACACGGCCGACGACGCCCAAGCCCTCGATGCTATGGCCTCGGTGCTGGAGCCGGGAGGACGGATCGTGCTGCTCGTGCCCGCCTTCCCCGCCCTGTACGGTCCAATCGACCGCCGCCTGGGCCACTACCGCCGATATCGCGCCGCCGGCATCCGCAGGCTGGCCGAGCGCGCCGGACTGCGAGTGCGGAAGGCCCGCTACGTCAACACCATCGGATTCTTCGGCTGGTGGCTGAATGCCCACATCCTGAAGCTGGAAGAGCAGTCGGAGCGCCAGATTGCCTTCTTCGACCGCTGGCTGGTGCCGCCGATGGCCGCCGTCGAGCGCTGGATCCACCCGCCGTTCGGACAATCGGTTCTGGCGGTGCTGGAGAAACTGGGGGCCGGGGGCCAGGGACCGGGGGCCTGGGAACCGAACACGTAGCCCGCAGGGACAGGCTGAAAAATGGCGATGCGGAGCGCGCGTTGCGGTCCGACCTGTACGGGCACTTCCCCGGCCCAGGTCCCTGGCCCCCGGCCCCCAGATCACTCCACGTTCTCAAACATCCCGTGGCTTGCGGGGTACGGCGCCAGGCGCGGCGGAAGAGCGTCGGGCTCCATCAGCCAGACCTTCCGGCCGGGAAAGTAGTGCTTGAGATCGTCGTTTTGGGCCGGGCCGAGATCCAGCGCCCAGACGACACGGGCGTGGTCGATATCGGCCGCGTTGTGGATCCATTCATGGTATCCGTGGGTGGAAAAATAGCGCACGAAAACCAGTTGGCGGCCCGGTTCCTGCGCGAGCCGGCGGTTGATGGCGATGCGCCCTTCGGGATCGCCATAGTTGATTCCGTCGGCCGTTTCGTAGGGCGCCATAGCGCGAAAGATCGCCTCGTCGCCGGTGGTGTGAACCATGTACCAGAACAGGAAGTGCGCCACGCACAGCGCCACCAGAAACCGCGCGGCAAACGGACCGGCGGATGCCGCATTGCCGAGCCGCTGGAGGCCGAGGATGGCCGCAAGCAAAAATAGCGGCGTGAGCGCGGCTACGTACTGCGGAAAGAAATACGGATAGAAATTCGTGCCGAAGACGAACAGCGCGAAGGTCACGCCCATCCAGGCATAGCGATACCGGCGTAGCATGGGCGCGAAGAACAGCAGCGCCAGCAGAAGCGGCGGCAGGAGGAAGAAGCGGTAAAAGCCCGCCCGGCTCGCAAGGCGCCGGAAATAGGAACCCGCCGTATCCACGGGCCCGTGTACCGCCGCCTGCCCTTCGGCATAGAGCTGTTGCGCGGGGGTGAGCGCGTTGTGCGGCACGGCATTCGGCTGGAACGTGAAGGTGGTGGGAACGCCGTACTGGTAACGGCTCAGCGCATAGGGCAGGGTGCTCCAGCTTCCGGTGGTGGCGTGATTGTGCAGCAGCATCAGCCCGGCCGCCGGAACCAAAGCCGCGGCGGCGAATCCGGAAGCGCGCAAAAGCCGGGGCCATTCCTTCCGGCGGCGCAGTTCGGGCACGAAGAACAGCAAAACGCTGAGGTCGAGGAAGATGGATTCGAACGGCCGCGAGAGCATCTGAATTCCCAGGCCGATCCCCAGCAGCACCGCATCGCGCCGCTCGAAGCGATCGCGGAGCCTCGGGAGGGCGCCAAAGACCAGGCAGCCGGCGATGGCCGAAGGCGCGCCGCCCCAATACATATTCATCCAGGAATTGAGCGGCCCGAACTGGCACACCGCCAGCAGCCCTCCGGCCAGAGCCCAGCCGGGCGACGTCCAACCGCGCAGCATCCAATAGCAGAGCGCGCAAAGCAGAGCCATAGAGAGCAGAACGCCTGCCCACGGCAATCCGAAAAGGAGCTGGCCGATGGCCAGTACGAAACCCTGCGCTAAGGGATAAATCGAGCTGTAGCTGGGCTGCTGGAGAACAAACGTGGTTTCAAAAAACCGGTGCATCGGGTGCACCGGATTGGACAGGTGGAAGTGGGCGAGCGTGTCCCCAAGAAGAAGGAAGCTGAAATCGTCCGCGCCGGAAGCGGTGGGCACGGGATGCACCGGCAGGAGCGCCAGGCGAAGTGCCACTACGAGCGTTGCCAGCAGCAGCATCGGCCATACGGTGCGCCGCGTGAGAGCGGCTGCCGCCGGCGCCAGCCAGGCGCGTGCGAACACTGCCGCAGCCAGCAGCAAAGCCAGCGCGAAGAAGATGAAATCGCTCGCGCCGAAGCCGATCGGGTTGTGCAACGGCAGAAACGAGCGCAGAACGTGAAACAGGTACATGGGGCCTGTTTCCATTGTCACAGACGGGAACCGCCAGCCTTCCGGCGGCCATGCGGGTATGGGAACGCCCGCTCTCCCGGGGACCGCGCTTCCCGCAGCCTCCCAACTTTACGCGCCTGGCCCGGCGGCCGATTGCTATTTCTTCAATTCCCGCTCTGCCCTGAGCCAGTCTTCCAGGTCCGACCCTTCCGGGCGGCCTCGCAGCTCCCAGTAGGAATAAGCCAGCCGTGCGATTTCCTCATGGCTGGGCGTCTTGGGCGGCCGCGAATAGGCCGGCGACGCGACCGGCGATTCGCGGCGGTGGCGAGAAGCGTGCGAGTGTCCACAAAGGTGCGCCATGGTTTCCGAAAAACAAATATACAACAGCCCGAAGGCGCCGAGTTGGAAGGCTGCTTGCTTTGCCGGATGGACGAACTCATGGCCAAGCCGTCCTCAACCCTCGAAATCGACCCGCTCTGGTTCAAGAAGGCAATCGTTTATGAGGCCCACGTGCGTGCATTCTATGACCAATCCGGCGACGGCATGGGCGATTTTGCCGGGTTGACCGAGAAGCTCGATTACCTGGAAGACCTGGGCGTAACCGCCGTCTGGCTGCTGCCGTTCTGCCCCTCGCCCTGGCGCGACGACGGTTACGACATCTCCGATTACGCCAACGTACACCCGGCGTACGGCACGCTTCGCGATTTCGAGAATTTCCTCCACGAGGCCCATCGGCGCGGCCTGCGTGTAATCACCGAGCTGGTGCTGAACCACACCTCGGACCAGCACGCCTGGTTTCAGCGCTCGCGGCGCGCGCCCGCCGGCTCGCGATGGCGCAATTTCTACGTGTGGAGCGATTCCCCGGAGCGCTACCACGAGGCGCGTGTCATCTTCAAAGATTTCGAAACCTCAAACTGGACGTGGGATTCCGAAGCCAAAGCGTATTATTGGCATCGTTTCTACTCGCACCAGCCCGACCTCAATTTCGACAGCCCGGACGTCCGGACGGCCATGCTGGAGGCCGTGGATTTCTGGCTCGACATGGGAGTAGACGGCCTGCGCCTCGACGCCGTGCCCTATCTCTACGAACGCGAAGGCACCATCTGCGAGAACCTGCCCGAGACCCATCAGTTCCTGCGCGAACTGCGCGCCCACGTCGACGGCCGCCACAAGGACAAGATGCTGCTGGCCGAGGCCAACCAGTGGCCGGAGGAAGCCATCGCCTATTTCGGCAGGGGGGACGAATGCCACATGGCGTTTCATTTCCCGCTCATGCCCCGCCTCTTCATGGCCATCCGCATGGAGGACCGTTACCCGGTCACCGACATCATGGACCTCACGCCGGAGATCCCGGCCAACTGCCAGTGGGCGCTGTTCCTGCGCAACCACGACGAGCTGACGCTCGAAATGGTCACCGACGAAGAGCGGGATTACATGTACCGCGTTTACGCGCAGGACCGGAATATGCGCATCAACCTGGGCATCCGCCGCCGGTTGGCGCCCCTGCTGGAAAATGACCGCCGCCGCATCGAGCTCATGAACGGCCTGCTCTGCTCGTTGCCCGGCACTCCCGTCATCTATTACGGGGATGAAATCGGCATGGGCGACAACATCTACCTGGGCGACCGCAACGGCGTGCGCACACCTATGCAGTGGAGCTCCGACCGCAACGCGGGCTTCTCCCGCGCCAACCCCCAGCGCCTCTACCTGCCGGTCAACATCGACCCCGAATACCACTACGAAGCCATCAACGTCGAAACCCAGCAGAACAACCCGCATTCCCTGCTCTGGTGGATGAAGCGCCTTCTGGCTCAGCGCAAACAATTGGGAGCGCTGGGACGCGGGACCCTGGAGTTTCTCCATCCGGAAAACCGCCGCATCCTGGCCTTCATGCGCAACGATGGCGAGGAACGCGTGCTGGTAGTGGCGAATCTCTCCCGCTTCACCCAGTGCACCGAGCTGGATCTCGCCCCGTACGCGGGCATGATTCCCCTGGAAGTGTTCGGCAAATCGATTTTCCCCGCGATCAACGAGCAGCCCTATTTTCTTTCGCTCGGCCCTCACGCATTCCACTGGTTTGCGCTGCAGCCGCAGGACGCGGCCGAACCGGGGCCTCGCACACGCACGGAGCCGCCTGTGCTGCGCGTGGAATCCTGGGAGAACGTCTTCGAAGGATCGCTGCGCGACCGCCTCAACCCGATGCTGCCTGCCTTCCTGCGCAGCCGGCGCTGGTTCCGAGGCGGCAAGAGGCGGATCCGAACGGCCGAAATTTACGATGTCATCCCGTTCCCCAGATCCAGCTCGTACGTGCTGATCCTGCGCACCGACTACACCGAAGGCGAACCCGAACTCTACGTGGTCGCCGTCGCGGCTTTCGCCGGGGAGGGGCCCAAGCCGGACTTCATTCTTGCCCGCCTGCTCGGTCCGGGCGGAGGAATGCTGCTGCTGGGCAGCGCGTTGCGCAATCCGGATTTCTGCCAGGAGCTGCTTACCGCTATGATGCGACGGCGGCGCTACACCGGTGAAGCGGGCGAACTGGCAGCCTCGCACACGCGGCAGTTGACGGCCATCTGGCACGCCGAGCCGGAATTCGAAACCAATGTCACAACCGTCGATCAGGACAACACCACGATCCTGTTCAGCGACCGCCTGGTAGTGAAACTCATGCGCAAGGTCGAATCCGGTCCGCATCCGGAGCGCGAGATACTTGCCAGACTGACCGAGCTCGGTTTTCCCAACACGCCGACCCTGGCCGGGGCTATCGAGTACCGCAACCGGGACGGCGATAACGCCACGGTCGCCCTTCTCGAGAGCTACGTTCCCGACGCGGTGCAAGGGTGGCAATACACCCGCGACCACCTTGGCCTGTTTTTCGAGACCGCCATGGCACGCGGACCCGCCGGGCCACCCGAAGACGCGGCTGCCGGTGAACTGGTTGGCGAGCTCATGGGCTCCTATCTCGAATGGGTGAGGCTGTTGGGCCAGCGCACTGCGGAGCTCCACATCGCGCTCGCCTCCAGCGACGGCGACTCCGTCTGGGCGCCCGAACCCTTCACCGATTTTTACCGTCACGGTTTGTATCACGCCATGATCGGCCGCCTGAACCGCGCCATGGATCAGCTGAAAAGCGGGCGCGCGAAACTGCCCGCGCAACTGGCGGGGGAGGGCGATGCCGTCATCGAACGGGAACAAGCCATCCGCGCCCGCTTCCGCGTTCTGCGCGATCAGCGGCTGGCAGCGTGCCGCATCCGCATTCACGGCGACTATCACCTGGGCCAGGTGCTTTATACCGGCAAGGATTTCGTCATGGTGGATTTCGAAGGCGATCCGGGACGGCCCCTGAGCGAACGGCGCATCAAACGCTCCCCTCTGGAGGATGTCGCCGGGATCATCGAATCGCTCTATGCCGCCTCTCACGGCGTGCTGTGGGGTGAAGCCCCGGGCGTGATCGCCACGCCGGAGCGCATGGCGGCGATCAGCGCCTGGGCCCGCTACTGGAGTCGCGGCGCCAGCCGGGCGCTGCTCGATTCCTATATGGAAACTCCCGGCATCACCCCGCTGTTGCCGCAAACTCCCGACCAGGTGCGCATGCTTCTGCGCCTCTTCCTCATGGACCTGGCCCTGCGCAAGCTCAACTACGAGTTGCTCCACGCGCCGGACCACATCGGCATGCCTTGCCACCTGCTGCTCGATCTGCTGGAGGTGGCGTGAACCGCGTTCCCGGCGCTACGTACCGCGTGCAGCTCAACCAGGGCTTCCGTTTTGTAGACGCGCGCGACCTCGTGCCCTACCTGAGCGAATTGGGTATCACAGACCTCTACACCTCGCCCCTCCACAAAGCGCGGCGCGGAAGCTCGCACGGTTACGACATCGCCAATCCTCTGCGCATCAATTCGGAATTGGGCACGGAAGAGGATTTCGACGAGCTGTCCGCCAAGCTGGAGCATTACGGCATGGGCCTCCTGCTGGACACCGTGCCCAACCATATGGCTGCCACGTATGAAAATCCCTGGTGGCGGGACGTGCTCGAAAATGGGCAGGCGTCGGCCTTCGCCTGCTATTTCGACATCGACTGGCATCCACCGGAAACGAAGGCTGCCTTCCTGCAGGAGAACCGCGTGCTTTTGCCGGTGCTGGGCGACCTGTACGGCAACGTTCTGGAGCGCTGCGAATTCGTTCTGAAGATCGAAGACACCGGCATCGATGTCCGCTATTACGACAAGCGGCTGCCGCTCGACCCCAAGACCTACGGAGCCATCCTGGAACGGCTTCCGCGCACGGCGGAGACCGCCGCTCTGCGGGAAACGCTGGAGCACCTGCCGGGGCGCAATGAGACCGCCACCGAGCTCGTCATGGAGCGCAGGCGTGAAGCCCCGCGATTCAAAGAGCGGTTGTGGCGCGCCTACCAGAGCGACCCGGACCTGAAAGCGGCCGTGGACGAGGTCCTGCTGGCGATTGCCGAATCGGCCGACGACCTGGATGCCCTGCTCGAGCAGCAGGCCTACCGGCTCGCCTATTGGAAAATCGGCTATGAGGAAATTAACTACCGGCGCTTTTTCGACATCAACGAGCTTGTCGGGCTGCGCATCGAAGAGCCGGAGGTGTTCGAAAACCGGTACCAGCAAACGGTCAACCTGCCGCGCCGCGGCAAGGTCACCGGCCTGCGCGTCGACCACATCGACGGCCTGTGCGATCCCGAGTGCTTCCTCCACCGGCTGGCTGGACTTTCGGGCGGCCTCTACATCGTAGTGGAAAAAATCCTGGGCCGCGGGGAGGAGCTGCCGGAGGAGTGGCCGGTGGCCGGAACTACCGGCTACGATTTTCTCAACGCGGTGAACGGCATTTTCGTCGATCCGGCCGGGCTGGAGAAGCTGGAACGGACTTACGCGCGCGTCACCGGATTTCATCTGCCCTTCGCCGAAGTCTGTTACCAGGCCAATAAGGAAGTGATCAAAGGGCTGTTCCGCGGTGATTTCGCCGCTCTGGGGCGCCACCTGGGCCGGCTCGCGGCGCGGCATCGCCAGGCCCGCGACGTGCCTCTGACCGAACTGGCGGAGGCGCTGTTGGAGGTGACGGCGTGTCTGCCGGTCTACCGCACTTATATTCGCGAGGGCCCGATTTCCGCGCGCGACCGGACCACCATCGAGCAGACCATGGACCTGGCCCGGCGGCGCACCTCGGCCGAACAGATCGGGGATGCCGCCTTCCACTTCATCCGCGCGGTCCTGCTTGGGGAACCGCCGCGCTATCTGGAGAGCCGCCGCAACGATTGGCTCGCTTTCGTGATGCGCTGGCAACAGTTCACCGGACCCGTGATGGCCAAGGGCGCCGAGGACACCGCCGATTACCGGCACAATGTGCTGCTGTCCCTGAACGAAGTCGGCGGCGACACCAGTCGCGAGCTCCCGCCTTTCAGTGACCGGGATTTCCACGCCATGAACCGCCGCCGCCTGGAACGATGGCCGGCCACACTCAACGCCACCGCCACTCACGATACCAAGCGCGGCGAAGACGCCCGCGCGCGGCTGAACGTGCTCACCGAGATGCCGGAGGAGTGGGAGCGGCGGCTCGAGCGGTGGATGGGCTGGAACGCATCCTGCAAAGAGACGGTGGGGGGAGGCCTGGCACCGGATGCCTCTGAGGAGATCCTCATTTACCAGACGCTGCTCTCCGTGTGGCCCTGCGAGCAGGAGCGCCTGGAGGAATTCCTGGTCAAGGCGCTGCGCGAAGCCAAGCAGAACAGCAGTTGGATTGCGCCGCACGAGGAGTATGAGCAGGCGGTGCTGCGCTTCGCCGCGCGCATCCTCCAGGACGACGCGCCGTTCACGCACGATTTCCTCGAGTTTGCCGGCATGGTGGCGCGCTTCGGCGTCCGCAACAGCCTGGCGCAGGTCGTGCTCAAGATCGCCGCTCCCGGCGTGCCTGATCTTTACCAGGGAACCGAGCTGTGGCAGTTCGCCCTGGTCGACCCGGATAACCGCCGCCCGGTGGACTACAAGCGGCGCGCCGCCATGTTGGACGAACTGCGAAAGCGCGAAGCTGAGGAATTGGACCAGCTCATCGGCGAGCTGGCGGCCAGCCCCGAGCGCGACGAAACGAAGCTCTGGATCACTTACCGGGCGCTGGCATTCCGCAAGGCGCACCCGGATCTGTTTGCGCGCGGCGAGTATGTCGCGCTTGGTGTGCGCGGCGCTTGTGCGCGCCACGTGGTAGCATTCGCCCGGGCTTTCGAGGGCCAGTGGGCGGCCGTTGTAGCTGCGCGCTGGACCTCGGACGTCGCCGATTGGGGCGACACCGAAATTATTCCCCCCTCCGGCGCACCCGGGCAGTGGGTCGACGCGCTCACCGGCCGGAAGCCGGCCGGGTGGCGGCTGGGCGAACTTGTGGGACGGTTTCCCGCTGCGCTCATGGGTGCCGAATGAGAGATTTCGTCCACTGCGGGCGCGCGCAAACATACGCCAACGTGCGGCTTTGTCTGCGCCCGCTCTATTGCCGATGGACTGTGCTTTCGTCTCGGCATTAGCCCGGGCATCAGCATATGTCCGGTCCGCGGTTATACGCCCGCTCGCCAGTGGCTGCAGAAAGCGGATATCATCATCTACGGTCTGTAGCTACCGCCGGGAACGTCTCGGAGGATTGTTCCCGGAGTACGTGCGCGGCTACCGCGAACAGGAGGGCTGGAGCGGCGGCCGCTTCGAAGAGTACGTGACTCTCGAATTGCGCCGCCTGCTCGCCCGCGCCGCCCGGCACGCGCCCTGCTGTCGAGCCGATCCGACCTATTTCACCGTGACGCTGGCGGGCGCGCTCGAGGACCCGTCCTGAACGACCACCAGCGGCACCGGGTTGGCGCCGAAGGATTGGGTCAGCACCACCTGGATATTGAGCGCGCCGTTCGCGGCGGCCGTTACCTGCTGGACGTTCATAGCGAATCCCCCGGCGGTCACTTTCAGCCGTCCCTGGAATCCGTTCGTCAGCGCCGGGTCCAGCCCCGTGGCCAGCACGTTCAGCGTGTCACCGCCGGAAAAGATGGTCGAACTCGTTGCCGCCGTGCCGGACGAATTATCGATCGCGCTGATGACTGGCGCGAGCTTATCCACCTGCACCAGCACCGGAGGCGGAGCTGCTGCCAGTCCCGCGAGCGTCAGGGTGGCTGGTCCGGTCGCGAAGTTCGACGGCACCTGGAAGTTGATCTGATCGGGAGTAACGAAAGAGGTTACCGGCTGCCCGTTCAGCATCACCTGCACACCGGAGCTCGGACCGCCCAGGTTCAGGCCATAGATGCTGGCGTAGCTGCCCGGAAAAATGCTGGGCTGCGTCGGGTCTACGTTGAGAATCGGCAGGCCGATCACCGGCGTGCTCACGGCCGGCGGCAACTGCGTCTGAAAACCGTTCGGCTGAGACATGAATTGCATGCCGGATACGATGCTCACTTCCGACAGCGCTGCCGCCGCGTTGGGTGCCGCCACCGCATCCGCGATGAGGTGGGTCGGGCTCAGCACCCAAACGCGGCGAACCGTTACGTCGGCCGTACCGAAGCCGACGGCAACCTGCCCATCTGAGAAATTCGTGTTGGATGTCGTGATGTCGATGGAAGCCGCCATCCCGGCTGGCAGCGATGCCGGAACTACGGCGGCAACCTGTGGCGCGTTAGTGGTCGGATACGAATATGTGACCGGACCGGCGGATTGCAGGATGTTGGAGTTCTGCCCGTCGCTGTTATACACCGTGACGGTCGAGAGCTGGCCGGACGACGCCTGCGGCGGCGTCACCACCAGCGTTCCCTGCGAACCGGTGCCGCTGAACACGGCCGGACCCGCCTGCAGGCCGTCGAAGAACACGCGGCTATCAGGGCCGAAACCGGCTCCCAAAAGAGTCACCGTACCGTCGGCGTTCGCCGTCACCGAGTTCACCACCGGGGGTCCCTTCTGGACCAGATCCACCGATGACGGCAGAACGTAGATGTCGTTCCCGAAATTGAACACCAGGTGGCGCGGCCCGTAGCCGGAGCCCGCCGGCAGCGTGAAGTAGATCGCCATGGTCGGCTGGCCGGGGTAGGGACAAACGGCCGGGAGCGACGTGCAATTGACGTTTAGCGGCGCCGGAGCGAAACCTCCCAGAATGGTCACCGATTGCGGCGTGGGCAGCACCGCCGGCGAGGCGGCCTGCGCCACCACCAGCCCGCTTCCCAGCGCCGGCTCCATGAAGGCCGGATAGCCGGAAATCGTGGTATCCCCGGGCCAGGTGTAAGCGCGCGACGCGCTCACGATGCGCGAATACGTCAGCACATCGTAGGTTGGAACGCCCGCATTCGGCTGCACCGAGAAATTCACATTGGTGATGTTCGAGGCTGGAGTGACTCCCGAAGAGGTCGTGGCGGCCGCTGCGATCGGATAGCTGGCGGCGGCGTTCGGGTCGAGCGTCACGTTCGCGCCCGCGTTGAACACCGTGCCGAACGTGCCGTTCGGGGCAAATGACTGCGTCGGATCGGTGCCCACCATGGGCAGCCGCAGGCCGGAATTATCGGCCGGAACCGCATCCGGCGGCAGCGGGTGCGCATACACCAGATAGGTGAAATTGGGAGGCAGCCCCTGAATCACGTACGTGCCGTCGGGATTCGTCAGCGTGCTTACCGCCGGGCCGTTCGGGGAAATCGCCACCACCGAGGCCAATGCCACACCCGCCCCGCTCGTGGCAAACGTGACGCGTCCGGAAATCGATCCGTAATTCGTCTGCCAGTTGGTGTTGCCGTAGAGTGCCGCCAGGGAGGCGATATCGTCCGCGTCCAGCGGCCTCGCCCGCGAGGTGTTCCGGATCACATCCTGCGACATCGCGCTGGACGTCCACGTGTGCTGCAAACCGAGTGCATGGCCGATCTCGTGGACCGCGGTGGTGAAGTATTCTTCGGTGTAGCTCGGCCCGGGACCGGAGGGGTTGGCCGTATTCTGCGACAGCATCACCAACCCGCGCACGATCGGGTAATACGGCCCGTTCGGTCCCTGCGCCTGGACCGTCGACGTGGTCGGCGCGCCCATGCCCAGCAGGCCGGGCGTGTCCACGAAAATGATATCGGCGCCCGGTGTATTCGAACCGGGAATGGGAGTGTCGGCGCCGGAGAGGGCGTTCGCCACGGTCGGGTTGGCCGTGTAGGATTCGAGGCCTCCGTATGCCACGCGGAGCTGAGTCACGCTGATGGCATTCCAGGCTGCCAGGGCCTGCCGGATCTGCGCCAGCACCGAACCGAATGTGTCATTGACCGCGTATCCCGACGGCCCCTGGTCTTCGACGCAGAAGGTGACGGTGTTGTTGGGCAGCGCCGCGAGATTGAACTTTTCGTAAATCGGGGTGAAGTTTGCGCTGCTCGCGTAATGGACGTAGTGATAAGCCGCCTGGGAAGAAACCGCTGCCGCCAGCACCGAACTCGCAATGCGGAGCGCGCGTCTCATTGCGCCGGTGCTCCCGTCAGATCCGCGGCGATCCGCGACCGCAGATCGCTCAACTGCATGGTGATGGTCTCATCCTTCACCGGCCGGCCGGTGGCGGGATCGAGCATCAGCTCTCGGCTGGCGACCCGCGTCACGGAAGGACTGGTCTGTGACCCGGCGCCGAACGTAAACAGCCCCTGGGTCAGGCCGACTATGGTCGTGAGGCCGGACTTTCCAGTGAACAAAAAGAGGACATATTCCGACCCTGCGGTCAGTGTCGGCGCACCAGCGAAAGATTGGCGAAGGTTATTCGCCGTGCCCCCTGGAATCACCACTTGCACCGATGCCTGGCTCGTGCCCTTATACTGCTCGGAAACCTGAATCGTGTAGTGCGTGTAAATAACCGGGCCCGAAAACGCGGCGTACGACGACACCACCTTGCCGCGGACGATTGCCGTGGACTGCGCCACCATGTCGTCCAGCGACAGCCGCTCCAGAGTGGCGCACTGGAGCGGCAGTATGCTGGACAACAGCAGAAGCGCAAAAGAGAAATGGCGCTGCACGACCGTACCGTCAGCAGCTTTGGGGCCAGAAGGCGAAGATTGATACAAGGCTGCTTAGGGTATCGGACCGCCCCATCCGGTGTTTCCCTGTGACACGGGATTGAGACGGCATGTCACAGCCGCGGGAAGTGGGGCAAGCGTTTTCGCCTGCCAACCCGCGCCATCCGTTGGCAGCGCAAGCTCGCTCGGACCTCCAGGGCCGCGACGCTAGCCCTTCTTTCCAGGCCGCACAATCAGTATCGGTATCTCCAGATCGTGCCGCACCGGATTGATGGTGTTACCGAAAATCAGGTCCTTCAGGCTTCCATGGCCATGGGCGCCCATAACCACCAGGTCGGGGTGTACCTGCCGTGCGTAGCGTACGATCTCCCGCTTGGGAGAGGACGCGTGCGAGATTGCCGTCTCAACCGTAAGCCCCTGATTCCGAAGTGATTCCGCGATCTCGTTGAGATACTTCTCGCCCGCCGCGACCTCTGCTGTCGACGACTCCGGCCCGTAAATCCGGCTGGTCACATCCTCTTCCACGTGCAGCAGGAACACGGTGGCATCGTACAGCTTCGCCATAGAGGCGGCATGTCCCACCGCCAGCCGGTCCAGCGGGCTGTGATCCAGCGGCACCAGAATCCGCTGGTAGGGTGCCGTCACCGTAGCCGGTTGGCCGGTCCAGCCCGCGGCGTAGGCAGCGGCTGCCGCCCGCCGCGCGGTGGTCTGCGGGTGCAGAATCATCCAGACGAGCAGTCCCACCAGAAACAGAGCGGCCGGAATTGCCAGAAGCCATACCAGCGGCCGCCACGCGCCCGCATTGACCAGCCCTTCGGAAATCGCCTGCGCCGCGAGCAGTCCGTTCAACACGATGATGACCGCCGCCGTGATCCAGGATAACAGCCGTACCCACGCGCGATTGGCGAATTCGCCCATGCGCGCCGGGTCATTGGTGAATTGGATGAGCGGCACGATGGCGAATGGAAGCTGCATGCTGATGATTGCCTGGCTGAGCAGCAGCAGCCCGAGCGTGGAATCGTCGCCGGCGAAATAAATCGTGAGCGCCGCGGGGATCACGGCCAGCGCTCGCGTCACCAGCCTCCGCAGCCACGGCTGCATGCGAAAATTCAGAAATCCTTCCATCACCACCTGCCCGGCCAGGGTACCCGTCAGCGTGGAAGATTGGCCGGAGCACAGCAGAGCGACCGCAAAAATAACCCCCGCCATGCTCGTTCCGAGCAGCGGCACCAGCAGCACGTGCGCCTGCTGGATTTCCGTGACCACGATGCCCCGTTTGAAGAACACCGCCGCGGCCAGCACCAGAATCGCCGCATTGACCAGCAGCGCCCCGTTTAAAGCCACTACCGAATCGAGCAGGTTGAAGCGCGCCGCCGTGCGCTTGTCGTCCCGCGTGTGCCCGATGCTGCGCGTCTGCACCAGCGCCGAGTGCAGATACATGTTGTGCGGCATCACAGTCGCCCCCAGGATCGTCACCGCCAGGTAGAGCGTGCCGCGGTCCAGCCTCGGTGCGAGACCCGTCAGCATTTCCCCAACCGACGGCCGCGCCCAGATGATCTCCACACAGAAACAGGCGGCCATTACCGAGATCAGCGCCAGAACGAAAGCTTCGATCGTTCGGATGCCGAAGCTCTGGAACCAGAGCAGCAGCAGCGTATCGGCGGCCGTGAGCAGAACGCCCGCCAGGAGAGGGATATGGAAGAGCAGGTTCAGCCCGATGGCCGCGCCCAGCACCTCCGCCAGGTCGCAGGCCGCGATGGCGATTTCGCACAGCGCCCACAGCGTGATGTTGACACGCCGGGGATAGGTCTCCCGGCATGCTTGCGCCAGGTCCCGTCCGCATACGATTCCCAGCCTCGCGCTGAGCGTCTGCAGCAGGATCGCCATGGCGTTCGACATGACCAGGACCCACAGCAGCCGGTACCCGAAGCGCGCTCCGCCTTCGATGTCGGTCGCCCAATTGCCGGGGTCCATGTAGCCGACGCTCACCAGGTACGCCGGCCCGGCAAACGCGAACACGCGTCGCCAGAACGACGTCTGCGCCGTGCCGACGCTGGAGTAGACCTCCGCCAGCGAACGTCCCGCGCTTGCATCCCCGGAAGCAGCCATGTAGACTTAACTATAGTTAAGCCACAAGCCCGAAGTCAATCCTGCGTTTCGATCGACATATACGATAATCTCTATTGACAATAGGATGATATGCGGTTTATAGTTCTACTCATGCCGCCCGATTTTCCGCCCTGTTGTTGTTGCCGCCCCTAAATCACTGATTTACTTGCCAATTTAGAGTGCAAAAGGAGAGCACTAGTGTATCGATTGGTGTTATTGTCGAGCCTCGCCGGCCTACTTTTTGGACAGACCGGCGCGGGAATCTCGGGTTTGGTGGCAGACCAGACGGGTGCGGGATTGGCTGGGGCCGCCGTCACGGTTAGGAACGCGGAGACCGGCGCGGTTCGCGCCGTAGTCACGGATAAGGCCGGCCGGTACGCAGTGCCGGCGCTGGCTGTCGGCGCTTATGAGGTCTCGGCCGAGCATCCCGGCTTCGCCCGGCAGATCAAAACGGGAATCGGCCTGGCAGTGGGACAGGAAGCCACTGTCGACCTCACCCTCCCCGTTGGCGACGTGCGGCAGGCGATCACGGTGGAGGAATCGGCTTCCCCTGTTAATCTCTCCACCTCCCCGACTTCCGGGCTGGTGGGCGAACGGCAGGTCAAGGACCTGCCGCTCAACGGCCGCAGCTACGATGAACTGCTGGCTTTGAACCCCGGCACCGTGAATTATTCGAACGAGCGCTCCGGCGGCGTTGGGACGTCGAATTCGGCGGTCGGCAACATGTTCGCCGTTTCGGGGCGGCGCCCGCAGGAGAACCTGTTCCTCCTGAACGGAGTCGAGTACACCGGCGCCTCCGAGATCAATGTCACGCCCGGGGGCGCCAGCGGCCAGTTATTGGGGGTGGATGCCGTGCGCGAATTTAACGTGGTGGCGGATACCTACGGCGCCGAATATGGCAAGCGCCCCGGCGCACAGGTCAGCATCGTCACCGCCTCCGGCAGCAATCAACTGCACGGCGCTCTTTACGAATTTCTGCGCAACAGCGCGCTCGATGCCCGCAACTTCTTCGACTTCGGCCCGATTCCCGGCTTCGAGCGGAACGAGTTCGGCGGATCGCTGGGCGCGCCCATTCAGAAAGACAAGACCTTCATCTTCGGCAACTACGAAGGCTTTCGCCAGCGCTTGAACCTGAGCGATGTCACCCTGGTTCCCGACAACAGCGCGCGGGAGGGTTACGTGGGCGCAAATTACGTCGGCGTCTCCCCGTCGATCTCTCCGCTGCTCTCACTCTGGCCCGTGCAGAACGGCCCGGAGCTCGGCAGTGGCATCGGCGAAGCCTACAGCCATCCGCTGCAAACTATCCGCGAGGATTTCGGCACCACTCGCGTGGATCGGAATTTTTCCGCCGACGACACACTGAGCGCGGTTTACACCATCGATGACAGCGCCGACAACACGCCCTCCGCCAACCCGCTCAGCCTCGATTACGAGACCCTGCGCGAACAGGTGGCCAGCGTGGAAGAAACGCACATCTTCTCGCCTTCGGCTCTGAACACCGTCCGCGCCGGCCTCTCCCGCGCCTCCTATTTCTTCACCGGCGCCACGCCGGTGAATGTGCCCGGATGGGTGGAAGGCGCGCCGATCGGTGCAATCGTGATCGGCGGAGGCACGGCCTTGAATGGCGCATCGCAGATCACCGGCGCCGGCGCCAACGCCGGCAGCAATCTCACCGCGGCGCGCAACCTGTTCACCGGGGAGGACCGGATCGGTCTCACCCGCGGCAAACATCGCATCGAAGCCGGCGTCTGGGTGCAGCGCATCCAGAACAACGACGACCTGGCGCAGTATCAATACGGCCAGGCTTCATTCAGCAGCCTCACCAGCTTCCTTCAGGGCAATATTTCAACCTTCACCGTGGTTCCGAATTCCACCCCCCTGGGCTGGCGATCGGTCGAGGCTGCGGAATATGTCGAGGACACCATCCAGCTACGCCGCAATCTGGAAATCTCGGTCGGCTTCCGCGCCGAGCATTCCAACGGCATGACCGAAGCGCACGGGCGCGCGTCCAATTTCCTGTTCGATGCCAATGGCGTCATCGAGACGCAGCCGCACGTGGGCAGCTCCGTGTTTACCGTGAACCACGCCAGGTTTCTTCCCGAGCCGCGCTTCGGCCTGGCCTGGAGCCCGTTTGAAGATCACAAGACGGTCATTCACGCCGGTTTCGGCATGTTCTACGCGCAGCTTGACGCGCTTAGCTACCGCCTCGATCAGAATGCGCCGTTCAACACGACCATCACGCTGAAGAACATCTCCGCCACAAATCTGTTGATCGCGCCCGGAGCCACGCTGCCCTCCGGCGCGCTGATCTCCCCGAGCGGAATTCAGCCCAACGCCAAGATTCCGGCGGTCGAATCCTACACCATCAAAATCGAGCGGGAGATTACGCCCTCGCTGGCGTTTGGCGCTGGATTTGTCGGATCGCGCGGCTATCACCAGATCCTCTCCCTCGATGCGAACCTGCCGACTCCCACAATCTGTCCGGCGGCGCCCTGCCCGGCCGGCCTGGCCGCGGGAACGCTCTACTATCCGTCCGGTTCGCCGCTCGCCAACCCGGCGGTGGCCAATACCACTACCTGGTGGTCGAATGGTAACAGCAGCTATGACGCGCTGGAAGTCGATTTTACGCGTCATTTTCACAGCGGGCTGCAATTTCGTAGTGTCTATACGTTCGCGAAGAGCCTCGACGACGGGACCGCCTGGAACAGCAGTGTGGGCGCCAATGCGCCCGGCTTCGTCATGTACCCGTCCAATCCGCGCCTGGACTGGGGTCTTTCCACCTATGATGTCCGCCAATCGGCGGTGTTGAATGGAACGTACGAACTTCCCCTCGCCAGGCATGCCCACGGAGTAGCACACGCTGTTGCCGCGGCGTGGACTGTGGGCGGAATCGTCACACTGCAATCCGGCTTGCCGTTCACACCGCAGTTGGGATACAACCCTTCCAACGACGGCGACAGCCGAAACCCTGTGCGCCCTTCCTGGAACCCTTCCTTTCAAGAACCAGTCATTCAGGGAAGTCCCAACCAGTATTTCAACCCCAATGCTTTCGTGGCTCCGCCGGCGGGCACCTACGGCAATGTCGGGCGCGACACGCTCATCGGACCGGGCATTGCGACGGTCGATCTTTCGGCTATGAAAAACACACCGATTACGGAGAAGCTTCGTCTGCAGTTTCGGGCCGAATTCTTCAACCTGTTGAACCGCGCCAACTTCGCTACGCCGAACACGGTGGTTTACACGTCCGCGACTTCCGGGGTGTCGCCCACCGCGGGTGTGATCACGGCCACGTCCACCACCTCACGGCAGATTCAGTTCGGGCTGAAGCTGCTGTGGTGAGCCCGTCAGGGGTGAAGCAGCGCCCCGATGAAGAAGAGCACCGTTCCGCCCAACGCCAGTAACAGGGTCCCGGCCTTCCGGGAAAGCCCGAGCCGGCTTCCGGCCAGCATCGAGACAAGCACAACAATCAGCGCTACCAGCAGCAGCGCGCCACGTAAGTTGCCGGGTTCCATACTACGAATTGTGCCCGGAATCGCCTAAAGGACGCATAAGAATTGCGTAAGGAAACCATAAAGATGCCGGCGCGGCCCGATCGGCGCGAGGCGGCATCGCACTGGCCGCCTCGGGGTCCGCTCCTGCCGTTTGTGACGAATCCAACTCAGGAATGCCACCTGCACGAAACCCGGTAGTGAAACGGCTTGGACTAATCTTGATCTCGTTCGCCGTCCTCGGAGTGGCGGCGGATTTCAAAGTGGGATTGGAGGCGTATCAGCGTGGTGATTTCGCCTCGGCTCTGGCCCAGTGGGAACCAATGGCCCAGGCCGGTGACGCACACGCCGAATACAACCTCGGTCTGATTTATGCCGCGGGCAAAGGCGTGCCGCAGGATTACGCCAAGGCGATTGAATGGTATCGCAAGGCTGCCGACCAGGGCGTGGCTGCCGCCCAGTACAACCTGGGCATCATGTATGCCAACGGGCAAGGCACGGCTGCCGACCCCCAGGAGGCCGCCAAATGGTTCCTCAAAGCCGCCGACCAGGGTGTGAGGGCCGCCGCTCTTGGTCTCGGCAACGTCTACTATGAAAGCGAAAACTTCCGGAATTACACGGAAGCGGAAAAATGGTATCGCAAGGCCGCCGAAGAAGGATTCCCCAGCGCAGCCTTCAGCATTGGTTTCATGTACGACGTTGGCCGCGGCGTGCAACAGGATTACGCCGAAGCCTTGAAGTGGTACCGCCAGGCGGCCGATGAAGGCTATGCGCCGGCTATGGTCAACCTGGGCGTGCTCTATTACAACGGCCAGGGAGTCAAACGCGACCTCATCCAGGCCTATGCGTGGTTCTCGCGAGCGGGAAAGCGCGGTGAACCGCGCGGCGTCGAGCTGATCGCCTGGGTTACGGAAAAGCTGAGCCCGCGAGAAAAGAAGAAAGCGGAAACGGTCGCCGAATCGTGGCAGCCTTCCAACCCCACTACTCCGCCGCCTTTCGACCAATCGCACCTGTTTAAGCCGCCACCCGCCACCGGAGGCGCGGCCACCGCTCCCGCCACATCGCCCGCGGCGCCGCCCGCACCCGGTAAACCCGCGGCCGCTGACCCGGCCGCTCCAGCCCGCGAGACCTCCGACGTGCCGAACACTTGGCCGGCAGTGGACCGCGTTATCGCCATCGGCGACGTACACGGGGATTACGAGCAGTTCGTCACCGTCCTCGAATCTGCAGGGATTATCGATGGCGAAGGCAACTGGATCGGCGGCAAAACCCACCTGGTGCAGATGGGCGACCTGCTGGATGGCGGCCCCGATTCCCGCGCCTTGATGGACCTGTTGCAGAAACTGGAGAAGCAGGCCGCGGCCGCCGGCGGGGCCGTGCACGTGCTCGTCGGCAGCCATGAAGCCATGAACGTGTACGGCGACTGGAACTACGTTTCCGCCGCGGAATTCGCCTCCTACGCCGGTAATGCGCCAACACAGGCTTCCTACGAGGGATTCGCCGAGCGTGCCGACTCTTCCCTCCCCGATGCCGCCCGTCCGGATGAATACTGGGACTCTGCAGGGGCACACTCGGCCGGCTTCGCCGAGCGCCAGGCGGCATTTTCCGCCGATGGCGTCTACGGCCGCTGGATCCGCTCCCACAACGCGGCCATCAAAATCGGCCGTACCCTCTTCGTCCACGCCGGCCTGGGTCCGAAATATGCCGCGTGGTCGCTCAATGCGCTCGACAACGAGGTGCGCGACGAGTTGAAAGGACTGGCACAGTGGAAGGGCGGCATCGTCACCGATGACGAAGGGCCGCTTTGGTACACCGGTCTCGCCACCGGCGACGAGCAGCAGCTCGAGCCCCTGGTAAACCAGATCCTCAAGAATTTCGATGTAGACCGCATCGTCATCGGCCACACATCCACCCAAGCCGCGATCATGCCGCGCTTTGGCGGTAAGGTGCTGCTGGTGGACGTGGGCCTTTCACGGGTCTATGACAATTCCGGCCGCGTGGCATGCCTGGAAGTCGACGGCGGCGAAGACTTCGCCCTGCATCGCGGACAGAAACTGGAGTTGCCGAAAGACGAAGACGGCTCCGAAATGCTCCGCTACCTGCGTGGCGCCGCCGCCCTGGACCCGCAACCCTCCCCGCTCGAAAAACGCATTGAAGAACTGGAAAAGCCGCACTAACTCCGTGGGGCAGGTTGCCAACCTGCGGCCGATTGGAAATCGGCCCCTCTCAATTTTCCTGAGAGCCCTTGCCTCGACTCGCCACTATCGGTTGTGACCGATTTTCACCTCCGCCATCTGCCTCACCTTTACGCCATTGACCATCCGATCTTCATCACCTGGAGACTCTTTGGCAGCCTCCCCAGCGGCCGCGCATTTCTCGACAACAGGCCCTCCGGCCGAGCCTTTGTCGCCATGGACCGCCTCCTCGATCGTGCCGTTGCCGGTCCTACCCACCTCCGCCGTCCCGAAATCGCCGGAATGGTCGTCGACGCAATTCGCTTCCGCCATCCGGCCCGGTACGAGCTGCACAGTTTCGTGGTCATGCCCAATCACGTCCACATGCTCGTCACGCCGCACGTGCCCGTCTCAAAATGCATGCAGTCCCTCAAGAGGTTCACGGCGCGCGAAGCAAACCGGATTCTCGGCTTGACCGGACAGCCCTTCTGGCAGGACGAAAGCTATGACCGGCTGGTGCGGGATGAACGGGAATTCGAGAAGATTATTCGATACGTTGAAACGAATCCGGTGACCGCAGGTTTAGCCAAGGATCCGGCCGAATATCAGTGGTCGAGCCTATGGCCGATTTCCAATCGGCCGCAGGTTGCCAACCTGCCCCACTGAGGCTGTTCAGCCCTTCGCGGCCTCGATCACAGGCATCATCACCGGAAAACGGCCGCGGAAAATCTCTCCGAACATCGCCAGCACTTCTCCGTGCAGCGCGCCGTTATCCGCCAGCAGATGCTCGGAACGGGTCACATCGTGATCCTGGCCGCACATGTCGCTCACGCGGCCGCCCGCCTCCTCCACCAGCAGCGTGCCGGCAGCCATGTCCCATGGCTTGAGTCCGAATTCCCAGAAGAAATCGAGCCGCCCACACGCCACATACGCCAGGTCGATGGCCGCCGAGCCCGTCCGCCGCACCCCGTGAGACGCCATGGCGAGCTGATAGTAAAAATGAATGTTCACGTTGTGGTGGCGTTTGCGGCTCGGAAAGCCGGTCGAAGCCAGGCTGTCGGCCAGCCGCGCCACGGTGGAAACGTGAATCCGGCGATGGTTCAGGTAGGCTCCGGCTCCGCGCTCGGCGGTGAACATCTCCTGCCGGACCGGATCGTAGATCACGCCCGCAATCACTTCGGTCCCGCGCGCCAGGCCCAGCGTCACGTTGAACATGGGGAAGCTGTGGGCGAAATTGGTAGTGCCGTCCAGCGGATCTACGAACCATCGGTATTCGGAAGGGCTCTCGTGCCCGCCGCCTTCCTCGGCCACAACCGTGTGAGACGGAAAGTGCGAGCGAAGCCGCTCCACAATCAGCCCCTCGGAGGCGCGGTCCGCCTCCGTCACCAGGTCGAATTCGCCCTTCATTTCGTAGGGAACGTGGCGCTCGAAATAGCGGGCCAACAGCGCGCCCGCCTCGCGCGCAATGTCAACCGCGGTTTCCAGATAGGACACTAGAGTTCCTGGATGTACTTGATGTCGTGCTTGAAGATGAAAAGATTCGGCTGCTGGTCGCGAGTGATGCGGATAAAGGAGTGGTCGTAATACTCGATGGTGCCGCGCACCTCCTCGCCGTCCGCCATTTTCACCAGCACTGGGATGGCATTCTCGATCAGATACTTGAGGTACTTGGCTTCCTCGAGCGTAGTTTCCGGCGCGCGGCCGGGTTTGCCTTGTTGTGGCGTACTCGCTTCTCCTAATGCTTTTTGGCGGTGCGGTCGGGCCTTACCGAGATCTGGGCATCGGGATCGCCCGAACCCGTCGAATCCCCATAATAGCCGTTGCGCGCCGATACCCGCAAATCAGGAGATTTCACGCGAACGTCCAGACGGTGGAAGGGGTCCTTGGTGGGAGGCACCTGGCGGGGATAAAAGCCCAGCACGTATTGCGTGCGCAGCTCGGAAATGATGTCGGCGAAGGTCGCGTCGAGTTCGGCACTCACGGCGGGATAAAACGTGCGGCCGCCCGTCCCTTCCGCCATGAATTCCAGTGCGTGTTCGCCGCCCGTGTTTCGCCCGGCATCGTTCGTGATCGGTAGAACCACGATGGCGTAAAGAACCGCGTCCGCCATCTGCGCCTGTTTCAGCGCCTGCTTGAGATCGCGATAGCTCGTCGTATCGCCGCCGTCCGTCACCACCACCAGTGCCTTTCTTCCTTCGCGGCCTTCCAGGTCGTGCGAGGCAAAGAAGATCGCATCGTAAAGCGACGTGCCGGCTTCGCCGTGCAGGGTCTTGAGGCGCCGCTCCAGCGCGCTGTAATCGTGGGTGTAAGTCCCTCCCTGGATGTCGTAATTGAAGGTGTACAGCGCGGCGCGGTCCTCCGGATTGCCTTCCGCCAGCAGCGCCCGCAGAAAGCGCGCCGCGGAATCCGTCTCGTACTTCAGATCCTTGGCCGTCGAGCCGCTCGTATCCACCAATAGCGCCACCGAAAGCGGCTGATCGGTCTGGCGTCCGAAGAACGCGACCTCCTGCGGCACGCCGTTATCGGAAATCTGGAAGTCTTCTTTCTTCAGGCTGCCGACAAGCTGCCCTTGCTGGTTCTTGACCGTCGCGATCACGTGAACCAGGTTCACATTCACCCGGATCGTCGGCTCCTGGGCCGGGAGCGGCGCCGCGGCGAGCAGGGCCACGATCAGTGGGATCGGCCGCCAGGTCTGCACTCGGGGTGCGCAGCCCCTACCCGACCACCGGAATGTCACGTCCCCACTCTCCTTCCACCCACACTTCGCCATCCGCGAAGTGCTCCTTCTTCCAGATGGGAACCGTCTTCTTGAGCCGGTTGATTCCGTCCAGCGCTGCTTCGAACGCCGGCCGCCGGTGCGGCGCGGTGGCAATCACCACCACGCTGGTTTCCCCCACCAGCATTCGGCCCAGCCGGTGCACCATGGCGATCCGGCTCACCTGGTGGGCTCCAGCCAGTTCGCAGCCGATGCGCACCATCACCTTCAACGCCATGGATTCGTAGCCTTCATAGTCCAGGCAAAGCGTGGACCGGCCGTTCGTGTTGTTCCGGACGGTGCCTTCGAACGTCACCACCGCTCCATCGCCGCCGGTCTGAATGCGCGCAATCACCGCGCGCGGATCGATCGGCGAACGGGTCAGAGCGAAATAATGTCCGGCTTCGCGAACCTCCGCCGGACCGGCCGCGCTCCCTCCGCTGACCGGAGGGAGGAAAGCGATTTCGTCGCCCTCGGCCAGCGCCATCCCGCGGTCGGCAAATTCGTGGTTGCGTGCCGCGACCACGCTCGGCCCCAGCGACCCAAGCCGCGGGAAACGCTGGGCGTACCGGTCGAACACGGCTCCCACGGTGGCACCGCCTTCGAATTCCGCTTCCTCGCTGGCATGCCCGGTCAGGTCGCGCAAAATCCCGAAAAACAGCACACGCACACGCATGGTGATTCGCTAACGGTCAGAATAACAGACGGTTGCAGGCCTTCCCGCGTTGCGCCGGCGCATCCCGGCTCGATGATGCGCGCTACAATCGCTTTTCCGCCCAATGGAACTCGCAACCGAAACCCACGTCCGCGTGCGCTATGCCGAAACAGACAATATGGGCGTAGTGTATTACTCCAATTACCTGGTCTGGATGGAGGTCGGGCGAGTGGAATTGTGCCGCGCGCTTGGCTTCGAATACCGCGAGATGGAGCGCCAGGACGGCATCCTGCTGGCGGTTGCCGAGGCCAACTGCCGCTATCTCGCTCCAGCGCGCTTCGACGATCAGGTGATCGTCCGCACCTGGGTCGAAAAAGCCAATCGCCGCATGGCCATGTTCGGCTACGAAATGCGGCTGGCCGGCCACGACGTGAAACTGGCCGCCGGTTACACCAAGCACCTCTTTCTCACGCGCGACATGCGTCCCGCCAGCCTCCCCGAAAAATATTGGTCCATGTTCGGGATTCGGGCGGCCAACGCCTCCTACGATAGATCCACGGTCTCGCGCTAACCTGAAATCGTGCCGGAGCTTCCCGAAGTTGAAACCGTCGCCCGTTCCCTCGCCCCCATGGTCGGCCGCCGGATCCTCTCCGCCGAACTCCGCTGCCCCCGCGTCCTGCGCGGCGCCGATCCCGATGAAATGTCCCGCCAGCTGGCCGGGCGGCGCATTGCCGAAATCCGCCGTTACGGTAAATTTATCGTGGTCTCTCTTAGCCGCGACCGAAGGTCGGCTTCAGACGGATATCTCACCATCCATCTTGGTATGACCGGCCGGCTGCTGCTGGGCGGCGCCCCCGGCAAACATACTCACGCGATCCTGACCTTGGATCGCGGCGCCCTGCTTTATGACGACAGCCGGCAGTTCGGCCGCATTCAGTTCTCCACCGAATTCCCCGCGCGCATCGCCAGGCTGGGGCCGGAGCCGCTGGAAATCCCTTTCGAGGATTTTGCCGCGGGGCTGAAGGGCCGCAAAACCCGTATCAAGGCGCTGCTTCTCAACCAGGACTTCCTCCGCGGCATTGGCAACATCTACGCCGATGAATCGCTTTTCCGCGCCGGGATTCACCCTATGGCGATTGCCGGGCGGATTCGCGGCGACCGCGCCCGCCGCCTTTATGAAGCCATCGGCCAGGTTTTGCGCGAAGCCATCGCCGCCGGCGGATCCTCTATCTCGGACTATGTCGACGCCGAAGGACGAAAGGGCTTTTTCCAGTTCAACCACCGTATCTATCAACATACCGGCCAGCCATGCGTGACCTGCGGCACGATTGTTCGCCGCGTCCTGGTAGCGCAGCGTTCGTCGCATTTTTGCCCGACCTGTCAGAAGCGTTAGTGCGGTTTCAACCAGTCCGCCTTGTACTACACTACTTTTTGCCGGGGCCTACTCGATTTGCGGGAAGCCTTGGAGTGGCACTAGACTGGATACTGTTGAAACCGAAGTGCATACACTTACGTCGTAACTGGTGAAATCGTTCGTTGTTGCTTTTTTGGGGACCCTGATTTTTATTTGGTGTCATTTGTAGATCTGAATAGGAGAGTTGTGAACGTGAAACGCATCTGCCGTTACCTTCCAATTTTTGCTCTGCCGTTAGCCTTCCTTCCCTTGGCTCACGCTCAAAGTGGCGTGGATTTCGCCGTCGGCTTCGGTGGCGCGCAGGCTCCAGCGGCTAAAACGGGACTTGACCCGAACACGCTGTTAGGCTGCACACTGGGAACCAACCCGTCCGGAGCGGGTTGTGCTTCAACTCCCGCCCTGAACGCGTTTATGATGGGCTTCTCCGGCGACCTGATGTTCTGGAAACATTTCGGCATCGGCGCGGAAGTCAGCTTTCAGCCGGCCAAACAGAATTATGTGACCCTGCAAAGCGCCAGCCCGACCCTGGGCGAGGGCGCGATCAACCTGCAGAGCCGCACCACCCTGTACGACTTCAATGGGATCTATCAGCCAGTGAAGACGGAGCGCGTTGCCGTGAAGCTCTATGGCGGCATCGGCGGAGCCAATCTCAAGTTTTACGAGAGTGGCACCTCCACCACTGCTCTCACCGGTACCCAGGCTTTCAGCCAATACTTCGGCAGCGCCAACCATTTCCAGGTGCACGGCGGCGCGGCGGTGCAGATCTATCTCAAGGGGCACCTCTTCATCCGCCCCCAGTTCGACATTCACTACGTGAACAACCTGAGCCAGTTCGGCCACAACTACATCACCCAGGAAATGGTCTGGCTCGGCTACACCCTAGGCAGCCAGTAGCCCACGCTGTGGGGCAGGTTGGCAACCTGCGGCGGATTGGAAATCCGCCCATCGCGCCAACCACCGGACGCCATCCTGCCCCAAATAACCCTCCGCCCTCCTCCGCGCGTTCGAGGCGAGACCCGCAGTCCCGGTACGGCACTTGCCGTCTGCTTCCTTTTCCTTTGTGACACTGCTACACTATTAACCTAAGGCGACCGCCATCTGAGCCAAGCCGCCAACCGGATTACCCTCCGTGTAGCGGGTTCCTGAATCACCATGAGTCCTGAGTGTGTAAGCCGTGGTTTCCCTCCAACCCAGGGGCTATACGATCCTCGCCTCGAACGCGACGCCTGCGGTATCGGCTTCGTCTGCCATGTCAATGGCCGCAAGTCTCATGACATCATCGAGAAGGGCATCCAGGTACTAGTCAATCTGACGCACCGCGGAGCATGCGGATGCGACCCGGAAACCGGCGACGGCGCCGGCGTCCTCATTCAGATTCCCCACCGGTTTTTTGTGCGCAAGTGTGCCGGTCTGGGCTTTACCCTTCCCGCACCGGGCGAGTACGGCGTGGGAATGACTTTTCTTCCGGTCGAGCCTGCTGCCCGCCTGAAATGCGAGGGCATACTCGAGCGCATCGCGCGTGAAGAAGGGCTCACGGTTCTCGGCTGGCGCGATACCCCTATCGACGGTTCCGCCATCGGCCGCGTGGCGCGGAACTCGCAGCCGTATATCGAGCAGATTTTCCTGGGGCGCGGCAAGGGCATGAACGAGGACGACCTCGAGCGCAAGCTCTACGTCGTCCGCAAGCGCGCCGAAGTGGAAGTCGGAGCCTCGGATATCCCGGACAAGAGCTTCTTCTACGTTCCGTCGCTCTCGGCGCGCACCATCGTATACAAGGGCCTGCTGCTGGCTCCGCAGATTGCCCGCTTTTACCCTGAGCTGAGCGATCCCGAAGTCATCAGCGCCATGTGCCTCGTGCACCAGCGCTTCTCCACCAATACCTTCCCCACCTGGCAACTGGCGCACCCGTTCCGTTATATCGCGCATAATGGCGAAATCAATACGCTCCGCGGCAACGTCAACTGGATGCACGCGCGCCAGTCGGTGTTGTCCTCGCCGCTCTTCGGCGATGACATAAAAAAGCTCTTTCCCATCATCCAGCCCGGCGGGAGCGATTCCGCCGCTTTCGATAACGCTCTCGAACTT
>DATJMP010000295.1:0-2151 GCA_035508655.1 Bryobacteraceae bacterium
GCCGGATCATCCGACGGCGGCTGGTTCACGATCACCAGCAGTACCTTGCCCTTCACGTCCACACCGGCAAAGTCGTTCCAGTGGTACTCCGGCGCATCGATCCCGTAGCCCACAAACACAATCGGTGCGTCGATATCCGCCGACGCCGCTCCCGTCTGGTCCTTGGTCACATAATCCGACCCGTAGGTCAGCTCAATCGGAGTTCCGCTCTGCGGCACAAAGCTGAACTTCGTCTGGTCCTCGATCGTGTGCACTGCATACAGCGGCACCTTCTGGAAATACGTCCCGTTATCCCCCGCCGGCTGCAGCCCGTAAAGCGCAAACTGCGTCCCGATATACTTCGCCGCAAGATCGCCGCCCCGTGTGCCGGGCCCACGCCCCTCCAGCAGATCGTCCGCTAGAAAGCGCACATGCGCGCGAATCTTCTCCGCGTCAATCGAAGCCGCAGCCTGACGCGCCGCCTCCGGCACCCCGGCAATCGCAGGCACCGGAGCCTGTTGCGCAATTGCGCTGGAAAGAGAAAGAACTGCAATGGCAGCGAGCGAAACAACAGGGGTAGGAATTTTCATCGTTCTCCCGGCGTGCTCCGAAAGAAGCGAAGCGACGCGACAACTATTTTCTACACCCACACTTCCGGTGTCATCTCGCCAAACCTCACCGCCGGACCCGGTCCCGTATATCCCGGCAGCGTCTTCAGCCGCTTCAACACCTTGCGTGTCAACCCGGTCAACGGGAGTTCCGCCAGTTCACGGGAATTAACCCACTTCCGCACGCCATTCGTCTTCGGCAATATGCTTTCACCGCTGGCATCGTAGCCGTAGACGGTCACGTAGTAATTCGTCACCGTGATCGAGTGCCGCACATCCAGCAGCCTTCGCGCCGCATCCGCCTTTGCGACATCAATCTCCGGAAGCTCCCACATTCCCGGCATCAGTGAAACACCTTCCGGCCGCTGCTCCAGCAGCACTGCAAGTTCCGCAGGCCGTGCGCTTCCATTCTTTTTCCTGCCGCCTGCCCTCTTCGCCGCCGGTGCGGCGATCCGCAGTAAAAACGCGTAAGCGGCCTTCTGACTGCGCATCTTCTTCCGCGCCACCACCGGATGCTCCCCGCGCGTCGCACACAGATCCACCACCGGGCAATGCAGGCACAGGGGCCCGCGCGGCAGACAGACCGTTGCGCCCAGTTCCATCATCGCTTGGTTGAAGTCGCCCGGCCGCGCCCGATCCAGCAGTTCCACGGCCGCCTTGCGTATCTTCAGCCCCACCGCCGTCCGCTCCGTCCAGCCGCGCACCCGGGTCAGCACCCGCTCCACGTTGCCATCCACGCACGCCACCGCCTCACCGAACCCTATACTCGCAATCGCCGCGCTCGTGTATTCGCCGACGCCCGGCAGCGTCCTCAGCTCCACCGCTGTCGCTGGTAACTTGCCATCAAGCTCTCTGGATACAAACTGCGCCGCCCGGTGCAGCATGCGCGCCCGCCGGTAGTATCCCAACCCGCTCCAGCACGCCAGCACCTCGTCTTCTCTGGCCTCCGCCAGCGCCGGCAAAGCGGGAAAACGCTGCATGAATCGCGCATAATGCTCGATCACCGCCGCCACCCGCGTCTGCTGCAGCATGATCTCTGAAACCCAGATGGCATAAGGATCGGGCGTACGCCGCCACGGCAGGTCACGCGCGTTCTCGTCGAACCAGTTGAGCAGCAGCCGTCGAAATCTTCTCGCCTCGAGCGCGGCGTTCTTACCCGAGGCGGCAGTCATAAGCCCAGAACCGAAAACTCGGTCCTGGGCGGAGCCGAAAGGTCGATCATAGATAGCTGAATTGTAAGCCTCTATACTTCGCTCGACACCTGCCCATATGGCGAAGCCCATTCGTAATACGTTGAACTTCAACGAGCCATCCTGGGGTCTCGCCGATGCCCGCCGCGCCGCTGCTCAAATCATCACCGACCCGCAACTCCTCAAGCCGCTCCTGCGCTCTCTCTTCTCGGGAAATTCATCCCTCCGCCACCACGGCGCAGACACCGCCCGCCGTATCGCGGAAAAGCAGCCGGGCCTTCTTGCTCCCTACGCCGAACGCCTGCTCGGACTCTTCAGCGAGGTCGGGCCGAAAGAGGCAGGCGACAACTGGCGCACCCGTGCTCACCTGGGAC
>DATJMP010000296.1:0-6587 GCA_035508655.1 Bryobacteraceae bacterium
AGCTCCACGGAAGCCGTGCGGTGACCGCTCCCTCTGGTCGCGGCTCGGAACCGGTTTCTGAGCCGCGACCAAAGGGAGCGGTCAGTTTGCGCTGATTGCCGCAGGCCCTACGCCGTTTCGCGCAGCCTGTCCAGGAAGTGATATAACGAAATCCCCACGGCAGCATTCAGCAGGCCTTGAATCAGGATACGTTCCGGATCCAGGGCCAGCATCTGGCCGAGCAGCGCGCGCGCCAGCACCCAGTACATAACCTCGTGGAAGACGAAGAAGAAGAACGCCAACAGCAGGCGGATGAAGGCGTGGTCTACATCCAGCCGCAAGCCCACAGAAGCGGCGAAATAGCCCACCAGCGTATCCACGATGCCGAAGATTCCGAGCGGTGTTTTGGACAGCGAATCCTGTGCCAGGCCCACGAAGGCGCCTACCAGCAGCCCGCTGATCTGGCTGCGTTTCATCAACGCGAAATACACCACCACCAGCAGCGGCATATCCAGAAAGTGAGCGAAGGGGAAGAACAGCGGAACGTAGATCTGAAACAGGATGGCCAGCAGCGGCACCACCACCATGACCCAGGCGCGGAAGCGCGAGATGCGGCTTTCGCGCTGGCTGCTGAGCAGAATGCGGCTGCTGGAAGAATAGCTCATTGCTGTTGCGGAGGCGGAGCCGGAGGAGGCTGTTTCGCGGGCGGTTTGACAGCCGCCGGGCGAGGCTCGGGAGGTTTGGCGGTCTCCCCCGCGTTGGGCGCCACAGCCGGTGGCGTGACGGATTTCTTTGCCGCGGGAACGGGGGGTCTGGCGACGGTGGCCGGCCGCGGTTCGGCGTGTTGGGTGGACGCCGGCGCGCGGCCTCCCGTCGCGGTTTTGGGTGCGTTTGCGGCTCCGGGTGCGGGTGGCGGGAGCGGGCTGGACGGAAGCTTGGTGAAATCGGGCGGCTTCGTTCCCGGCGGTCCGGTGCCGAAGTTGTGGTTCTCGGCCGCGCCCACGGATTGGTAGATCGCTCGCAGCTTGTCCGCGTCCGTTCCCGCGGCCGGACTGGGCGTTGCGGAGGGCGAAGCGTCGCCCGTCGTCGCCGCCGGAGCTGGGTTCTCCGGCGGCGCCGGCGCCAGAAATACCGGCTGGTTTGCCGGCGGCGCCGCCGGGATACTCTGATGCACCGGATCGAGAATGATCAGCACGTCTTCCAACCCGTGCTGCAGGCCGGCGGGCTCGACCAGGATCTCCTGAAACGGCTGTGCCGGCCGCACCACGCGGGCCACTCCCACCGTGAAACCGCGCGGGAAAATTCGATCGTCCCCCGACGTGTAAAATACCTCGCCGGCTTGCACTTTCTCGCCCGGGGGCACGTAGTCCACCTTGCACATCGGGTTCCCCTGCCCTTTCAGGGTTCCCCGTACCTGGCTCTTCTGCCCGATGACGCCGGCGGCAAAATCGGGATCGGTCACCAGCAGTACTTCCGAGGCCGTTGGATAGGCCGCAATCACTTCGCCTACGATCCCATCGGGTGTCACCACCGCCATGCCGCGCATCACGCCTTCCGCCGATCCCCGGCTGATGAATACCACTTTGGAGTTGGCGCCGGCGCCCGTCCCGATGATGCTCGCGGCCAGCATCTTAGACGGCGTATGGGCTTCGAAGAGCTGCAATGCCTTGGCGCGCTCGGCGGTCGCCAGCTCGTTGCGCAGGAAGGTGTTTTCCATTCGCGTCCGGCCGAGCTCGTCGCGCAGGTGACGGTTCTCTTCGCTGGCGTCATGCATCAGGATGTAATTGCGCACAAACCCGATGCTGCCGCCGCGGAACCATTCCATCACCCGCGCCGCGGGTGTGACCGCGCTCACAGCCCAGACCCGGATCATGCGCACATCCTGCGCGTTCTTGACTTGCACCGCCAGCAGCACGAGTTGTGCGAATATCACCAGCAGCAGCACCGTCAGGTTACGGTAACGATTGAGAAACGATTCCATAAGAAGCCAGGAGTCAGAAGGCGGAAGTCAGAATAGCGGCCGTGCGGGTTTCTCCTGACTTCTGTCTCCTGACTCCTGCCTACTAGTCTATCGAAATCTTGCGGAGGAGCCGGAAATCGCTGAGCATGCGGCCGGTGCCAAGCACCACCGAGGCGAGCGGATCGTCGGCGATAGATACGGGCAGACCCGTTTCTTCGCGGATGCGCTTGTCCAGGTTCTTGAGCAGGGCGCCGCCGCCGGTGAGCACGATGCCACGATCGCTGATATCGGCGCTCAGCTCGGGCGGAGTGCGCTCCAGGGCCACGCGAATCGCGTTGACGATGGTGGCGACGCATTCTCCCAGGGACTCGCGTATCTCGGCATCGTCGATGGCGATGGTGCGCGGCACTCCTTCGATCAGGTTGCGGCCTTTGATCTCCATCTTCAGCGGCTTGTCCAGCGGATAGGCTGAGCCGATTTCGATCTTGATCGATTCCGCCGTGCGCTCACCGATGAGCAGGTTGTACTTGCGTTTCAGGTACTGCATGACGGCATCGTCCATTTCGTTGCCCGCCACGCGCACGGACCGCGAATAGACGATACCGGAAAGTGAGATTACGGCCACATCCGTCGTGCCGCCGCCGATATCCACCACCATGTTGCCCGACGGCTCCGTGATGGGCAGCCCGGCGCCGATCGCCGCCACCATTGCCTGCTCTACCAGGTGCACCTCGCTGGCCTTGGCGCGGTAGGCCGAATCCATTACGGCGCGCTTTTCCACTTGGGTAATTTCGCTCGGAACGCCGATGACGATGCGGGGATGCACCAGCATTTTGCGCCCGTGCGCCTTCTGAATGAAGTAATTCAGCATGCGCTCGGTGACTTTAAAGTCTGCGATGACGCCATCTTTCATCGGCTTGATGGCGACGATGTTGCCCGGCGTGCGCCCGAGCATTTCCTTGGCTTCCTTGCCTACCGCCTCTACTTCACCGGTGTTCTTGTTGATGGCGACAATGGACGGCTCGTTGACGACGATGCCCTTGCCTTTGGCATAGACCAGAGTATTGGCCGTTCCCAGGTCAATCGCAAGGTCTGAGGAAAACAGGCTGAACAGAGAGCGTAAATTCATCGATTAATGATGGCGAACTTCGGGGAAGGATACATTCTGGAACCACGACGAAGTCCTTTTGCATGGTAACACGCAGCGGGCTGGAATCAATGTACCAGTATGGTGCAGATTTCACATTGGATAGGACTTCGGTCCCTCACCGTCTGTTCGGCCGCAGCAGCACTCCGGCCCTCTGCCGGCACGGACCGGAGGGGGTGGGCGGACTTAGGGCTTTGCGGCGGCGACGGGCACACCCCCGGCCAACGCCGCACGCTCCGGGGAGGGGCTGCTTAAGCGGATGATAGAGGCCGCCGCCATCACGCGCACGTGCCCGCTCGAATCGTGCAGCAGCGGTTCCAGCTTGGGGATGGCCCCTCGATCGCCGCGGGCTCCCAGGCTCTTGGCTGCCTCCGCCCGAACGGGAGCGCGATGGTTATTCAGCGCGTTCTCCAACAGCCCGACATTGTAGGGATTCGGATCATTCGCAATGCAGTCGACCGCCGCCACGCTTCCGGAATCGCGCTTGCTATTGATACTACCGACGTTGCTGACTGCCGCCACTCCCGGCAATGCCGGGGGGAACGCGGCTCCGGCCGCGCCGGCCGCGCCTGCGAATGCGAGGGTCTGCGGATGATGGATACGACGCCCCATCTCACGCATGCCACTCGTGACCATTCCGGGTGCGGCCGTGCGCTGACCGTTCATTACCGCTACAACCATCGCCTGTCCGGTGGGATCTCCCATGCTGACCAGCGATTCGGCTGCGGCAAAGGCAACTTCGGTATTATCCTGCAGAGCGGCCCGGAGCGCAGGAATCGACTGCCGCGCTTGCATCCGGCCCAAGGCCGATGCCGCTTCTTTGCGCACGCGAGCGTCCTTGTCGTGCTTGAGAAAAACGACCAGGCGGTTCACGGCCTTTTCATTTCCCGCACCCAGGCTCTCGAGCGCCGAAACCGCCTTCATCCGTACCTCGAAATTGCCCGCGTGCGACTCGTGATCCAGAATCGTCCATGACTCCTGCTCTAAACCTTTCACTGGCGCAGCCCTGAGGCCTATTCCACACGCGAACACCACAAGAAGAAATACCGGTTTCATAACACCGATGTAAGTGCAGATGGGAGGCCGACGGCGAGGATCGTACCGAACCGTCGACCTGCGCCTCGGGCCGCGCCTACTGCCGGCTGACCGTCGGTGCACCGGCGGGACCTCCGGGGGCTGCCGGACTTCCGGACGGCTGGCTCAACCGGATAATGGACGCGGCCGCCATGGTGCGGACCTGGCTGTGGCGATCTAGCAGCAGCGGTCGCAGCTTGGCAATGCTGGTCGTATTTCCGCGGCTTCCCAAGCTCTTCGCAGCCTCGGCACGAACCAGTACGCTGCTGTTGCCCAGGGCCCATTCGAGCAGCGTAACGGCATATGGGTCGGGATCCTTGGCCAGGCTGTCGATAGCGGCGATTCTCCCCGGATCGCTCTTTCCTCGCAGGTTGTTGGTGTCGGTGATGGCTTCAATACCCATGTATCCCGGACCGATGAAGGGGCCCGCGGCGCCTTCCGCGCCAAATATCGCCGTGCTGGCCGGGTGGTGGATTCGCCGCTCCGCTTCCCGCTTGGCATTGGTCATGATCCCGGGCGTATCCGGCTTCTCACCGTCCAGCACCGCGATGAGCGTGTTGCGTCCTCCGGAGTCTCCCAAGTTGATCAGGGCCTGCGCCGCGCCGAACGCGACCTCGTTGTTATCTTCGAGCGCCGTTCTCAGGTCCGGAATCGCCTGCTGTGCCTTCATGCGGCCCAGGGAGAGGGCCGCTGCCTTGCGCACGCGCGGGTCTTTGTCCTTTTTGAGCAGAACCAGAAGACGGTTCACCGCATGCACGTTGTCCGCGCCCATGGTCTCCAACGCCGCTACCGCCGCCAGACGTACTTCGACATTGCTGCATCGACTCGCCGTATCCAATACAGTCCAGGAAGTTTGCTCCGGTCCCTCCGCCGCCGCAGCCGTCAGCCCGGCTACGATCCCGACTACAGCCAACACCATTACGCGTCCCATAGCACTGATATCAATGCAGATGGTGGACCTAGGGGCTTTATCGCACCGAAGGGGCGGGCAGAGGCTTTCGGTGGGGCGTGTAAACACGGGACAATAAAGGTATGAAAAACGCACGTGCAGACCGGGCTTCTTTTGGAGAGAGCCGCCCCGGGTTTGCTTTGGCAGTCGACACGACCACCATCGTGACGAAAATCGCCAGCGTGAGAGAAGCGCGGGCGCTGCCGGAAGGTTCAATTGTGGGAGATCTGCACGGAGGGCTGACGTTCACCGATGCGATTGCGGCGGCATTGGAATCGCGCAGCCATGGCGGATGGCAGGAAGTACAGGCCCCAGGCGGCGAGATCTGGACCGTCATCGTGATCAACCTGTAAATCAGGAATTTCCTCTCCTGCCTGCCGACTCCGAAATTCTGAGTCCTTTCTCCTGAATTCTGATACCATGAGGGGCTAGTCCACACAGTAGCCCTATGGACCACATTCTTTCGATTGTTTTATTTACGCCGCTGGCCGGACTGGTGGCGCTGCTCTTCATCCCCGCCGCCAATACGCGCGCCATCAAAATCTGGGCGAATGCGGTATTCCTGGCGGGGTTCCTGGTTTCGCTCCCGCTGGTATTCAGTTTCGACCGCGCCAAAGATTTCCAGTTCGAGGAAAAAGCTACCTGGATCCCCTCGATCGGCGCCAGCTATCATCTGGGAATTGACGGCCTCGGGTTACTGCTGGTCATGCTGACGACCGTGATCGGCGTGATCGCGTGCCTGTCCAGTTGGAACGCCATTCAAGACCGCCTCAAGGAATACTACGCCTTCTTCCTTCTCCTTCAGACCGCCATGCTGGGCGTGTTCATGGCCCTCGATTTCCTGTTGTTCTTTGTGTTCTGGGAAACGGTGCTGGTGCCGATGTACTTCATCATCGCCCTGTGGGGCGGGCAGCGCCGCATCTATGCGGCCATCAAGTTCATGATTTACACGCTGGTCGGCTCGGTGCTCATGTTCCTGGGCATTCTTACTCTGTATTACCAGCACTATGCTCAGTTTCAGACTTATAGTTTTGACATTGCCGACCTGATGCGCGTGCAACTCCCGGACGCGATGGCATGGTGGGTGTTCTGGGCGTTTTTCGTGGGCTTCGCGGTAAAGGTGCCCATGTTTCCCTTCCACACCTGGCTGCCCGACGCCCACACCGAAGCTCCCACGGCAGGCTCGGTGGTGTTGGCCAGCGTTCTCCTGAAAATGGGGACTTACGGCTTCCTCCGGTTTTCCCTACCGCTTCTCCCCAATGCGGCTAAGAATCCGACCGTGGTCACGATTGTCGCTGTGCTTTCCATGATCGGCATCGTCTACGGCGCGCTGGCCTCGCTGATGCAGAAGGACTGGAAGAAACTGGTGGCGTACTCTTCGGTCAGCCACCTGGGATTCTGCACGCTCGGCATCATCGCCCTCAACCCGGCGGGAATAGCCGGCTCGATCCTGCAGCAGATCAATCACGGCATCTCGA
>DATJMP010000297.1:0-8206 GCA_035508655.1 Bryobacteraceae bacterium
TGCAAAGTTCTAGTGTGGAATTGGTGTGACTCGCTTTCGCAAACGTGGTCAAAACTGGGTAAAACTGAGTAAGGCGCACTCCGGCCTTCCGGGTGCCACTGTTGGCTGTAACTCTTTGATTTTTATGGGAAAACTATGAAAACAGGAGGCTTGGGTTTGGCTCCTCAGGTAGGACTCGAACCTACAACCCTTCGGTTAACAGCCGAATGCTCTACCATTGAGCTACTGAGGAACGATTGCGCTGTGTTCTCTCATTTAACCAGACGGCCGATTCCGCTGTCAAATCCAGCCGCCGCCTGCACTTCGTCCTACCGGAACAGCGCCTGCGCGCCCCGTTGCAGCATCGCCGCTCCCGCCAGCCCCGTCAGCGCCGATACGAACGCCGCCCCTGCTCCCCGCCGTTTCCAGTCTTCGTGAATCGCGTGGTATCCCAAGTACGAGAGCCAGCCCGCCGTAATCCCCAGCGGGTACGCCACCCATTGAGTCCCCAGGTGCGGACCCGCCGCCAATCCCAGCACTCCCCCCACCATCGTCGTCGCTTCCGCCAGCAGGCACCACGCCATCGCCGCGTGCCGGGACCGCAGTGATGCCAGCAGAATCCCCGCCAGAGCCATCCCCTCCGGTGCTTTGTGCAGTGCCACCGCCACCGGCACCGCCACCCGCAGCCCCACCGGCGCCGCCAGTTGCACCGTCGCAATCCCCCACCCGTCCAGAAAGCTGTGCAGCGCCATCGCCCCTACCAGCGGTCCCGCAAACCCGTGTAGTTCCGTCTTGCACGCGCTGTGGTCGTGATCGTGCGAGCACGTCGGGCACACCGCATAAACCCAGCGGTCCATCGCCAGCAGCAGCCCGTATCCGGCTGCGAACAGCATCAGCGTGGCGCCCCATCCCGATTCGCTCGCCAACTCCGGCACGAGTCCAAATACCGCAACTCCCAGCAGTACGCCCGCGCTCAGCGGCACGATCACCCGCGCCCGTTTTCGCGCCTCGCCGAGCCACAATCCAGCCGCTGCCCCGCACACTCCTATCACAGTAGCTAAACCCGGAGCGGCAATTGCGGAAAACGGAAGGGTGGAAGGCAAGTGGTTACCGTTGCGGCCGCTTCTCAACCTCGGAAGTTTTCGCGGCCTTCCCAATCATACCAGCGCCGCTCTGCCAAAATGGAGCCAAGGGTCGCCCAAACGTGAGCTGGACCGCCGATGGCTATTGGCTGACGCGCGCAATCTTCCAGCGCGGCCTCGCCCTCCTCTATCTCATCGCCTTCCTCAATGCCCTCAACCAGTTCAAGCCCCTCGCCGGCGAGCACGGTCTTCTCCCCGTACCCGCTTTTACGTCCGCCGTCCCCTTCCGCTCCGCCCCCAGCCTGTTCTATTTCGCCCCTCGCAATTGGGCGTTTACTCTCGCCGCCTGGGCCGGCATCGCTCTCTCCGCCGCGGCCCTGGTGGGCTTTTCCGCACGCGCCGCCTGGTCTTCGGCCCTCGTCTGGACTCTCCTCTGGCTTCTCTATCTCTCCTTCGTCAATGTCGGCCAGACCTTCTATGGATTCGGCTGGGAATCCATCCTGCTCGAAGCCGGCTTCTACGCCATCTTCCTCGGCAGCCGAACCACCGCCCCGCAGTTCGTCATCATCGTCCTTCTCCGCTGGCTCTGCTTTCGCGTCATGTTCGGCGCCGGCCTCATTAAGCTCCGCGGCGACCCCTGCTGGCACGATCTCTCCTGTCTCGACTATCACTACCAGTCCCAGCCCCTCCCCAACCCGCTCAGCTGGTATTTCCACTGGGCGCCCCAGTGGACTCACCGCGCCGGCGTCTGGTTCAATCATTTCGCCGAGCTTGTTGTTCCCTTCGGCTATTTCCTGCCGCAGCCCGTCGCCTCCGCCGCCGGACTCGTGACCATCCTTTTTCAGGCCCTCATAGCCGCCAGCGGCAATCTCTCCTGGCTGAACCTGCTCACCATCGTGCTCGCCATCCCGGCGCTCGATGGCCGGCTCCTCGCCTACGTCCTTCCCGTACGCACCCCCGCGCTGCACGACCCCGCCCTCCCCCACCGTGCCATCGTCGCCGCTCTCGCGCTCCTCGTCGTCTGGCTCAGTATCCGGCCGATAAGAAACATGCTCTCGCCCGGCCAGATCATGAACACGACTTACAATCCGCTCCACTTAGTCGGAACCTACGGTGCCTTCGGCAGCATCACCCGCACTCGTTACGAAATCATCGTGGAGGGCACGGACGATCCCGTCCCCACCCAATCAACCCCGTGGCGTGCCTATGAATTTCGCGCCAAGCCCGGCGCGCCCAACCGCATGCCGCCCCAAGTCGCGCCCTACCACCTTCGCCTGGATTGGCTCATGTGGTTCGCCGCCATGGGCGATTATCAGCAGTATCCCTGGTTCGTCCACTTCATGGCCAGGCTGCTCGAAGGCGACGCCGCCACCCTCGCTCTGCTCCGCTCCAATCCCTTCCCCGCGGCACCGCCGCGCTACGTCCGCGCGCAGCTCTATCTCTACCGCTTCACCACTCCCGCCGAGCGCCGCCGCACCGGCCTATGGTGGCATCGCGAATTCGTGCGCCCTTATTTCCCGCCCGTCTCGCTGCAGACCGCCGGCTTCCGCCGCGTCCTCGAGCGTCGAGGCTGGCTTTCCGAATGAAGGTGGAGTTGGCCGTGCTCGCGCGCTCAATGCGCGCTTTCCCTTGACTTCGTGGAGCAGGCTGATATCTTCCCGCGCCGCGCCAACCGGCCGCGCAGGATATCATCCTGCCCCACCTTCTCTCTTTACCGCCGGCGTCCCAGCCCCATCGCCCGCTTGAACGGGTCGTGTCCGGTCACGCCGGTGAACAGACCGTCGAATGCCGCGGCCGTCAGGAACGCCTTCCATTTGTAGCTCAGCGGCGCGAAAATTCCTGCCGCCGCCGCACCTGCGCCAATGCCCATCCGGATCTTTTGTTCCGTGGCTCCCATGTTCACTCTCATCCGCTTTGTCCTCCTCTGAAGTCGAAACTCCGTCATCAGCGTAACTCTGCCGTGACAGAATTTCCGTGCGGATCAAAGCACGCCGCAAAACGTTCGTGCGCTAAGCGCCGTTCCCCTGTAGGGGCCGGACCTGTCCGGCCCGCGCCCAACCCACCAGGAAGAGTGGGAGCCCACCCTCCACTTCAACCCCCCAGATAGAAAAGGTGTTTCTCGGCGTCTCCGCGTCTCGGCGGTTCAATCAGTCTTTCTCCGCCGTCTCCACGGCTCCTACACCGATTCCAGCGCGGCCTGCAGCATCGCGCGCGCGTACGCCACGTCGTACACGTCGCCCGTATATCCCCCGCCGCCTGGATATCCGCGGATCGGCCCCCGCTCCCGGTCGTAATCGAGCGCCCTCGGATGCTCCGGATAAATGCTGCCGTTGTACTTGTTCTTCACCAGTTCCTTCATCACGCCGAACATGTTCACCTGCCCCGCGTCGATGAAGACTTCCGTGTAGTGCTCGTACGGCTTCCGCACCACCACGTTGCGGAAATGCACGTGGTTGATTCGTTTCCGGCTCGCGAAGTACCGCGCCACCTCCACCGGGTTCTCGCCCATCTCCCGCGTCACTCCGCAGTCGAACGTAATCCCGTTCGACGGGCTGTTGACAATGTCGATCAGGTGCTTCCATCCCGCCACCGTCCCCATGATCTGCTGCGATCCGCGGCTCAGCGGCACCGGCGGATCGTTCGGGTGCAGCGCCAGACGCACTCCCGCCTTCTCCGCCACCGGCACTACCGCTTTCAGGAAGTAGCTGATGTTCGCCCACATCTCTTCCAGCGTGTGCGCGCCTTCATTCGGCAGCGGCCCCAGCTTATCCGCGGGCTGCCCATCCACCTCGCGGTCGTAATCCATCGCCGTGTAGCCCGCGCCCGCGCGCCCAATCTCGTCGTGGTATCCCTCCATGAACCGGTGCGCATACCAGTTGTATTCCACCACCGGCAGGCCCGCCTTCCCGGCCGCCACAATCGATTCCTTCACCTTCTCGATGTCCTCGTCCCGCCCCGCCCGCGCATAGATCGCATTGTCGAAGCCCGCGATCATGATGTTGTACAGGTTCAGCCCGCCCGCCTTAAACCGCTCCATCTCCGCCCGGATGTCTTCTTCCTTCCACGGGATCCGCCCCATCCCACCGATCACGTGATCCACGCCGATCTGCTTCACCCGCCGCATCCCCGCTTCGTCTCTCCCGCCCGGGATGCACAGCTTCGGCGTGTCCGGCCCCTCCACCAGCGGCCACTCCTTCTCCGCCGTCTTCGCGGCGCCTTCCACTCGTGGCAGGAATGCGGCCAATCCCGCCGTCTCCATCATTCTTCTTCGCGAAAGTTGGATCTTCATAGATATCGCCTCGTCTATCCGCCTGCTTCCTCAACGCGGGGACGCGGAGAGCAGAAAGATCGCGCGGACAACTTCACGCCCTTCCGCGTGATCCTCCGTGTCCTCTGCGCCTCCGCGCTGAGTTACCAGCCTACCAGCTAAACTTCAACGTCAGGTTCATCAGCGGCTCGCCGTCGAAGGAGGCCGTCGTCTGGTCGCCGCTGATCTTGCCGAACAACTGCGGGTTCTTGAAGTCCACCTGCGTGGACGGGTTGCTGAAGCCCCAGTTGTGGAACGGATTCTGGAAATCAAACCGGAACTGCACGCTGTACCGCTCCTTGAAGGCGAAATTCTTGGATGCCGAAGCCTGGGAATAAATGATGCCCGGCCCCGTCACGATGTTTCGCCCCGCATTGCCTGGTGTAAAGGCGCCCGGCGCGGCGAAGCAGCTTACGTTAAGCACGGCGCCCGACTGCGCCGGGTTGAAGCGATTCCCGCCGCTGTCGATGATCGAGCCCAGCCCGAATTCCGGCTCGCTGATGTGGTTGCACACCAGATTGGGGACCCAGTTCCCGATGCTGGTGGGGTATTCGTTATACGGGCTGTTCGTGAAGCTGAAGCTCAACGGGTTGCCCGTCATAAAAGTCTGGATCCAGGCCAGATTGTATCCGCCGATCATGAAATCGAGCACCCGGTTGTGATTCAGGAAGTGCCGCCCCTTGCCCACGGGCAGTTCGTAGGTGGCGCTGGTGATGAACTCGTGGTGGCGGTCGAAGCCGGCCCGCCCCTTGTTCAGATTGCGGTCGCTCAGGGGCGCCACTCCGGTGCACACACCGGAGTCGGAGTCGCAGTCGTCCAACGTCTTCGCGAACGTGTAGAACGAGCTCAGCACCAGGCCCGTGGAATAGCGCCGCTGGAACTGGACGGTGCCCGCCTGGTAGCTGGAATGCCCGGTGTTGGACATGTAATTGATCGAGCCGAACTGCGGATACGGCAGATAGTTCTGCGTGGCCGCCAGCGCCGCTGTCTGAAGCGCCGCATTGCCCGCGCCGAAATCGGTCGGGAACCGGTTGATGTTCCAGCTTTCCACCAGGCGGATGCCGGCCGAACCCTGGTACATGAGCTTCACCAGGTTGTTCGGACTGGCCTGGTATTCCACGGTGGCGTTCCAGTTGGCCACATATCCGGGATGAAGATTGCCGGACATCCAGTACAGGCTGCGTGATCCGTAATTGGTGCCCACGTACAGCGCCGAAAGGTTGGACTGCACGTTGTACGCCACCGGCGTCGGCCCCGAGCTGAGTTGGAACAGTGGCCGCGGATCGCCCGGTGCCCGCTGCTGCACAACCTGTGCCTGGTACTCGTCGAACTGCTGCAGGGCATTGGGGAAACGGATATCGATGGTGTTGATTCCGAAGCCGCCTCGGAAGACCCACTTATTCATGGGATGGTAAGCGAAGCCGAGGCGCGGCTGGAAATCGCCCAGGCTGCGCGAGTTCAGCGAGCCGGTGGGATGCACGATGGCGCCCATCTTTCCGGTCAGCGGGTCCACCGTCGTGGGGCTGAAGTTGCTCTCCAGTCCATGGGCGGTGTGGAACGGGCTTTCCGTGGACCACCGCAGGCCCAGGTTGAGGGTCAGGTTGGCGCTGGCCTTCCAGTCGTCCTGGAAATACAGACTGTTGACGGTGTCGCGCGGAAGCCAGGTAGTGGTATAGGTATTGAAACTGCCCTGCCGCACAGCGCCCAGCTCAAACCCTGCCAGCGCGTTACCGGGCAGCGAAGAGGAAACCGCGCCGCTCGGCTGCAGGGCAGCCGTCATCTGGTCGAAGTCGAAGAGACCGCTGGGCTGCCCCAACTGCCAATAGTTGGCGCGAAATGCCAGGATCTCGTACCCCATCTTGAAAGCGTGCGTGCCCGCCATCTTGCTGAAGTCGTCCCGCAGCGAAAGTGTTTCGCGAATATTGCGCGAAGGTCCGCCCACGGTCAGGCCGTACATGCTGGAAAGGGTGGGAGCGTTGGTCCCGGAAGCCAGCGTGGAACTGAACGATGGCATCAGCAGCGGGCTGTCGTTCGGAATCCCCAGCTTCTGGGCCCATCCCTGGTTGTAAGACGGCACGAACGTGTCGTTGCGGGCGCGGTAATAGCCGATCCGGAAATCGTTGAAGGTAGTGGGGCTGATCAGGTAAGACGTGCCGATGGAATAATTCTGCTCCGTGAACGGCGTGATATTGCCGTTGGCGCCGTCGAAAACCGGAATCGCCACGCTGGTCGGTCGCCCGATGCCGTTCTGGTGATTGTAGGTATAGCTGCCGAATAGCTTGAACTTATCGTTGATCTGGTGATCGATCCGCCCGGAGTAATCCTCGAAGAACGTGCGGGAACGCGATTCCCAGGTGTAGTTACCAGACGGGCCGGTCGTCGTGAAGGAACCCGGCTGATTCGGCGGAACCCACGGGTTCATGCCGAGGATCTTCGCCGCCACAGGGTCGAAACGGCTTTTCGGGACAATGTTGCCCGGCAGCGGGTCGCGGATCCAGTTTCCGCTGGCGTCCTGCCGCGTGCTGGCCGGATCGTATAGCTGCGCGCCGGCGCCGCCGAACGTGAAATCGCCGTTCAGTTCGTCCGGAGTAGGTGTCTGGCCGGTCAGGGCAAGAGCCTTCTTTTCGATCAGCTTCTGATACCCGATATACCAGAACGTCTTGTTGCGGCCGTTATAGACGTGAGGGATGACAAGCGGCCCGCCACCGCCTGCGTCCGGCTGCATGAACCAGGCCGGCACGCCGTTAGGCGCACCAGGCTGCGAGTCCGATGTGCGGTACTGGTTGAAAAACTGGCGTTGGGTCATGCTGCGGGTGCGCCCCAGGTCGGAGAGCATCCCGTGGAAGCCATTGGTGCCGCTCTTGTTCACCACCGTCACGATGCCGCCGGTGGAATGGCCGTATTCGGCGGGCAAGGTTCCGGTCAGCACCTTGACCTCCTCTACGGAGTTCTCGATCGGCTTGATGTCCGTACCAGTGCTGGAGAGCGGGTCGTTTCCGAGCATGCCGTCCGAGAACACGGCGGTGCCCGTGGAACGCTGCCCCGCCACGTTGAAGCCGCCAAGGCCGCCGCCGTAGGCATAACCGTTCATCTGCACTCCCGGCACCAGGTCGAGCGTGTTGAGCACATAACGCTGGTAGAGTGGCATCGAATACAGGGTCTGCCCCTCCGTCACGGTGCCGAGCGTTGAGCTCTCCGTCTCCAGCAGCGTTCCTTGCGCTGAAACCTGCACCGAATCCGCCAGCTGCCCTAATTCCAGGCTCGCGTTCACAGGCAGGACGTCGCCCACCCGCAATTGAATGTTGTCGTGTACCAGCCGTTTGAAGCCCGCCACTTCAAACGTCAGCCGGTAAGTGCCCGGATTCAGCGACTGCACCCGGTAAATCCCCTCCGAGTTCGTCGTCGCCTTCGACGCGAAGTTCGTCTCCGTCTGAACGACGGTAACCTGAACGTTCGGGACCGCAGCTCCCGAAGGATCAGTAACGGTTCCAGTGATCGTGCCGGTGCTCATCTGGCACGTGCCCACCCAGGCAAGTGCCAACATCCCGCAGACCGCATAAGGAACGGCCCTGTGGTGACTCATACGGGACCCCTTTCACCCCTAAACTGAAATTCAGGGTCATTATATCCGTAAACACCGAAATGGTTCCAGTATTTTTCGGTCCGCTTGTAGAAAGTCCTGAACCGCACGACCGCGTCGGTGAGGTGCTCCCACTGCGCACGCAATCTGCAGCTAGGGTATTTACCCTGTAGAAATAATCGACAGATTGCCCATCTTCTATCGCGCCCCTCCATGTCCTCCGGCGCGTTCGCCCAATGGTTATACAATGACCTTCAA
>DATJMP010000298.1:0-14968 GCA_035508655.1 Bryobacteraceae bacterium
GCCCGGTGGAAACCCTGGATCTGGGAAAATTGATCGGCGCACGGCAGGCGTTCGGGGTGATGGCTGGCCACTGCTCGGCCGCTCACGCCACGCTGCTGCGCGATATTCGGGATTCGAAGAGGTACCTGGCGGTTTCGGAAACCTTCGAGGAGTTCTGCACGAAATATCTTCACGTCACCCGGCGCACGGTCGATCGCACCATCGCGCTGCTCAACGAACTTGGGCCGGGATACTTCGGGCTGGCGCAGTTGACGGGGATCAGTGCGGAGGAGTTCCGCGCGCTGGCGCCGGCGGTCAGGGATAACTGTCTCGAATACGGCGGCGAGGCCATCGCGCTGGTGGAGGAGAATGCCGCGCGGCTGGCCGAAGCGGTGGAGGAGCTGCGGCGGTCGGCGCCGGAAAAACCGCGCGTCTTCCGGCGGCGGAAGTCCTTGCAGCGGATGTGGGAGCGGGTGGCCGGCGAGTTGCGCGAGGCGGCACAGAAATGCCCGCTCGCGGACGAGGGCGATTTCGAGTACCTGCTCACGCTGATCCGCGCCGACCTGTCAGACCTCGAAGCGGACTGGAAGGCCGCGTGCACTAAGCGCCGCGTCGCGCCGCCGCCCAGCCACCTGGACCTGGCGCTCGGACGGATCGAAGTGCGGAAAAAGGCCTTGTAGCGCCGCCCTTCAGGCGGCCATGCCGGCGTCCTCGCCGGTATACTTGACCAGGCGGTATGCCGGCACTACTGCCTGCATGGCCGGCCCGAGGGCCGGCGCTACGAGAGACCCTTAGACCGCGACGGCCTCGCCGGCGTAGCGGGCCGCCATTTCGGAAAGCGCGATGGGCTTGTAGTCGGCGGAATGGCCGGCCTGTCCGAATTGGGTCATGCGCTGGGCGACGACCTTCTTCATCGCCTCGCGGGCAGGCTTCAAGTAATCGCGCGGGTCGAACTTCTCGGGGGTCTCGGCAAAGACCTTGCGGATGGCTCCGGTGATGGCGAGGCGGCTGTCGGTATCGACATTGACCTTGCGCACGCCGTTGCGGATGCCGAGCTGGATCTCTTCCACCGGCACGCCCCACGTCGGCTTCAGCTTGCCGCCGTACTGATTGATGATGTCCTGCAGGTCTTTGGGCACGCTGGAGGAGCCGTGCATGACGAGGTGGACATTGGGCAGGCGGCGGTGGATTTCGATGAGCCGCCCCATCTTCAGCGTTTCGCCGGTGGGCTTGCTGGTGAACTTGTAGGCGCCGTGGCTGGTGCCGATGGCGATGGCGAGGGCGTCGAGGCCGGTGAGCTTGACGAATTCTTCGGCCTGCGCCGGATCGGTTAGGTGGCTGAGGCCGTCGCCGCCCATCCCGTGGCCGTCTTCGATGCCGCCGAGGCAGCCGATTTCGCCTTCCACGGTCACACCCTTGGCGTGGGCGAGCGCGACGACTTCCTTGGTCACCTGCACGTTGTACTCGAAGCTGGAGGGCGTCTTGCCATCGGGCATGAGCGAGCCGTCCATCATGACGCTGGTGAAGCCCATGTCGATGGCGCTCTTGCAGGTTTCGACGCTGTTGCCGTGATCGAGGTGAAGAACGGTGGGAATTTCGGGATAGAGCTCGGTGGCGGCGAGCATCAGATGATACAGGAAGCGATCCTGCGAATAGGAGCGCGCGCCCCGGCTGGCCTGGACGATCACAGGCGACTTGGTTTCGCGGGCAGCCTCCATGATGGCCTGGATCTGCTCCATATTATTGACGTTGAAAGCGCCGACGCCGTAGCCGCCCTTGGCGGCCTCATCCAGAAGCTGGCGCATGGACACGAGTGGCATGTATGAGTTCTCCTTTTACAGACGGGGTTCCCGGAACGCTGACGGTAACATGATTGCGGGAAAACGGGCAAATCACTTCGGAGCCGCGCTACTTCGTTGCGGCTAGCAGGCGCTTGACGGCATCGGCGCAGAGGGCGCCGGCGTGTTGGGAGGCGGGAGGGAGACCGCCGAGGACTTCCTCGATTACAGAGGGACGGAAGGCGGCGAGATCTTCCCGAGTCTTGCCGGCGAGCCATTCGGTGAGCGCGGAACCGGCGGCGATGGAGGCGGTGCAACCGCGGACCTTATAACGGGCCTCGGCGATACGTCCGGAATCGAAGCGGGCAGCCAGGCGGATCATATCGCCGCAGGCTGGGTTGCTGGCATCCACGGTGACGGCGGGAGGAGGAAGCTCGCCGACGTTACGGGGATTGCGGAAATGGTCGAGCAGGGGCTCGGGATACATCGCCTGTCCGGAATGGACTCCTTTCAGTCGTGCTCCAATCAATAGTGACATGGTTCAAGTGGTGGCGGGGATTTTGGAACGCGAGGGGCGGATTCTGATCTGCCGGCGAACGGCGCGGCAGTCGCACGCGCTGAAGTGGGAATTTCCGGGCGGGAAAGTGGAAGACGGCGAGACGCCGGCGGCCGCGCTGGAGCGGGAACTGGAGGAGGAACTGGGCATCCGCGAGGCGCGCGGGGAGGAGATGACGCGGTATGAATTCGCCTACCCGGGGAAAAAGCCGATTCTGCTGATTTTTCTGTGGGTGACGGAGTTCGCGGGCGAACCCGAAAACCGGATCTTCGAGGAGATGCGGTGGGAGCCGCGGAAGCGTCTGGATTCGTTCGATTTCCTGGAAGGCGACCGGGATTTTCTCCGTATACTGATGACTATGCCGACTGCAATCAGGATGGTAGAACCGGCCGAAAACGAGTTTCTGGCCGGGCTGGAAGCAAAATCGAAGGCCCGCAGCCCGTTCTTCCGCGCCATGGCACACCGGCCGGAAGTGCTGAAGACTTTCGTGCCGTTCTATGGCGCGATCATGGGGCCGGGCAAGGTGGAGAGGCGCATCAAAGAGCTGGTGTACCTGACGTGCTCGTACGCCAATGAATGCGCTTACTGCACGGCGGCGCATGTGGCGGGGGGAAAGAAGGCGGGGATTACCGAAGAGGAGATGCAGGCGCTGCAGACGGAGCAAGACCATGAATTCGGCGACGCGGAGCGGGCTGCCATTCAGTACGCACGCACGCTGACGCAGGATGCCGCGGCGGACGGGAACCGCGAAAAGCTGTTCGAGTATTTCAACGACGAACAGGTGGTGGAGATTACGCTGGCGGCGGCGATGGCGAATTTCACGAACCGGTTCAATAACGGTTTGGGAGTGATGCCGGAGGAATAGAGCGCGATTTTGACGCAGAGACGCAGAGGCACAGAGAAATCGCGGAGCGGCGCAAATAATCTCTGCGCGTGCTCCGCGGCTCTGCGGCTCTGCGTCGCGTTTTGGCTATGGCGATACTAAGTGGGATCCACCCGGTGGCGGAAGCGCTGCGGAGCGGGCGGGCGCTGGACCGGGTGCTGGTGGCGAAGGGCGCGGGCGGACCGCGGCTCCAGGAGATTATCGACCTGGCGCGGCGGGCGTCCGTGCCTGTGCGGTTCGAAACGCGCGGAGCGCTGGACCGGCTGGCGGGGACGCCGGCGCACCAGGGCGTGGTGGCGATGGGCGCGGCGCAGAAATACGCCGATCTCGACCACGCGGCGGAAGCGCGGCTGGTGGTGGTGCTGGACGGCGTGGAGGACCCGCACAACCTGGGTGCGATCATCCGCACGGCGCACGCGGCGGGAGCGGGGTCGGTGATCATTCCGGAACGGCGCGCGGCCAGCGTGACGGACGTGGTGGCGAAAGCCGCGGCGGGCGCGCTGGAGCATCTGCCGGTGGCGCGGGTGACGAACGTGAACCGCACGCTGGAGGAACTGAAGGAGCGCGGCTTCTGGATCTACGGACTGGACGAGCGCGGCGACCAGGATTACGACGCGGTGGATTACGGGGAGCCGGCGGCGATCGTGCTGGGCGGCGAAGGCCACGGGCTGCACGAGCAGGTGCGGAAGCACTGCGACGCGCTGGTGCGGATTCCGATGGCGGGAAAGATCGCGTCGCTGAACGTTTCGGTGGCGGCGGGGATCGTGCTGTTCGAGTGGAAGCGGCGGCAAAGCCGGCGCTCCGATTGACCTGGTGATCAAGCAGTGGTCAGGACCTTCGTCGACCGGGTATGCCGGCGAGGACGCCGGCATGGCAAGCCGGAGGCTTGCGCTACGCGTCGACTTGCGATGAAGCATCGGAATGCGAGGATCCGCTGAGGATAAGGAGCATTGCGTCATTAGGAAGCGGTCCACATAGTAGAATCGACGTATGCGCCGCTTTGTTGCTCTGCTGGTGTTCGCGGCCGCGATTCCGGGCTGGTGTGCGCAGCCGGTACGCGCGAAGAACGGAATGGTGGTGACGCGCGAGCGGCACGCAACCGATGCCGGGATCAAAACTCTGGAGGCAGGCGGCAACGCCGTGGATGCGGCAATCGCGGTGGGATTCACCTTGGCCGTGACGCACCCTTCGGCCGGCAACCTGGGCGGCGGCGGATTCATGCTGATCCGGCTGCACGACGGGCGGACCACGTTTCTGGATTTTCGCGAACGGGCTCCGGCGGCGGCTTCGCGCAACATGTACCTGGACAAGACGGGGAATGCGACGCAGGATAGCCGGGTGGGATACCGGGCATCGGGCGTGCCGGGGACCGTACGCGGATTCGAATACGCATCGCAGCACTATGGAAGGCTGCCGTGGAAGGACCTGGTGCATCCGGCGGAGGAACTGGCGACGAGCGGCTTTCCGCTCTCCTACGCGCAGGCGCAAGGCCTGAAGAATGCGGCGCAGGCGCTGGGACAGTTCCCGGAATCGAAGCGGATCTTTCTGCGAGACGGCAGCTACTACGAGCCGGGCGAAATGCTCATGCAGCCGGAACTGGGCACCACGCTGGTGCGGATCGAAACGCTGGGCGCGAAGGACTTCTACGAGGGCGAAACCGCCAACCTGCTGGCCGCGGACATGAAGGAGTACGGCGGGCTGATCACGCTGGAGGATTTGAAGAATTATAAAGTGATCGAGCGAAAGCCGCTGACGGGAACATACCGCGGATATACGATCATCACCGCACCGCCGCCGAGTTCGGGCGGAGTGGGGATTCTGCAGATGCTCGGCGTGCTGGAAGGGACCGATTTCGCCAAGGCCGGGGCGGGATCAGCCACCGCGGTGCACTACATGGCGGAGGCGATGCGCCGGTATTTCGCCGACCGGGCGGAGAACCTGGGCGATCCGGATTTCTTCCGCGTGCCGCTGACTGCGCTGCTGGACAAGACCCACATCGCACGGCTGCGATCTTCGATCGATCCGGAGAAGGCGACGCCTTCGGACGCGGTGGCGGCGGTAAAGCTCACGGCGCGGCACGAATCGGACGAGACGACGCATTTTTCGGTGGTGGACGGAGACGGCAACATCGCCATCGTGACCTACACGCTCAATGGCAGCTATGGGAGCAAGGTGACGGCGCCCGGGCTGGGATTTCTGCTGAACAACGAGATGGACGATTTCGCGCCGAAGCCGGGCGAGGCGAACATGTACGGGCTGATCCAGGGCGAATCGAACGCGATTGCGCCGCGCAAAACGCCGCTTTCCTCGATGACGCCGACGATCGTGACGAAGGGCAGCCTGCCGGTGTTGGCGCTGGGATCGCCGGGCGGACCGACCATCATCAACACGGTGCTGGAAGTGATTGTCAATTTCATCGATTTCAAGATGAACGTGCAGGACGCGGTGAACTGGCCGCGCTTCCACCATCAGTGGATGCCGGATGAACTGCGGATGGAGCCGGGATATTCGCCGGACACGGTGGCGCTGCTGGAACAGCGGGGCTACACGGTGAAGCGGGAGAATTCACAGGGCGAGTGCGCCGCGATTGCGTTCGACAACGGATGGCTCGAGGGCGCGGCGGATCCGCGCTCGGAGGGCACGGCGGCGGGGCGGTAAAGGCGGGCTAGCGAATGGATTGATGGCGCACGCCGCTCTCGGAGGCATGCCGGTTTTTGCCCCGGGCTTGAAAGCCGGCATGGCAAGCTGAAAGCTTGCGCTACGGAAGGGCGGCGACGTGGAGTTGTGGCGGGGAGAGAGATGAAGCACGTATTATCGACGCACCTGTTCGTGAATCACCGGCTGACGGCAGCGCTGCTTTCGCGGATCGAGCAGGCCGGAATTCCGGCTGTGGAGATATTTTGCGCGCGGCAGCACCTGGATTACCGCAATAAGCCGCAGATCACGGAACTGGGACACTGGTTCCGCGATTCGGACCTAAAACTGCACTCGCTGCACGCTCCGATGTACACGGACGAGATCTGGGGCCGGTCGGGGCCTCATTCGGTGATCACCCTCACGGAACAGGTGAAGGGGCGGCGGCTGGAGATGGTGGACGAGATCAAACGCGCGATTGAGATCGCGGAGGTGATACCCTTCCGCTACCTGATCCAGCATCTCGGGGTGGGCGGCGAAGAATTTCATATGCGGAAATTCGACGCGGCCTTTTCGGCGCTGGAAGAGCTGAGCCTGTTCGCGCGGCAGCGAGGCGTGGAAGTGCTGCTGGAGAACATCCCGAACGAGCTGGCGAGCGCGGAACGGCTGCTGCAGTTCGAGGAGCTGACCCACATGGGGCTGCACTACGCGTTCGACACGGGCCATGCCAACCTGGGCGAAGGCGTGGAGCAGGCGTTTCACCTGATGAAGAAACGGATCCGCTCGACCCACGTGCACGACAACGACGGCAAGAGCGATTCGCACCTGTTTCCGATGGCCAGCGAAGGCGGCACGATCGACTGGAAAAACACGATGCAACTGCTGCGCAGCGGCGACGGACAGTTTCCGCTGCTGCTCGAATTGAAAGAGCGGCCCGATTTGACGCACCCTCTGGACACGGTGCGGGAAGTGTTCGAAAAACTGGAAGAAGCCTGACGGCGGGGGCCGGGGACCGGGGGCCAGGGGCCGGGGGAACGGGACGCACGGTTGTTCCTCTCACCCCGCAGGTCCTGAAGCGGGTCCCGACCCGCTTTGCCGTTCCCATTTGCAATGATTCAACCTGATCAATACATACGCAGTTTGCTGCGGCGCGCTCCGGGCGAGACGGTGACTGCCCGGGGATGGGTCAAGACCCGGCGCGACAGCAAGAACGTGCATTTTATCCAGCTCAACGACGGGTCGTCGCCGGTGGATCTGCAGGTGGTGCTGGATGAGGGTGTGGTGCCCGCGGAAACGGTGGCGGCGATCACGACGGGCGCCTGCATCGAGGCGGAAGGCGAACTGGTAGCGTCGCCGGGCAAAGGACAGGCGGTGGAGTTGAAGGCGCGCGCGATCCAGGTGTACGGCGCGGCGAATCCGGAGATCTACCCGCTGCAGAAAAAGAAGCACACGCTGGAGACGCTGCGGGAGATCGGGCATCTGCGGCCGCGGTCGAACACGTTCGGGGCGGTTTTCCGGGTGCGGAACGCGCTGGCGTTCGCGATCCACAAATTCTTCCAGGAGCGCGGATTTGTGTACGTACACACCCCGGTGATTTCGGCGTCGGACGCGGAGGGCGCGGGGCAGATGTTCCAGGTGACTACGCTCGAACCCGGCAAAGCGGCGGACGTGAGCCAGGATTTCTTCGGGCGGCGGACCTATTTGACGGTAAGCGGGCAACTGGAGGCGGAGATTTTCGCGCTGGCGTTCGCCAACGTGTACACGTTCGGACCGACGTTCCGGGCGGAGAATTCGAACACGCCGCGGCACCTGGCCGAGTTTTACATGATCGAGCCGGAGATGGCGTTCTGCGATTTGAGCGGTAACGCAGAATTGGCCGAAGCCTTCCTGAAATACCAGGTGGAGCAGGTGATGGCGAATTGTCTGCCGGACCTCCAGTTCCTGGCGAAGTGGTACGAGCCGGAGCTGATTCCGACGCTGGAAGGGCTCTTAAGCAGCACGTTCGAGCGGATCACCTACACGGAGGCGGTGGAGCGGCTGCAGAAATCGGGGAAGGATTTCGAATTTCCGACGCACTGGGGCGCCGATCTGCAGAGCGAGCACGAGCGGTATCTCACGGAGGAGTTATTTAAGAAACCCGTGATCGTGACCGACTACCCGAAAGCCATTAAGGCGTTTTACATGCGGGCGAACGACGACGGGAAGACGGTGGCGGCAATGGATGTGCTGGCGCCGCGGATCGGGGAGATCATCGGCGGGAGCCAGCGCGAGGAGCGGTATGATGCGCTGCGCGAGCGGATCCGCGAGAACCCCGGGATGAACGAAGAAGCGTATTGGTGGTACCTGGACCTGAGGCGGTTCGGCGGTGTGGAGCACGCGGGCTTCGGTATGGGCTTCGAGCGCATGCTGATGTATTTGACGGGGATGAAGAATATCCGGGACGTGATCCCGTTCCCGCGGACGCCGGGGAATGCGGAGTTTTGAGAAGAGAGAGGCGCTGTTTTGACGCAGAGACGCAGAGTCGCGGAGGAAAACAAAGAGCTGAGTTTTTGCTGACTTCTCTGCGTCTCTGTGTCTCTGCGTCAAAGAATCTATGGCTCGGTCGCACATTTCGATTATCGGGGCGCCGCTGGATCTGGGGCAGGGGCGGCGCGGTGTCGATATGGGGCCTTCGGCGCTGCGGGTAGCCAACCTGAATGCGCGAGTGGCGGGGCTGGGGTACGAGGTGGAGGACCTCGGCAACGTGGCGGTGGAACAGGCGGAGGCAGCGCCGGCCGGGCATCCACGGGCAAAGTATCTGCCGCAGATCGCGGCGGCATGCGGACGGCTGGGAACGATGGTGGAGCAGACGCTCCAGCGCGGAAGCGTGCCGCTGGTGCTGGGCGGGGACCACTCGGTGGCGGTGGGGACGGTGAGCGGCATAGCGCGGTTCTTCCGCGAGCACGAGCAGCGGGTCGGGCTGATCTGGCTGGATGCGCACGCGGACATGAACACGCCGGAATCGAGCCCGAGCGGAAACGTGCACGGGATGCCGCTGGCGTGCATCGTGGGGCACGGACCCGTGGAGCTGACGGACCTGTTCGGATTCCGGCCGAAGGTGCAGCCAGGGAACGCGGTGATCGTAGGTCTGCGGGACGTGGACCAGACGGAGAAGCTGCACGTGCGGGAGTTCGGCGTGCACGCGTTCACCATGCGGGAGATCGACGAACGCGGCATGCGGTCTGTGATGGACGAGGCGATCCGGCTGGCGTCGGACGGCACCGCGGGATTCCATCTTTCGCTGGACATGGATTTTGTCGACCCGCAGGATGCGCCGGGCGTGGGCACACCGGTGCGGGGCGGGGTGACGTACCGGGAGGCGCACCTGGCGATGGAGATGATCTGCGATTCGCGCCGGGTGGTATCGCTGGAGGCGGTGGAGGTGAACCCGGTGATCGACGAATCGAACCGCACGGCGGACCTAGCGGTGGAACTGATCATGTCGGGGTTGGGAAAGCGGATTCTATGAAACTACGAGTGGCGGTGCTCTACGGCGGAAGGAGCGGGGAGCACGAGATTTCGGTGCGGTCGGCGCGGGCGGTGCTGGCCGCGATGGATCCGGAAAAGTACGAGCCGGTGGAATATTTCATCGACCAGAAAGGGAAGTGGTCGCCGCGGGCGATTGTGCCGGAGCCGGGCGCGCAGGGGGACATCGACGTGGTGTTTCCGGTGCTGCACGGGACGTTTGGCGAAGACGGGACGGTGCAGGGTCTGCTGGAACTGGCGGACCTGCCGTACGTGGGCGCGGGCGTGCTGGGCTCGGCGGTCGCGATGGACAAGGAAATGATGAAGCGCGTGTGCCGCGAGCGCGGGCTGCCGGTGGTGGATTACGTGATTGTGACGCGCGGGCAGGCGGACGTGGCGAAGATTTGCCGGCAGCTGGCGTTTCCGCTGTTCGTGAAGCCGGCGAACCTGGGGTCGTCGGTGGGGATTTCGAAAGCGCACGACGCCGCGGAACTTGGGGCGGCGATCGCAATGGCGGCGCAATACGACCGGAAGGTGATCGTAGAGCGGGGAGTGGAGGGGCGGGAACTGGAATGCGCGGTGCTGGGCAACGAGACGCCTCTGGCTTCCCTGCCCTGCGAGATTCTGCCTTCGCGCGAATTCTACGATTACGAAGACAAATATCTGCTGGACCAGGCGGAGACGAGAGTGCCGGCGGACCTGGCGGCGGAGAAGACGGACGAACTGCGGCGGCTGGCGGTGGAATGCTACCGGGCGGTGGAATGCGAGGGGATGGGGCGGGTGGATTTCCTGCTGGAGGCGGCGACGGGGAAGCTGTACATCAACGAGATCAACACCATTCCCGGGTTCACCAGCATCAGCATGTATCCGAAGATGTGGGACCACAGCGGGATCGGATTTTCGGCGCTGATCGATCAGTTGATCGAGCTGGCGCTGGACCGGGCGAAGCGCAAGAAGGCCACTAAATTCACACGGTAAAATAAAGGAAGCATGGCCAGCCTTCCCAACACGCGCGGCGTGAGCTACGAGGAGTGGCTCGAGATGCCCGAGGCCGAGGACGGGACGGAAGAAGTTGTGGATGGCCAGATTATCTTCATGCCGCCTGCGAAGCTCGTGCATGCTTTGATCGTGCACAACATTCAGTGGGCGCTCCAGTCTCAACTGGACGTCCGCACGGTCTTCGTACTGACCGGCAGCTATGGGCTCATCATTCGGAAAGCTCCGTTGACTTCACGCGACCCGGACATCGTGGTAATCCGGAAGGAAGGCTTAGCCGAGCGTGATGGCTACATCCACTCTGCTCCACAGCTCGTGGTCGAGGTGATGTCCCCTTCCAACCGGCCGAAGAACCGCGTGCGGCTGCGGCAGGATTACGCCAGCCTCGGCGTTCCGGAATACTGGGAGGTGTGGCCGGAGGAACGCAGCGTGGAAGTACTCTATTTGGAGAACGGCCGATACCACAGCCTGGGTCTGCTGCTTGAGGGTACACTGCAACCGCACGAGTTCCCGAACGTCCAAATCGATATCTCCCGAATCTGGCCCGATTGATGTTGCGGTTTACCCTATTTTTGGTGTGCGCGGCGGCGCTTTTTGCCCAGCAAAGCGGAAAGGCGCCGGCGGCGGACGATCTTCCTGCACAGATGAAATCGGTGATAGACGCGTATTCGGCGGTGGAGCGCAACGCGGCGGATCCGGTTTCCTCCGAGCAGGCATTTTTCGAAGGCGCGATTCCGGGATTGCTGCGGCAGCTCGACCCGCACTCGGTGTTTTTCGACACGGGGCAGTTCGAGCAGCTCAAGCACATGGAATCGTCGCAGCAGAAGGGGTTCGGGAGCGTGGTATCGCTGCTGCCGGGGCGGGTGATCGTGCTGCAGACACTGCCTGGGACGCCTTCGGCGAAATCGGGTTTGTCGCCCGGGGACGAGATCATCGGGCTGAACGGATACGAGATCAGCCGGCTGGATTTGGACCAGTTGACGCAACTTCTGACGCAATCAAGACAGCAGCAGGCGCAGCTGGACGTGCGGCGGCGCGGCGTGCCGAGGATCCTGCGCTTTGTGCTGACACCCGAGGAGCTGCAACAGCCCAGCGTGGAGCGGGCGTTCTTCGTGGGCGCGGGAATCGGATACGTCCGGGTTTCGAGCTTCGACGGGCAGACGGCGACGGACCTGAAGGCGGCGATCGAGAAGCTGGGCGGGGACAAGCTGGCGGGGCTGGTTCTGGATCTGCGCAATAACCCGGGCGGAATGGTGGGCGCGGCGCTGGACACGGCCGCGCTGTTTCTGCCGCCGGGGAGCAAGATCGTGACGGTGCGCGGACGGCACGTGCCGGAGAAATCGGAGAGTGTGCCCTCGATTGCGAAGCCGTACAGCTTCAAGCTGGCGATTCTGGTGAACGAGAAGACGGCGAGCGCCTCCGAGATCGTGACCGGCGCGATGCAGGATCACGACCGGGCCGTGGTGCTGGGCGTGCCGACCTACGGCAAGGGGCTGGTGCAAAGCGTGTACCCGCTGAGCGACGGGACAGGGCTGGCGCTGACCACGGCGCTGTACTACACGCCGAGCGGGCGGTCGATTCAGAAGCCGCTGGACGCGGCCAAATTCGAGCTGGGCGCGACGACGGCGCATCCGAACAAGCAATCGGAGTTTCACACGGATAAGGGCCGCGTGGTGACGGGTGGCGGCGGGATTCAGCCGGATGTGGTGGTGTATCCGCCGGCCATGAACCGGCTGCGGGCGGTGCTGGACGCCTCGGCTTCCTTCACGAATTTCGCCACGCAGTACCTGGCGAAGAACACGGTGACGGCGGACTTCGACGTGACGCCGCAAGTGCTGGACGAATTCGAAGTGTTCTGCTCCGGGCGGGGGATTCAACCGGGCGTGGCGGAGTGGTCGGCGGAGCGGGACTTCATCAGCAACCGGATCAAGACGGAGATTTTCAACCAGGCGTTCGGGGTGGCGAAGGGCGACGAGGTGGAAGCGCAGCGGGACCCGGTAATCCAGAAGGCGATCGAGGAGATGGGGGGATAGGGCACCGAGAGAGGAGGGCGGGCTGGGTTGACAACCCGCCGCAGGCTGCCAGCCTACCCCACGGCGCTGGATCACTGGCAGGCGAAGACCGGGGCTGCGACCGGTTGATTGCCTGGCATGTTGCGGAACGAGAAAGTGCACGTCGTCAACCGGGCCGGCAGATTCACCACCAGGGTCGACGCGGTGCCGTCATAGCGGCAACGCAGGAACAGGTTGCGATCGCGATAATCGGAGAGCTTCCACGTCTGCGTGACCTGTTTACCGCGGGTTTGCGTATCGTCGGGAGCCAACTCGGCTTCGTCCTTTCCGGGCTCACCATTGTAGATGGAGGGACGCAGGAATTTGTGTTCCGCGGTGGCGGCTTCCGGGTGCCACGGCGCCTTGGCGGACGCGGACTCGGTGACGCGGATGGTTGCCGGACAGGCGAGGGGCGCAGGAGCGGCAGCGGTCTGGCTGGAGAGGAGCGCCGGGCTTGCCAGCAGCGGGAACAAGACGAGCCACGATGGTGCACGCATCTGGACGGCCGGCTTTGGGGCATCTGACATTGCGGTCAGGGTAGCACAGGCGAGGGACGAGACCATTCGCGGCCGGACGGGCGTCCGGAGTGTTTCCCGCTACGTTTGCGGTGTGGATAAGCGGCAGTGACGTGTATACTGGACTGACGTTCCCATCCTGAACCGAGATTGAGGATTTGATGATGCCCCATTTCAATACACGACGGATTGCTGCCTGCATCGCTTTATTGACGGGCTTTGCCCAAGCCGCGTCTGCCGCTGAGATTCTCATCGTCGACGCGAAATCCCAGCCGGAAAGTCTGACTATGGCGCCGGGTGGGACACTGATCGTCGGCAGCGCGAGCAGTCCATTCGTCTACAAGGTGCGCCCGGGCTCGACCACCGCCGAGAAGTTCATCGACGCGAGCAGCGAAGGTGCGGGCACCTTTTTCTTCGGCATGCTGGCCGATGCGGCTACCAACACGCTGTGGACGTGCCAACTCACTCCGGTGGGAGACGCAAGGCCGGTGAAGCGCCACACCGCGCTGCGGGGCTTCGATCTCTCCACTGGCGCCGAGAAACTCCGGTGGAACCTGCCCGGCGACAACAGCACGTGCAACGATTTCTCGATCGGCCCGGACAAGGCGCTTTACATCACCGACACGGCGAACAGCAAGGTATACCGGCTGCCGGCCGGGGCGTCCACCGCCGACGTGTTCGTGGAAGACAGCGTGCTCCACGGCATCGACGGGATCACCTTTTTGGATGGGACCCTGTACGTGAACAATGTGATGACGAGCAAGATCTTCCGCATCCCGGTTGCTGGAGGCAAAGCGGGGCAGCCTGTCGAGATTCAACTGGATCAGCCGGTGAAAGGGCCGGATGGGATGCGCGCCGCCGCCGGCAAGCTGCTGCTTGCCGAGAATGGCAGCGGCAGGATCTCGGTGGTTTCGGTTAGTGGCGATAAGGCGGACGTCACGGTCATCAAAGAAGGACTCAAAACACCAACCGCGGTGGAGCCGGCGGGCGATACGATTTGGATCGCCGAACGCGGCGCGGGCAAGGCGGTCTCGATTCCGATGCCGAACCGGTAAGACCGGGTTATTCGCCGGCGGTGAGGCAGGCGCAGCCGGGGTGGTGGAAAGAAGTGATTGCGCACCCAGCGTCTCCGCCAGCAACCGCAGCCGCCGGCCGCCCTACTGGTCGGCGGCGCATTTCCCCAGCCGCCCACACTGCCTTGCTGGCAGATCTAGCCCTCGCCCTCCAACTCGCAATACCGGCCGCGGGAATCCCCGTGAAGAACTCATCCCATCTCGGCCAGGTCGCGAAAAGCACCGGGCCGAGCCGCGGGCGCGAGCGAGGGGTTATCCGGCCGTACTGCCGGAGAGCCGGCGGTAGTCCTCGGTCTTCGCGCGTTCGCCGGTAACTGCCGCTCACTCGCCGATTCGCACGGGCCGGATGGCCGGACGCCGCTCTATGCTTGGGGCATGGCAGCGGACGCGGCGCCCCGCTATTGCGAAATTCGCGGCCCGGTCCGCCGGGATTGATTGAATATTGGATAATTTGATATACAATTGATTGGAGTTTCCATCGAATGAGGTCTTCCGCATGAAACGCGCGATTCTTCCTCTGATTCTGGTGATCATCGGTTTCACTGTATGGTGGGTGGAGCGCCCGCGCGCGCAGACGCTCATCCTCACCGGTACGGTAGACGGCAATGAGGTGGTGGTGGGCAGCAAAATCACCGGCCGCATCGTTCAACTCGCCGTGGAGGACGGCCAGGCGGTCAAGGCCGGCGATTTGATCGCCGTGCTCGACCAGGACGAACTGCGCGCCGATCAGGGCGCCGCCAACCACGCCATCGCCCAGGCCCGCGCCAACGCCCAGCAATCGGTGGCGCAAACCGAGTTGCTGGAGAAGACGCTGCCTACCAAAGTGCAGCAGGCACAGGCACAGGTCGGGCAGACCGAAGCCCAGTTGCAGCAGGCCCAGGCGCAGGTGGCGCAAACCCAGGCGCAGCTCCGCCAGGCCGAAGCGCAGGTACAGCAAACGCATGCCGCCGTGGTGAAGTCGCAGGATAACTTCAACCGGATCCGGCCGCTGGTGCAGCG
>DATJMP010000299.1:0-8946 GCA_035508655.1 Bryobacteraceae bacterium
GCACCCCGGGCAGTAATGCGTCTGGTGCTGCAGTTCCGCCTTGCGCTCGTACACGTCGTAGAACGCCCGCGCCTTCTCATGGATGACGGTGTACTCAGACATCCGCGACCTCCCTAACCGCGGGCCGCATGTATGCGGCCCCTACACCTCGTTCTCTGCTGCCGGCCGCCAACGCGAAATTCCCCCCGGCCGTAGGGGCCGGGTATACCCGGCCCGCTCCCACGTCTCCGGATGTGCCTCTCGCGCTACGCATAGCTCCCCACTTCCGCCGGCACCGGCGCCTTCACCGCCGGCGGGAACGTTCTTTCCATCCACGCCACCACTTCCTCGGCCGAAGGCGTATTGCCTCCTACCCGGCTGTAGAATTCCACCGGCCGCCTTCCTTCCAGCGCCAGCCGCACGTCGTCCCGCAACTGCCCGTTGCTCATTTCCACCACCGCGAACGCACGCGCCTGGATCGCCAGCTCCCGCAGCGCCTCGTTGGGGAACGGATACAGCGTCACCGGCCGCAGCAGCCCGGCGCGGATTCCGCGCGCCCGCGCCTGCTCCACCACCGCCTTCAGCACCCGCCCCACAATTCCATACCCCACCAGCACGAACTCCGCGTCTTCCGTCCGCCAGGTTTCCGCCCGCGCTTCGCGCCGCTCGGCCTGCTGGTACTTGGCCTCCAGCTTGCGCACGTGCCGCTCCATCAGGTCGGGCTCCAGGTAGATCGAAGTGATGAGGTTCGGCCTCGTCTCCCGCGTCCCCGTCACCGCCCACGCCGGCGCCGGCCGCACCGCCCGCGGCGCCGCAAACGATACCGGCTCCATCATCTGGCCGATGAATCCGTCCGTCAGCACCACCACCGGGTTCCGGTATTCGTCCGCCAGATCGAAGGCCAGCGTCGTCAGGTCCGCCATTTCCTGCACCGAATCCGGCGCCAGCACCAGCGTCCGGTAATTTCCGTGCCCGCCGCCCTTCACGATCTGGTTGTAATCTCCCTGCTCCGGCGCGATGTTGCCCAGCCCCGGTCCGGCACGCATGATGTCCGCAATCACGCACGGCAGTTCCGCCCCGGCGATGTAGCTGAAGCCTTCCTGCATCAGGCTGATGCCCGGCCCGCTCGATGCCGACATCGAGCGCACGCCCGCCGCCGCCGCGCCGTACAGCATGTTGATGGCGGCCACTTCGCTCTCCGCCTGCACGAACACACCGCCCGCCTGCGGCAGGTACAGCGCCGCCGCTTCCGCAATCTCGCTCGCCGGCGTAATCGGATACCCGTAAAACGCCCGGCATCCCGCCAGCACCGCGGCCTTTACGATCGCCTCGTTGCCCTTCGTCAGTTGCTTCATGTGGGATAGGCCTCCTGGCCCGTCCGGCGCGCGAAGCGCGCCTCCCCTTACGCCGCCGCTTTCAGCCGCAGCACCCGGATCGCGCCCGGCTCCGGGCACGCATAAAAGCAAATGCCGCACCCGGTGCATCCCGATCCCAGGTATTCCGCCGGATGGTAGCCATAGTGGTTCAGCCCCGCCGCCAGCTTCAAACACTTCGGCGGGCAGGCCTCCACGCAAAGTCCGCAACCCTTGCACTCCGCCGCATTCATCTCGACCAGGCCGCGATCCATATCCGCTCACCTCATAGCACCACTAAGAGCAGGTGCTTGCCCGCTTCGATTATAAATCCAGAAAAACGGGCCTTCAATACCAATTATAAGGGATCAGGGCTCCGGGACCAGGGGACCTTTGCGGGGGGCCGGGGGCCAGGGACCAGGGGCCGGGGACGGTCCCGTAGCCGATCGCGGTCCCGGTTTGGTCACCGGGATTTATCGAAGACCTCGCCCTTGTGTATCAGCCAGTTACCGAATCCGACCCCGAATCCCGGTCCCTTCGATGTGGTATAACTCCAACGCCGGAAGCCCGATGTCCCCGGCCCCTGGCCCCCAAAAAGGTTCTCGCCCCTCGAATCTCAGAAAAGGAGCCCATCGCCTATGCAGCCACCTTTCCGCGCCCATACGTTCCGAGCCACCGCCTACCCCGTCATCCGCCTGGAGGACATCCGTGAAGTCGAGCACCTTCGCGCCGACCTCATTGCCTTCTACCAGCCCGTCAATTCCCAGGAATTGTTCGCCATCGAGCGGATGGCTCTCTGCCAACAGTCCATGCTCCGCGCCGCCCGCCTCGAAGCCGGCCTCTTCTCCGCCGGGCTCGACAGCCTCATGAACGGCCTCCACCAGGAGTATCTGCTCTATCCTGAAACTTGCGCCGGTGATGTCCAGCTCACCGAGCAGCAGAACCGCAATTTTCTTCTGGGTGAGGGCTTCACGCGCATCGCCGCTCGTGGCAACGCCTGGGGTCTATGTCTCCGCTACCAGGCCCAGGCCGAGCGCCTCTATCGCCGCGCCGTCGCCGAATTCGAGCGCCTCAAAGCTCTGCGCGCCGAAGTCGCCTCGCAGCCGGAACTCCCTGCGCCCGAACCGGAGCCCGCCGACGTCTACGTCCATCCGTGTCCCACTCCGTCCGGTGCGCCGAACGAACCTGAACTCCCCGCCCTTCCGGAACCGCCCGCTCTTCCGCCGCTCGAACCCGCTGCCGCATCCGAAAAACTGCATCCTTTTCCGGTCGCGGCGAATCCTCAAGCCCATGAAGATCGGCATCGTCGGATCCGGCAATGTCGGCGCCACTCTGGGGCGCCGCTTCGCCCAACTCGGTCACAGCGTAGCCTTCGGCACACGCCGTCCCGAATCCGCCGAAATGGCGGAACTCGCCCGCCTTCCTCACTCCCGCGTCGCCTCCCAGGCGGAAGCCGCACAAGCGAGCGAAATCATCGTCCTGGCGACGCCGTGGCCGGCCACGCGGGAGGCAGTTCAGGGCCTCGGCAACCTCGCCGGCAAGATTCTGCTCGATTGCACCAATCCTCTCCGCCCTTCCCTAGACGGCCTCGAAGTCGGCAACAATTCCTCCGGTGGCGAGATGGTGGCGCAATGGGCCGCCGGCGCGCGTGTGGTTAAGATTTTCAACAGCATCGGCTCCAACGTGATGCAAAATCCCGATTTCAACGGCCAGCCCGCCACGCTTTTTTATTGCGGTGACGACGCTGCCGCCAAGGACACCGCGCGTAACCTGGCCGCAGCGCTCGGATTCGACCCGGTCGATGCTGGTCCGCTCCGCCAGGCGCGTGTGCTCGAAGCGCTCGCCCTTTTGTGGGTCTCCCTCGCCTATTCTGGCCTGGGCCGCGACATCGCCTTCCGCCTCGTCCGCCGCTAACCGGCGACGATGACCGCCAGCTTGCCCGGCCCGTGCACGCCCCGCACCAGGATCTGCTCGATATCGGCCGTCCGGCTCGGACCGGTGATGATCACCATCGAGCTCGTCACCTCCGCCGGGTTCGGCACCAGGGTGAACAGCTCGTCCAGCCCGGTGAGAATCCGCTCCGCCGGAACCACCGCGATGTGCATCGGCGGCAGCAGCGAAATCAGCCGCGCCTCCCGCGGGCCGGCAATCATCACCAGCGACCCGGTATCCGCCAGCGCATAATCCGCGCTCGTGATGCCGCAATCCGCCGTCGCGCACAGATCCCGCAGTTCTTCCCCGTCCGTGATGCCGGAGCGCACGCCCTCCAGCGCCGTCACGCCGCATTCGGCCAGAAACGGCGCGTTGGAGGCCACTACGGTTTTGCCTTCGATCAGCTCCGCCACCACACCCGCCGGATCGCAGCTCCGAACCGCCATCGCCGCCAGCGCTTCCACCCGCGCCAGCAACGACGCAATGCGCTCTTCCCGGTTCACCTCCGGTATTCGCAGCCGAACCGGCGGCGCGGGCGCCGGCGCATCCGCCGCTCCGCGCCCGATCCCGGTTCGCACGCGGTGCAGAATATTCTCCCGCGACATTACCGCCGCCTCCACATTTCGCGGAAGCTGCGCGCCGGCGGAGGCGGCACGTCGCGCCCCGCGAGCCACGCCTTCATCGGCCCGAAATTCAGCGCTTGCGGCACCGTCCGGATCCAGCCGCCGTCCCCCGATGGCGCCACCGCGCTCGCCATCCTGCCCGCCAGTTCGTACATCCGCGGATGCGTCATCAGCCACGCAAACGCCTTGAAGGCCAGCCGCTCCCAGCGGTCCGCCGTCTCGCTCGCGGCCGATTTCTTCACGTCCGAGCGCAGCTCGAGCAGCAGCTTCGGAATATCGATTTTGACCGGGCAGACCTCGCCGCACGCCCCGCACAGACTGGAGGCGAACGGCAGCGCCGGCTCGTGCGAAATCCCCATGAACTGCGGCGTCAGGATGGCGCCGATCGGCCCCGAATACACCCACGGAAAACTGTGCCCGCCGATCTTCCGGTACACCGGGCAGGTGTTCAGGCAGGCGCCGCAGCGGATGCAATAGAGCGACTGCCGCTTGCCGCGGTCCGGCAGCAGCCGCGTCCGGCCGTTGTCGAGCAGCACCACGTAGAATTCCTCGGGCCCGTCGATTTCGCCCTTCTCCGGGCGCCGCGGCCCGCTCAGGAACGACGTGTAAACCGAAAGCGGCTGGCCCGTGGCGCTTCTGGCCAGCAGCTTCAGAAATACCGCCAGGTCCTGCGCGCGCGGAATGATTTTTTCGATGCCGGCGATGGCGATGTGGATCTTCGGCGCGCTGGTGGTGAGCCGCGCGTTGCCTTCGTTTTCCACCAGCACGATCGCGCCCGAATCGGCCACCAGAAAATTGGCGCCGCTGATCCCGATATCCGCCGCCAGGAATTTTTCGCGCAGCGTGGCGCGCGCGATCATGGTCTGCTTTTCCGGCTCGGTTTCGCGCGGGATGTGCAGCCGCTCGGTGAAGAGATCCGCCACCTGGTAGCGCGTTTTGTGCAGCGCCGGCGCCACGATGTGGTAGGGCCGCTCGTGAGCGAGCTGCATGATGTATTCGCCGAGATCGGTCTCCACCGATTCCAGCCCGTGGTGCTCCACGCGCTCGTTGAGATCCACCTCTTCGGTGGTCATGGATTTCGATTTGACGATCAGGTGCGCGCCGCGCTCCTTGGCGAGCGAGAGCACGAAATCGGCGACATCGGTGGCATCCTTGCACCACACCACGTGCCCGCCGCGCGCCTCCACATTGGCCTCGAACTGCTCCAGGTAATGATCGAGATTTTCGATGGCGTGGCGCTTGAGAGCGTTGGCCTGCGTGCGCAGCTCCTGGTAATCGGGCAGGACGTCCGGCGCGACCGTCGCAATGCGGGCGGCCTTCAGCCGCCCTGTGGCCGTGTAGATGGCGAGCTGCAGATTGGCGTCGGCCAGGGTGGTGCGGATTTTCTGATCAAATTCGGCGGACATATTCAGCGGCTGGCCAGGACTTCGGCCAGATGGAGCGTGCGGATCGGCGAGCCCGCGCGCGAGAGCGCGCCCTGGATCTGCATCAGGCAGGAGGGGTCGAGCGAAACCACGGCGCGGGCACCGGTGCGCTCGATCGCTTCGATCTTGGTGCGCGTCATGGCCGTCGAAAGCTCGGGAAATTTCACCGAGAAAGTGCCGCCGAAGCCGCAGCACTCCTCGGCGGGTTCCATCTCCCGCAGCTCCAGCCCGCGCACGTTCGCGAGCAGCCGCCGCGGCGCGCTTTTCACGCCAAGCTCGCGGAGGGCGTGGCAGCCGTCATGAAACGTGACGGTTCCCGGGAAGCTCGCGCCCACGTCTTCCACGCCCGCAACCTCGGTGAGGAAGGTGGAGAATTCGAAGATGCGCCGGGCCAGCGCTTCCACGCGCGCCAGCGTTTCCGGCTCCTTGCGGAACAGCTCGGCGTAATGGTGGGTCACCATCGAGGTGCAGGAGCCGGACGGCACCACGATGCACTCGCTCGCTTCGAATGTTTTCAGGAAGTGCCGCGCGACGGTCCGCGCGTCGGAGCGGTAGCCGCTGTTGAAGGCCGGCTGACCGCAGCAGGTCTGGTCCGGCGGGAAATCGACGGCGTAACCCAGCCGCTCGATCACCTGTGCCATCGCCATGCCGGTTTGGGGGAAAAGCTGATCGACGATGCAGGTCACGAACAGCGAAACCCGTTTAGCCATGCAGAGGAAATTGTATCAGGCAACGCAAGAGATGCGGGCGCCGGTGCCGTGACATACAATAGGCTTCCTTTCCGTCGAAATCGGAGAAGCGGGTTCCTTTTGGATGCTTCATAGAGGAAAGCCCGGTTAGTGGCCGGGCTCTCCAATCGAAGCGGAAAGGAGGATCACCAACATGATCCTAATGTTGGTAAGAGTCGTCCATCTCGTCTTTGGGCGATTCACGGTACTGATCCTGTGGCGCCGTAAGGCGCACAGGTAAGTCCGTCGCGGGGGCCGGAGGTCGCTCTCCGGTCCCCGCTACCAGCATTATAGGACGGACGGCGGCGGAGGTAAATCCGGAAAATCAGCGGCCGTAGGCGAGGCGTTCGGCGAGGGCGTGGGGAAGGCCGGCATCGAGGATGGATTGCTGCGCGGCGGGGATATCGTAGGGGACGCGGAGGAAGGTGACCATGCCGGCATCGGAATCGAAAAGGGCGAAGGCGGCGCGCGGGTCGCCGTCACGGGGCTGGCCGACCGAGCCGGGATTCAGATAATAGGCGCAGGCTGGGTCGATTTCGAGGACCTGGCGCTGCGAGCGGGGACCGACGCGGGGGATGATCTCGACGCGCGACTGGTTCCAGATGAAACCGCCCTGCACATGCGTGTGGCCGAAGAAGGCGAGCCGGCGCTCCAGGTAGCCGAAAGCCTGGTGGGCTTCCTCGGCCTGGAGGACGTACTCGTCCTCATCCTGCGGCGCGCCGTGGATGATCTGGAAACTTTCGACATCCAGCGGGCCTTTTGAGAGCGAGCGTATCCAGGCGGCGTTTTCGGCGCTGAGGTGTTCCTGGGTCCAGATGGCAGCCTGGCGGGCGACAGGATTGAACCATTCGAGATCCTCCATGCCGGTGGAGGCGCGGTCATGATTGCCGCGGATGGTAAGGGCGCAATTGGCTCGGACCCACGCGGTAACGTAGTCAGGGTCGGCGCCATAACCGATGATGTCGCCGCAGCAGAGGGCGCGGTCGTAGCGGCCGGCGGCCGCGGCGACGACAGCGTCCAGCGCCTGGCGGTTGGCGTGGATGTCGCTCAGGATCAGATAGCGCACGGCGGATGACGTTCAGGCTCTACCCGCCCCGGCAGACTCAGAAGGCGCTTTTGCCGGGGCCCCCCGCAGGCGAAGGAGGGCGATCTCGGGCGGCGCGCCGACGCGGGCGGGAATGGCGATGGTCCCGATGCCGCGGGTGACGTAGGCGAAAAGGCCGGGGCGGCCGTCCGGGTCGGGGTAAAGGCCGTAGACATAGGGCGTAAAGAAACGGGCGGGGCTGATGGACTCATCGAGAATTTCGATTGTGACCTGGCCTCCATGCGTATGACCCGCCAGCAGCAAATTATAGCCTTGGCGGGCGGCCGCCGGGAAGGTATCGGGATTGTGCTGGAGCAGGATATTGACTGCGTCGGGAACCATCAGGCGGTCGGCGCCGCTGAGGTAATGGGCCTTCAGGGCCTTGCTCTGGTAATCGAGGCCGGCGAGGTTGAGGGAGGCGGAGCCGAAGCGGAGCGTGGCGTTGGCGCGGCGCAGGAAGCGGATGCCGACGCGGGCGGCGGCGGCTTGGGTGTAATCCTGAACGCGGGCGAACTTCTCGTGGTTGCCCATGCAGCCGAACAGGCCGGCATCGGCGCGGAGGCGGGCCAACTGGCGGATGGCCGCATCCAGCGGGTCGCCGCGCTGGGTGATGAGATCGCCGGTGATGGCGACGAGGTGGGGGCGGAGCTGGTTGGTGGCGTCGATGACGCGGGCCAGATCGGACTCGCGGAGGAAGGGGCTGAGATGGATGTCGCTGATCTGGGCGATGCGGAGTCCCTCGAGGTCAGGCGGGAGGGAGGGAATGGGAATCTCGATTTCGCGGACGTGGAAGTCCAGGCGCTCGATGAGGACGCCGTAGCTGACGACGGCGAACGGGGCGGCGAGCACGGCGCCGCCGGCGGCGGAGAGGAGGCGGCGGCGGCCGGTATCGACGACGGTTTTGAGCGGCCGGTGGAACATCTGCAAAACGCCATGCAGAATGAGGACGGCGGCGGCCACCATCAGATACAGCAGGCAGACGGCACTGAGCATGGTTGCGGCCACGGGCCAGGAGTGCAACTGGTCCGCTTGCGCTTTGAGGCCAAGGCCATAGGCGGTGAGCAGGATGAGGTTGAACGCGATGATGCCGGCAAAGGCCAGCCGGCGGCGCGTGCCATACAGCTTGCGGCGCGCGGCGCGGACCAGCAGTTGCGACAGGCGGACCTGCACGAGCACAAAGGTGACGGCGACAACCAAATCGATGTAATGAAAAAGTTCCAACGTCCCTCGCTTCTTTTCCATTGTAATGGGGCGCCGGGTGGAAGAACGGGACTCTCTAAGGTCAGGATGTACGATTGGCTGGTCTTGAAAGACGGGGTGCGCCGGTCGAATTCCGGCGGGGCAGGCATGCCGGCGAGGACGCCGGCATTGCAAGCTGGAAGCTTGCGCTACGGAGCAGTGGGCGGGGCGGCCATCCAGGCGTTGGCGAGAATGGCGAGAGCGGCGGCGGCGGCGGTTTCGGCGCGGAGGACGAGGGGCGCCAGCGAGACGGGTTGCCAGCCGGCGGCGGCGGCGCGGGCGCGCTCGTCATCGGTCCAGCCGCCTTCGGGTCCGAGGAGGACGGCGGCGAGGTCCGAGGCAGATCGGGTCTCGGGAAGGACGCGGAGCAGGGGCGGGGCGGAGGTTTCTTCGAGGAAATAGCGGAGCGCGGATTGGGGGGCAGAGCGCAAGGCCTGCTCCAGGCGGGCCGCGGGGAAGATCTCGGGGAGGCAGGCGCGCCGGGACTGCTGGGCGGCTTCGCGGGCGATCCGGCGCCAGCGCTCGATGCGCTTGCGGGAGGCTTCGAGCAATCCTTTTTCGCTGCGGGCGGACTCGACCGGCTGG
>DATJMP010000300.1:0-6699 GCA_035508655.1 Bryobacteraceae bacterium
ACTGATTTACGACAGCATGCTGGCTCCGGCGCCCGCGGGTTTGCGCTCGACGTGGCACCGGGGATGGCAAGCGCTGTACCGGAACGGAGATTGTTCGGTGGACGTGCGGGTAGAACCGGAGATGCATTCTTTGCGCGCGGCGGTGATTGGACAGATTTCCAATCATGCTCTGCCGATGAATTGCATGGAAGGCCTGCCGGTGTGCGTCAAGCAAGGTCGCCTGGTGGTGGCCGAGACCCGCAGCAATGCGTTTGGTGAGTTTCAAATGGAGTACGAACAGCGGGGGCGGTTGCAGCTTTGCGTGGATCTGGAAAATGGGTCGAGGCGGCTGCAGATCCCTCTGCGGAGGTTGATCGCGGATTCGGCAGTAAGTCTGGATCGGGCGGAACTGCCCGTTCTTGACGAAGGGCCCGGTCCGCGCGCGGATTGAAATCGCGCGGACGTCGGAACGGAGAAATGAAGAAGCCACGCAGTCTTGCACGGGTCCTCCTGTTGCTCCTTGCCATTGGGGCACAGGGGTTTGCGCAGAACCGGTGGATCGTCCGGGTGCATTCCAGCGGGACCAATTCGCTGACGCAGTTGGCGCCTTCGGCCGGTTGGGCGTCGGTGTACGCTCCGCAAGGTGTCTATGCCGTCACGGTGTGGGCGAACGTCGCCCAGACGCTGCAGGCGCTCAAAACCAGTCCCCTGGTGCAGAGCGTAGAACCCGATGTCGCCGTAACGCTGCCGGAAACAGACGCCGGATACAATCCGGGTGGGCACGCGGTTCCGGCTCTGGTCACTTCCGGCTCCTTCAACATTCCGAGTCCGCTGGTCGCACCGTGGGGCGCGTACCTCAATCAGCCCGCGAATACAATTGTGAAGCTGTCGCAGGCCCAGAAAGCATTCGGCTACGGCGGCGGGCTGGTGGCCATCATCGATACGGGCATAGATTTCCAGCACCCCATCTTGTTTCCAGTGGTGAATTTCTGGCAGGGGATGGATTTCACGGGCACGAACGACATCACCGGCAACAGCGACCTGACCCAGGAGACAAGCCCGGTGGTGGACCAGGAAACCAGCCCCGTGGTGGATGGCGGCGGAACCATCATATTAAACCAGGAGACAAGCCCGGTGGTGGACCAGGAGACGAGTCCGGTGGTGGATAGCCGGATGCCGCCGGATTTCGGGCACGGAACCATGGTGGCTGGAATCGTTCACCTGGTGGCACCCCGGGCGAGGATTCTTCCGATTAAGGCCTTCAACAGCAACGGGACGGGCAACTTGTCGAGTGTAATTGCGGCCATCTATTACGCGGCGCAGCAGGGGGCGACGGTCATTAATATGAGTTTCGGCGGTCCCCAGAATTCGGCGGCCCTGCAAGCGGCTATCAATTATGCGCAAAGCCAGGGCGCGACCTGCGTGGCGGCAGTGGCCAATTCGAATGCGCCGGCGGTGCAGTATCCGGCCGGGGATTCGAATGTGATTGGGGTGGCTTCGACGAATAACCAGGATCAGAAGAGCTCGTTTTCGAGTTGGGGTTCCGACGCGGATCTCGCGGCGCCCGGGGAGGCAATCGTCACCACGTTTCCGTTTAACCGGTACGCGCTCGGTTGGGGCACGTCTTTCGCGACCCCGTATGTTTCAGGGACGGTGGCCCTGCTGCAGTCGATCAAACCGAACACGAATATTCTGAACGACCTGAACAAAGGAGCCGACCCGGTATACGGCCTGGCGCCGGGCCAGACCCTGGGGACCGGCCGGCTGGATGTGTATCAGTCAGGCGAGGCGGTGCACTAGGAAATCTTAGATCCGTGGCAGCAGGGCGGAACTGGAAGGATCGGTGTTCTCAGAGAGGTAATGAGGTTCCAGAGCAGTCATAATCAATTGGCGGGAAGAGAGCTCCCGATCTTAGCGCCGGCGGCTGATGTTCTTCCGGAGCCGATCCCGGTCTGGATGGCCGCGCTGATTGCGGCGCGGTGCCAGGCTAAAGCCAACGGAAAGGAACGGGTCGTGCGCTGGAGCCACGTGAGGGGCCGGGCTTTGTACACCAACGCGGGTGTGGACCCTGAACGTATCGAACCGTTCGGCGTTCATCTCGAAGGGGGACACACCGTGGCGGTCTCCTGGACACCTGGGGAATCGGCTTATACCGTAGAGGTATACCGCCATAAGGACCTCGTTGTTTGAATCAGTTGCGGCGTGGCGTTGCGGAACTAATCAAAGAGTCCAGGCTGGACAACAGCAACCGGGTCGAGAGAATGGCCGCGCCTCCGCGCGGGTCGAAGCGTAACGATCAGGCTGACGGTTCCGCCCGGGTGAATGCCATACCAGCGAAACTCACCACGCTGTTCGGATCGATGTTCCACTGCTCATAGCGCAGCACTTCACCGCGCAATCCGGAAATGGATTTCAGAAACGTGTAGAATGGCGCGGAGCCGCACCATTTCAAGTCGTCGCGCTTTTCCTGCACCAGGTCCCAGAAGCCAGCCGGATCAGCGGCGGTGATCCGAGCCAGGCGGGACTGGTCGCGGGCTTCGACTTCGGCCATGACGCCCTGGTGAGCCCGGGCGTGAAAACCGTCTCCATAACGCGAGCCCATATGCGCCATATCCACGCCGAGAACCCACAGCAGGCGGTCTCCCTCCATCGCCTGCAGTTCGCCCAGGGCGCCAAAGAACCGCCGCACCTGTTCGTCGTCCTCGGGGTTGCCGCCATTGAGCAGGCTTTGTGCGAAGGGCCCGCATAAAATGGGGAGGATTCGGACATCCGGCCCGAGCACGTGCTGCAGAAAGACCACCTGGAATTCGACGGTGTGCTCGAAAGCGAAGCAGTAGTCCTCCATATCCACGGCCGGGCCCCCGCGCGCGGCCAGCCAGTCGATCAGGCGTGTGTCGGCAGTGGCGGTGCCAAGAGGCGTGGAAAAATCCTTGCGCGTCAGGCCGAAGCGCTCGGGCGCGCCGTAATGCGAGGTGGCGAGGATGACGCACGTGCGCGCCGCGTGCTCCTGGCCGAGCAGAGAATAGGCTTCGCGATAGGATTGCCAACCGCCCTCAGGGCTGACGTGGGGCGCCGCAATTCCCACCAGGCTGCCATCGGCGGCAGCCACCGCGGAGCCCTTCATGTAGCGCTGCATGGTCTCGCGCAGGGCACCGGTTTCCGCCGGGTAGGCGCTGCCGGCGTGTGCGGGTTCGCGCACGGCGCCCGCGGCAAACGCGCTCTGGCGTTGGTCGCGCATCTGCTCGAAGGCGTCGTCTTCCAGAAATCCGGCGCCGCTCAGGGTCGCCGTGAGGTTCTGCTGGATGCCCGAAACGTCCAGACTGCCGGTGATCCGCACCAGAACGGCGCGCAGGTCCAGATCGGTCTGCCGGCCGTCGAAGCATTGCAGGCATTCCACCAGAACCGGCGGAATAATCAGCATGGCGTCGGTGAACCGGTAGGGGTCGCGGATGAATAAACCTGGATGTTCCGGTGAAGGCGAAGGTTGGAAATCCAGATTCAGCCGCAGTCTTGGTAAGGGATCAGCCAACTTTCAGCGTACCGCAGGAGCCCGCCGGCAGGCGTTAGCAAACATCCGATGAAAAGGAGCCTCCCCGTGCGCAAGACCGCACCCCTCGCCGAGGTTAGAGCATAGGCCCGAAAATGCACCTCGGCACGAATGCTAAACTGAATGTTCCGATTCCATGTTGTCCATAGTTATTCCGATTCACAACGAGGAGCACTCGATCCTCCCACTCTACGACCGCCTGACCGCGGTCCTCGAGCAACTGCAACGGCCGTACGAGATTCTGTTCGTGGACGATGCATCAACGGACCGGAGCTTCGAGTTGCTGGCCAACCTGGTCGAAACGGATGGGCACCTGAAAGTGGTTCGCCTGCGGCGCAACTTCGGGCAGACGGCGGCGCTGTCGGCGGGCTTTCATGAGGCCAAGGGCGACGTGATCATCGCTATGGACGGCGACCTGCAGCACGCGCCGGAGGATATCCCCGCACTGCTTGAAAAGATCGACGAGGGCTACGACATCGCCAGTGGCTGGCGCAAGAAGCGCGTCGACAACGCTATCCTGCGCAAGATTCCGTCTCGCATCGCCAACTGGATGATGGCCAAGGCTTCCGGCGTGGAGCTCCGCGATTTCGGCACTACGTTCAAAGCCTACCGCGCCGAAGTGCTGAAAGACGTCCATCTGTATGGGGAACTGCACCGGTTCATTCCCGCGCTGGCCAGCTTTTACGGCGCGCGCGTGGCGGAGGTGCCCATCCGCAATACGCCGCGGGCGGCGGGTGATTCGCACTACGGCATCGGCCGGACTTTCCGTGTTCTGTTCGATATTCTGACCATCAAGTTTCTGCTGAAATACTTTACGCGTCCGATGCACTTCTTCGGCTCGATCGGGCTGGCGGGAACAGTCTCCGGCGGCGCCATCATGGCGTACCTGCTGGCGGAGAAACTGATGGGCATTGATATCGTGCTGGCGCACGGGCCCCTGATGATCGCCGGTGCCCTGGCGCTGCTGGGCGGCATCATGATGTTCAGCACCGGCCTGATCGGCGAAATGATGATGCGGACGTACTTCGAAAGCCAGGATCGCCGCATCTACGCCGTGCGCGAAATCCTCACGCGCAAGCAGCGCGGCGTCGCGGGCGGCGCGCGATAGGGCCGAAGGGTTCTTTTCACGGCACAGACGCGGAGACGCCGAGAAAAACGAATTCAGAAGTCAGGAGTCAGAAGGCCGGGGGCGAGCGGGTGCGGCGCCGGCCAGGATCCTGGCTTTGTCTCCTGACTTCCTCTTCCTTCTCCGCGCTTCGGCGGTGAAATCCCCCCTGCCGGAATGCTAAAATTAAATGTAACTCCCCCGAAATTTTGGACATGAAATTCGGCGTCATTGTCTTTCCCGGCAGCAACTGCGATCACGACGCGTTTTACGCCGTGAGCGGAAACCTCGGGCAGAAGGCGGAATTCATCTGGCACGAATCCGCCGACCTCGGCGATGTGGATGCGGTGATCCTGCCCGGCGGCTTCTCCTACGGCGATTACCTCCGCTGCGGCGCCATTGCCAAGTTCTCTCCCGTGATGCAGGCGGTAAAGCGCTTCGCGGCCGAAGGCGGCCCGGTGCTGGGTGTCTGCAATGGGTTTCAGATCCTGGTGGAGGCCGGCCTGCTTCCGGGTGCGTTGCTGCGCAACCGCAGCCTGAAGTTCATCTGCCGCGACGTGCACCTGCGGGTCGAAACCACCGACTCGCCCTTCACGCGCGCCGCCGAACGCGGTGAGATCCTGCGCATCCCGGTGGCGCATGGCGAAGGCTGCTACTACGCCGACGAGCGCACGCTCGCGGAACTGGAAGACGAGGACCGCGTGGCCTTCCGCTACCTGGACAACCCTAACGGCTCGCTGGCCGATATCGCCGGCATACTCAGCCCTGAGCGCAATGTACTCGGCATGATGCCGCATCCGGAGCGCGCCAGCGATGCCCTGATGGGATCGACCGACGGCCTGACGATTTTCCATTCACTCCTGCGCGTGGCGGTGCAAGCATGACGGCCGCGATCACGCCGGAAGTGATCGCCCAACATCAGCTCACCGACGGCGAATACCGCAAGATCGTAGAAATCCTGGGGCGCGAGCCGAGCTACACGGAACTCGGCATCTTCAGCGTGATGTGGAGCGAGCACTGCTCCTACAAGAGCTCGCGCCTGCATTTGAAGCGTCTGCCGACGCGCGGCAAGCTGGTGGTCCAGGGGCCGGGAGAGAACGCCGGCATCATCGATATCGGCGACGGCTACGTGATCGCGTTCAAGATCGAATCGCACAACCACCCCAGCTTCATCGAGCCGTTTCAGGGCGCGGCGACGGGCGTGGGCGGCATCCTCCGCGACATCTTCACCATGGGCGCGCGCCCCATCGCAGTGCTCGATTCCCTGCGCTTCGGCCGCCTGGACGATCCCGCCACCGGCGTGCGCAACCGCCGTATTCTTTCCGGCGTGGTTTCCGGTATCGCCCACTACGGCAATTGCTTCGGCGTCCCCACGGCCGGCGGCGAATGTATCTTTGAGGCCTGCTACGACGGCAATCCCCTGGTGAACGTCTTCGCACTGGGCATCGCCAGGAAAGAAGATATCTTCTACGCCAAGGCCGCCGGTGTGGGCAACCCGGTGATTTACGTGGGCGCGCGCACCGGCCGCGACGGCATCCACGGGGCTTCCATGGCCAGTGCGGAATTCACCGAAGAATCCAAGCAGAAGCGGCCCAACGTGCAGGTGGGCGATCCGTTCATGGAAAAGCTGCTGCTGGAGGCCTGCCTGGAAGCCATGAAGACCGGTGCGATCGTGGGCATTCAGGATATGGGCGCGGCCGGGCTGACCTGCTCCACCTGCGAGATGGGCAGCCGCGGCGAGGTGGGCATCGAAATCGAACTGGACCGCGTGCCACAGCGCGAGACGGGCATGTCGGCGTACGAGATTATGCTGTCCGAATCGCAGGAGCGCATGCTGCTGGTGGCGGAGGCCGGGCGCGAAGCTGAAGTTTACGAAATCTTTCGCAAGTGGGGCCTGGACGCGGTCGAGGTCGGCACAGTGACCGGCGATGGCCTGCTGCGCGTGCGGCATCACGGCGAAATTGTCGCCGAGATACCGAATCAGCCGTTGGCCGATAGCGCTCCCCTCTATGACCGGCCACACACGCTCCCGCTGCGCACGGCTCCCATGGACGCACCGGCATTTTCG
>DATJMP010000301.1:0-15557 GCA_035508655.1 Bryobacteraceae bacterium
TTTCCGCCGCCGTGTGCTCGGGTGGGCTATATTCGTGCACCGAGCCGTCCGGGCGGGTAGGGCTGTTAGGCGTCGTTTTGTACGCGCCCGGTTCGAGCTTCTTTTCAAAAGCTCTCCCCAACTGATCCACCACGGTGTAATGTTCCTGGTTGCGAAGCAAGGCGGCGTGCAGTTCTCTGATGTACCCCACTGAGAGGGTGCGCCGGCCGCCAACGAAGTCGAGCATCCCTTCCAGAGCTTCGTAGTGATCCTGGATAATCCGCGCCACGAGGATGCTGTCAAGGTTGCTGGCGCCATGCGGAATAAGGGCAGCGTCGATTCCCTTTTCGATGAGAGTGCGCGTAACGCCCCTATCCAACGAGTAGACATCCTCGATAATTCCAGTCTCGATTGCCCACTCACGCCGCAGCCGCTTCTCAAATTCCTCAAGCGAGCCCTGCTCAGCCAGCTCGTTTTTGTGCTCTGCCCAGACCCGAGCCAGCGAATCCAACTCGCCGTCGGTCAATGCCCTTGGGCTCGCTTCGAAATCGGTAATGGGCTCCCACTTATGGAAAACTTGCTTCTGAATTGCCGGCATCTCAGCCTCTTTTCCCCGCCATCCGCGCCGTGAATTTGGCGACGTTGATGATGGTGCGCTCGTGGGTGCCCTCGCCGACTTTCTCTTTTTCGTCCCAAGCGTCCACCCGGAACTGTACGCGGCGGCCATCGACGCTCAAGATTTCGGCGCGAAAGGTGACCGCGGAACCGATGGGGGCGGCGGCGAGATGGGAAACGTTGACCTGCGTGCCGACGGTGTCGTGACCTGGATCGAGCATCGGTAGGACCAGGTCGCGGCAGGTGCGCTCCATGTAGCCGATCATGTGGGGCGTGGAGAGGACGCGGGCATTCTCGAGGCCCAGGAAACTGATCGCCACTTCGCTCGTGACCAGCAGCTTGAATTCGCGCGTGGCGCCGGCGGTGATGTTGGCCATGTTATGCGGAAGCCAGACCGGCCAGGACGCCGCGCATGTACGCGAATGAGCGCTGCATGCCTGGCAGCGGATCGTTGCCGTTGATCTCATACTCCATGTTGACGCAGCCCTTGTAACCCATCTTCTTCAATTGCTTGAAGATTTGCGGGAAGGGCATGCGGCCGGCGCCGCAATCCACCTGGCTGTCTTTGCTGCGGAAATCGGCCAGATCCTTGACGTGCATGTCGAGAAGGCGCGGACCGGCCTGCACGATCCATTCGACCACGTCCACGCCCGTACGGGCGGTGTGGCCGACATCCATGCAAAGGCCGCAGCGTGGGTCGAGCGTGCGCACGGCTTCCAGAACCGATTGCGGCGTGGGGAAATTTTTGTCTTCCGGGCCGTGGTTGTGGATGGCGATGCGAATGTTGTATTCCTTCACCAACTGCTCGATCAGATGCAGGTTCTCGTGCAGCGGGGCGCAGACCATCATGGGCATGCCCGCAGCCTTGGCATATTCAAAATGCTTTCTGAGGCCGGCCAGATCGGTTTCGGTCATGGACACGTTGCCGCCGCTCATGATGCGCAGGCCGGCGTCGCGGAACTCCTTGGCGCCTGCTTCAATGGCGGCCGCGGGCTCATCCTGCTTGAGGTGCACATCCTTGATGCTGATCCAGGGCGTGTCGAGGGTTTTGATCATGGCGATCGCTTTGGCGCGATCGAAATTGCGCACGGAGTAGGTGCAGACGCCCAGTTTGATTCCCCAGGGCTCTGGTTCGAAGGCCGCGGCGGCAGGGCGCACACCGGCAGCGCTCAAGCCCGCGATTCCGGCGGCGGAGCCGAGAAAATTACGACGGGTGGTTTGAGATGCCATGTTTTCCTCCAAGCCAATTATGCTACCAGCTTTGAAGCACGAGCCGGCTGGCGGATTCTGTGTCACGCCGGGCCGCCTGGACAATCGCGGCAAATCGTAGGCGGGCGTGCGTGGACGCACGCTTTGCCGCGCCGTATGGCCGTGTGCCTGCTTAAAAGATACAGGGAGTCATTATGGCAGGCAAGAACACGGCGGTTTACGGGATTTTTTCTCAGCGGACATCGGTGGAAGAGGCGGTGGAGAACCTCCGCGCGGCAGGGTTCCGCAGCACCGACATTTCGGTGCTGTTTTCGGATAATCGCGGTACCAAGGACTTCGCGCACGAGAAGAACACGAAGGCTCCGGAAGGGGCGACCACCGGTGCCGTTTCCGGCGGCATCGCGGGAGGAGTGCTGGGCTGGCTGACGGGCATCGGGGCGCTCATGATTCCGGGCGTGGGACCGATGATCGCGGCCGGACCGATTGTGGCGGCGCTGGCCGGCGCGGGCGCGCTAGGCGCGGTGGGGGGCATTATCGGATCGCTGGTCGGGCTCGGAATTCCCGAGTATGAAGCCAAGCGCTACGAGGGACGGATCCGCGAGGGCGGCATCCTGCTTTCGGTCCATTGCGACGGCAGCGACTGGGTGAAACGGGCTAAGGAAGTGCTCGACCTGGCGGGTGCGCACGACGTGGGTTCGGCCGGAGAGAAGCGCGGCGATTTTGCTAACGCGGACAAGCCGGCGCCGCGCACGCGGACCGCGGGCGGCCACACGCATCTTCCGGACGACGATTACGAGGATCTGAATTAGAGGACGTCCGGGGTGCGTCGTTCGCGTGACGGGGAGGGCCCGCGCCGTGCGGATCGCGCCATCCGGAATTGCCGACGCGAATCATGGCGCGGCGATTTCGTCGAGTACGCGCGCGGCCTCAGCGGCGGGATCGGGCGCGCGTGTAATCTGCCGGCCGATAACGATGTAATCGGCGCCTCCCCGGACGGCTTCGGCAGGGGTCGCGACGCGCTTCTGGTCTCCGGCTGCCTTGCCGGGCGAGCGCACGCCGGGAGTGACAATGGCAAGGCGGGCGCCGGCAATGGCACGGACGGCTGCGGCTTCAAGCGGCGAGCAGACCACGCCATCGACCGCGGCTTCCACGGCCTGACGGGTTCGTACGGCTACCAGCTCGGACGCCGGGCAGGTGTAGCCGAGGTCGCGAAGGTCGGCGGGCCCGAAACTGGTCAAAACCGTGACGGCGAGGATCTTGACATCCGCGCGGCCGCGGCCCTCCACGGCGGCGCGCATCACCGAAGGGACGGCGTGCACGGTGAGGAAGCGGACGGGGAGGCAGGCGATCCGGGCCACCGCTCGTTTGACGGTTTCGGGAATGTCGTAGAGCTTGAGATCGAGAAAAATATCACAGCCCTCTTCGATCAATTCGCGCACCAGCGGCATGCCGGCGGCGGCATAAAGTTCAAGGCCGACCTTGAAGAAATTCACCTGCGGCCGAAGGCGCGAAACAATGGAACGGGCCTCTTCGGCGGTTTCGACGTCGAGGGCGACGATGATCGGGTTGTGGGTCATACGAGGCGAATCGGTTTTTCGCCGCGCGGGAGGGCGCGGCCCACGCGATAGGCGCTGGGAAGGGCCCGCTCCATCAAAGCGGCATCGGCTTCCGGCAAGGAGATGAGCAGACCGCCGGAAGTCTGCGGATCGTAGAGCAGGTGCTCGACTTCGCGGGGAATTTCGGCGGCGCCGGCGACGTCGCAGCCGGCGAATTCGCGGTTGTTGTGCAGACCGCCGGGCAGGGCGCCTCGCTGGGCGTAATCGCGCGCGCCGGGAAGAAAGCGCACGGCGGCAGTATCGAATTCGAGGGTCACGCCGCTGGCCAAGGCCATCTCGCGCCCGTGGCCGATGAGACCGAAGCCGGTGACATCGGTGCAGCCGTGAGTGTCGCGGCGCAGCATCTCTTCGCACGCCGCGCGATTGAGTTCCAGCATGGAAGCGACGGAGGCCGCCACGTGCTCTTCGGCCGCGATGCCTCGCTTGAGGGCGGTCGAAATCACGCCTGTGCCGATGGCTTTGGTCAATACCAGGGCGTCGCCCGGACGAGCGCCGGCATTCGCCTTGATGCGGTCCGGATGGATGGTGCCGGTAACGGCATAGCCGAACTTGATTTCGTCGTCGGCAATGCTGTGGCCGCCGAGAATCGAGCAGGCTGCTTCGCGCATTTTCTCGCCGCCTCCGACCAGGATCTGTTCGAGGTCGGTCAATTCGCCCTTGAGCGGCCAGGCGAGGATGGAAAGCGCGGAGAGCGGCTTCCCGCCCATCGCATAGACATCACTCAGAGAATTGGCAGCGGCAATGGCGCCATAGGTGAAGGGGTCGTCGACGATGGGCGTGAAGAAATCGACCGTCTGGACCAGGGCAAGCTCCGCCGTCAGCTTGTACACGCCGGCATCATCGGCCGTGTCAAACCCGATCAACACATTCTCATCCGCCCGGCGCGGCACCGCCGCCAGGATCTTGTCCAACACCTTTGGACTCAGCTTGGACGCTCAACCGGCGGCCTTGACGTGGGCGGTAAGTTTGCGCAGCTGGGTGGTTTCCGGCATCCGCAATACTATAATAACCAGGATGCGACGCACGTCTGTTTTTTTCGCCGTAGCGCTTTTTTTGGGGCTGGGCTTCAGGCTGGTCTCAAGCGATCCGAAGCACGACCCGCGCCTGAGCCGGGCCTCGCGAATGCCCGAGCGCAATGGGTGGATCCCGGTGCACCTGGAGGGATCGCCGGCCGAAATCGGCTACCAGCATGGATTCCTGCTGGCGTCTGAAATCGCGGACGATTTCAAGGACATCTCCGCTGAGATGACGCACGACGAGAAGAAGGATTGGGGGTTCTTTCGCCGCGTGGCGCAGGACGTGCTGTGGCCGCACGTCGAGCAGCAATACCGGGATGAACTGAACGGCATTGTGGAAGGGCAGAAGGCACGCGGGGGCAAGCTCGACATCTGGGACGTGGTGGCGATGAACGCCTGGCTGGAGCTGCCTTACTACGACAAGTGGTACAACAATGCCCATCCGGGGCAGCCGGCGGGTGTGGGACCGGGCGATCATTGCAGCGCGTTCGTGGCCACGGGGAGCTACACCAAAGACGGGCGGATCGTGATCGGGCACAACAACTGGACGAGCTATTCCTCCGGCGAGCGGTGGAACATCATCTTCGATATTGCGCCGGCCAAGGGCCACCGTATCCTGATGGATGGGCAGGCGGGGTTGATTCACAGCGGCGACGATTTCGGGCTGAACGACGCGGGGATCGTAATCACCGAGACCACCATCAGCGGGTTCGACGATTTCAATCCCGAGGGCATTCCCGAATTCGTGCGCGCGCGGAAAGCGATGCAGTACGCGGAGTCGGTGGAAGATTTTGCACGGATCATGAAAGAAGGCAACAACGGCGGCTATGCCAATACGTGGCTGGTGGCGGACCGTAAAAACAACGAAATCGGCAGCTTGGAACTGGGCCTGAAGAATGTCACCTTCCAGCACACCACAGACGGTTTTTACGTGGGCTCGAATTTTCCGGCCGACCCCAAGCTGATCCGGGAAGAGACGGATTTCGACGTCAATGACAAGAGCCGCAGCGAAAATGCCCGCCACACCCGCTGGCTGCAGTTGATGCAAGAAAACAAAGGCAAGATCGACGTGGCCACGGGGGAGCGATTCCTCTCCGACCACTTCGACACCTTTGCCAACAAGACCCAGGCGAGCGAGCGGACGCTTTGCGGGCACGTGGACCTTTCGCCGCGCGGTATGGGGACGTGGCAGGCGCCGTTCGCGCCGGCGGGCGCGGTGCAGAACAAGATTACCGACGCCGCCGGAGCCGCCAAGATGTCCTTCATAGCCGCGTTAGGCCACGCCTGCGGGCTGAACTTCAAAGCTTCGGACGAACTGGCCAAGCATCCCGAATTCGGCTGGATGCAAGACATCCTGCACGATATGCCGGCGCGGCCGTGGACGCGGTTCGCGGCGAAGTAACCCGCAATCGCCACGAAGCGGGCGTACGATTCGATACGAATGGCTGGAACTCAAAATGCAGTAGATGTAGCTTTGCATGCGAATTCCGATCGCGATCTTACTTCCCGCGGTGCTGTTGACGGGCGCCGCACAGCCCACGGCGCCGGCTCTCTTGCGACCGGCGGACGTTCTGGCGCACATCAAGGCATCGATATCCTGGTACCGGCAGGTCGGCTCGGCGGAACAGACTCCGGCTCTGGCCAATGACGTTCTGCTGCGGGACAGCACCCATGCCGCAGCGCTCAAAGCACTGCAGCTGGCTTTTGCCTTCGGGCAGGCGGCGGCGACGTACCTGGATGCGCCGAATTCCGGAACTCCGGCAGCCGGCGGCGGCCAGAGCAGCAACCTCAGCCAGGGCGCGGCGCGGGCAGCCGCACGGGTCGACAGCCTACAAGGACGGTTGAAGGAGATCGAGGCCTCCATCGCGACCGCACGAGGCTCGGCTCTCGATACGCTGCACGCGGAGCACGCTACGGTTCAGGCGGAACTGGCGCTCGCCACCCAGGTTCGAGACACGGTCAATACGCTGGTGGCTTTTACACCGGCGGCGGGCACGGGCGGGCTGGGGCCGCAGGTGCAGGAACTGGAACGCCAGGTTCCCGAGGCGGCACCGGGCGCCGGAACGGGAGCGCACGCGGCCAAGACTGCCGCGCCGCCAGCCGCGCCCGCCGCCAGTTCGCCATCCGGCATTTTCGGGCTTTCGGCCTCGCTGCTGAGCCTCTCGCACAACCACAGCCAGATACGGCAGTTGGCGGGCGCCACCGACGCGCTGGTGCGCTCGCTCGACCAGTTGCGTACGCCGCTGATCAGCGAGGTGCGGAGCGTGGTGGCCCGGAGCGAGAGCCTGAGCGCGAATTCGGATTCCGAGAATACGCAGCAGCTTGCGGCCGATCAGCACGAAATCGAATCGCTCACAGCACAGTTCCATGAGCTTTCGGCCCTGCTGGTGCCGCTGGGAGAGCAGAACATCGTGCTGGGGACGGTGCGCGACAATCTGGCGCAGGTTATCGACGGGATCGACGCGCAGACCTCGGAGACGGCGCGCTTTCTGTTCCTGCGGCTGGTGGTTCTGGGGCTGGCGATAGGGGCGGTGGTGCTTCTGTCCACTGTGTGGCGCCGGGTTACCTTCCGCTACATCCGCGATCCGCGCCGCCGGACGCAGTTTCTGATGTTGCGGCGCCTGCTGGTGACGTGTTTGATCGCGATCATCGTGATTCTCAATTTCGTCACCGAGTTCGGGTCGCTCGCCACCTACGCCGGATTGCTGACCGCCGGTATCGCTGTCGCGCTGCAGAACGTGATCCTCTCCGTGGTTGCGTATTTTTTCCTGATTGGGCGATATGGCGTGCGCCGCGGAGACAGGGTCACCATCTCCGGCGTGACCGGCACGGTTATCGACATCGGGCTGGTGCGCACCTACCTGGCGGAGTTGACCGGCACTGCTGGGGAGTTGCATCCCACCGGGCGGATCGTCGTGTATTCGAATTCATTCGTGTTCCAGCCGTCCGCACTGTTCAAACACATGGGTACCACGAATTATGTGTGGCACACGGTGCGGCTGGTGCTTACTCCGGAGAGCGATTTTCACCTGGCCGAAAGCCGCATCTGCAAAGCGGTGGAGAGCGTGTACAAGAATTACCGGGACGGCATCGAACAACAGCACGCGGATTTCGAGCGGGCGGTGGACACGCACATGGCGGAGCCGCGGCCGGACGTCAAACTGCGGTACACGGAGGAGGGTCTCGAGGTGTTGGTAGTGTATCCGGCGCAGACGCAGCAGGCACCGGCGGCCGACAACCAGATGATGCGGGCGATCGAAGAAACGGTCGGGCAGGACCCGAACCTGGCGCTGGCAAACGCCGGCACTCCGCGCGTAGTGGCGAATGCGGCATAAGGCGCGGCAAGCGCGAACGAGCCAGTGCGGACTGCGACGCAACGGTGGCTCACCTATTTTCCTGGAATTGAAGTAAGCAACATGGTGGGCCCGAGAGAACTCGAATCTCTGACCTCATCCGTGTCAAGGATGCGCTCTAACCAACTGAGCTACGGGCCCCAGTGAGTCCATGGTAGCAGACCAGGGAGGGAGATGCTCATTTTCTAATCAGAACCTGCCTCGATGGCGCTGCTCCGGCGGCGGAAGCGTGGCTGCGGTGGTAATCGCCGCGGGCCAGCATGCGTTCGAGCCAGATATACATCACGATGAACAGGTAGCGGCTGCCCATCTCCTTGATCTTGAGCTTGGAGATGCCGGCCTGGCGATTCGTCCAGGAAATGGGAACGACGGTATAGGAATAGCCGCGAACGATGGCTTTGAGCGGCATCTCGACGGTGAGGTTGAAGTGCGGGGAGATGAGCGGCTGCACGCCATCCACCACCTCGCGCCGGTAGGCTTTGAAGGCGTTGGTCGTATCATTCAGGCGGAGGCCAAACAGGACCTGGATGAACCAGTTGGCAAGGCGGTTCAGAACCAGTTTGTGGGCGGGATAATCGACCACGCGGCCGCCGCGGATGAAGCGGGAGCCGAAAACGCAGTCCCAGCCCTCTTCCAGCTTGCGGTAATACGCCACCAGATCCGCCGGTGAGTCCGAGCCGTCGGCCATCATAATGGCGACGGCATCGCCGGTGATGGCGGCCAGGCCGGTGCGCACGGCCATACCGAAGCCGTGGCGGCCCTGGTTGCGCACCAGCACGATTTCGGGGTGATCGGCGGCCAGTTCCATGACGCAGGCCGCGGTCCGGTCGGCGCTGCCATCATCCACGACCACAACTTCGGCGGGAACCGCGGCCGCGCGCAGGCTTGCCAGCAGGGTGCGGAGGGTTTCGCCGATGCACCCTTCTTCGTCGCGGGCGGGAATAACTATGGAGAGCTTCATCGCGCTGGCTCCGGAGAGCGCCATCCGGCCGGCCGCATTCCGTCAAGTGAATTCTAGCAGTTGTTACACTGGAGAAACATGCAGCGTCTGGCGATTTTGGCCCTGGTTTTTTCCAGCCTGCCCGGGTTTCTTTATGCGGAGACGACGGTGGTGCTTCCCTTCTTCAATCACACGAGTTCGGATAACCTGGATTGGATCGGGGAGAGCATAGCGGAAAGCGTGCATGATGCTCTGGCGTCGGAGGGTGCGCTCGTACTGGATCGCGGGGACCGGCTGGAAGCCTACCGGCGGTTGTCGCTTCGGCCTGGAGCGGAGTTGACGCACGCTTCGATTCTGAAGATCGGCGAATCCCTCGACGCTTCCAACGTGGTCTACGGATCGTTCGAGCTTCTTCCACCGGACGGGGCCTCCCAATCCAAGGGGTCGCTGCGCATCAGCGCGCGCATTCTGGATTTGAAGCACGTCCGGCAGAGCGCGGTATTCGGGGAATTGGGCGCGCTGGAGGACTTGTCAGCTCTGGAGGACCATCTGGGGTGGCAGACGCTCACCCAACTCGATCCCAAATCGTCGCTTACGGCGCAGGAATTTCTGAAGGCGCGGCCGCCGGTGCGCATCGACGCGGTGGAGAACTACATTCGCGGGCTGCTGGCCGTTGCGCCGGAGCAGCGCCACCGGCTGTTTACGCAGGCCGCGCGGCTGGATGCGCATTACTCGCCGCCGTGCTTCCAGTTAGGCAAAGCGTATTGGGAGCGGAAGGAATACAAGCTGGCGTCTCCCTGGCTGGAGCGGGTGGCGCGTACCGATCCGCATTACCTGTACTCGCAATTCCTGCTGGGACTGTGCCGGTATCATAGCGCCGATTTTGCAGGCGCGGAGCAGGCGCTGGCCGGAGTGGCCTCCACCATGCCATTGAACGAGGTATACAACAATCTGGGAGCGGCGCAGGACCGCCAGCACCACGCGGACGCGGCGGCCGAGAGCTTCCGCAAGGCGCTGGAAGGCGACAGCGGCGACCCGGACTACTACTTCAACCTGGGTGTGGCCCAATGGCGTGGGGGCCATTACCAGGAGGCGGCGCAGAGCTTCGCCGCGGTGCTGGAGCGCAACGCCAAAGACACCGAAGCCACCGAACTCGAGGCGCGCGCACGGCGGCGGGAAGGGCCCCGCGCGGGAGATGCACGGGACGAGGCGCGGGAGCGTTTGAAAACCAACTACGACGAAGCCGCGTATCGGCAGCTGCAGGCGGAACTTTCCAAGGCGAAGTAACCGGGCGGATTTTTCCCGACGCGCGAGGAAGTTACGGGCCGGGAGATCCGGCCCGCGCCCTCAGAGGCCGGCTCCCACCGCGTTCACTGCCGATTGCGGGTCAGGACGACTTTTCCCGAAATATTGCCGCTGTCGATGGCGCCTTTCATTTCGCCCTCGATGCGGTCGTTGTCCACCAGCACCAGGTTGAACTTCATGGGGCTGGTGGCTTCGGGCGGCTGGACGTCAAACACCAGCGTTTTGCCCTCGAGCTTGGCATTGCGGATCTCTTCGAGTTCGTCGTCGTGAGCCCGCCCGATTTTGCCTGAAACCGCCGCTGCCGTCTGATCGAACCGGGCTTTCACGGGCGTACTGATGACGTCGCCGCTGCTGGGATCCGTGATATCGACTTTGCCAGACCAGTTGCCGGTAATGTCCGCGCCAAATAAGGCTCCGGCGAAAGCCAGCAACAGCCACACCTGTTTCATCTCTCGTGCGCCTCCCGCGCGTCTTTCTCTATTTTCGTCAGTCCGGTGAAGGCACACTGTTCGAAGCCGTACTCTGCTATTTCTTAGGCGCAGGCGCGGCCTTTTTAGCCGGAGCGGCGGGCTCGGGGAAGATGATGGTGGCGGAGGTGATCCTGTCGAGCTTGGGGAAATTCTTGTTCAGGTAAGCGGCCCCCTGGTCGGTGATCATGCCTTGATCCGGCCTCTCGCCGTAGCCGGCGTACAAGCCGTCGACTATCTCCATGCCCTCGGTTACGGTGCCGAATGGAGCGAAGCCTTGAGAATCCAGGCTGCTGGTGTTGTCGTGGAGGTTGATGAACAACTGGGTAGTGCGCGTATTCGGGCCGGCGGTGGCGAAGACGACGGTGCCACGAGTGTTATGCTGCTTCACCGGGTCGTCCTTGATGTTGGCCTTCTCCCACTGTTTGTTGACGGCCGGTGAAGGCGAAAGCCCCCACTGCACGATGAAATTGGGGACGATGCGGAAGAAGGCTTCATTAGTAAAGAAGTGCTGGCGGACGAGCGAGTAGAAACGCGCCGCGCCGATGGGCGCCCAGTCACGATGGACCTCGACGACGAAATCGCCGTGAGTGGTGGCAAACTTCACGCGATACAGATCGGGCACGCTTGGCCGGGGAGCAACTTTTTTGGCTGCGCTCGGCGCGGCTTTCTTGGGAGCCGGCGTCTGAGCCAGAACGGCAGCCCCGGTAAGGAGGAGGGTAAACAGAACCTTCATCAGGTCCGATTATATACTAAGTCACAAACGGCGGGCGGCACAGCACGCTGGGCCTTCCCGCCGCTGGAGTTCCAACCAACCCGTTCATAGACGGGCCGTAGGAATGACTTTTGGAGCACCCGCGGCGCCCCCGACCAGCGCCCCAAGTACCGCGATCATGAAAGCAATCCAGATGAACAAGGAAAAATTGGACACCTTATTGGCGAGGACCCGCGCCTGATAGGGCCAAGCTTCCTGCGCCTGGTTGATCGCCTGATTCGCCTGTTGTTCGAGCACGCGGTTGGCGCTGCCGGCTCTCGCGCGATTCCCCGGAGCAATGGCGCCGCTGGTGGGAGCCGCATTCGCGGTCGCAATATTGGAAGCGGCCAGGGCAGCCGTCTTGACTACGCCGACCGTTTGGCTCAGCAGGCCCCACGACACGATTGCCACAAACACGAACGTGGCTACGGTTGCCAAGCCCCAGGTGACAAGGCCATGGGCCCTCCCCGTGGCGGGATTGCCGCCTAAACTTCCCGCGACCCAGCCGCCTATAAAGAATGAAATGAAAGCGCCGAAGAAAGTCCAGGCAACGCTCCAGGCGTTGGCTTCGGTACCCGGTGACATGCGGAAGCCGATGAAAGATCCAAAGGTCAGGAATAGGACCTCAACCGCCAGAGCCACCAGCGCGCCGGAAAAAACTGCCGCCCATGAAATTGACTTTATGAATACTTCCCGCCGACCAACGGAAGGGGGATTTACATCGATAACTTGGTCAGCCATTAGTTTGACTCCTGATTTCACTATATCGGGAAGTTAGGTAAGTTGAGCACTATGGGTGTTCACGAAACAACGGAGAAGTGGAAATCCCCCAACCGGAAAGGAACGAATCGGCGAAGGCTTGCGCCGGAATAAGTTCTTGTACGAACAGAGATATGATTTGGGAGATGACGAACTATCTGGACATGACAGGAAAGACGGCGCTGGTGACCGGGGCCTCCTCGGGAATCGGCGCGGCCACGGCGCTGGTTCTGGCCGATCTGGGAGCACGCGTGGCGGTCGGCTATTATCACAACCAGGGCGGGGCAGAAGAGATTTGCGAGGCCATCGGGCGGGCGGGAGGGACCGCGGTGGCGATGCGCGCGGATGTGCGCCGCCTGGAGGAAATCGAGCCGCTGGTGGGACGGGTGGAGCGCGAACTGGGGCCGGTCGATATCCTGGTCAACAACGCCGGCTCGCTGGTGAAGCGGCAGCCGGTACGCGACCTTTCCGCGGAACTGTGGGACGAAATCATGGACCTGAACCTGAAAAGCGCGGCATTCTGCTCGCGGGCGGTGGTGGCAGGCATGGCCGAACGCAAGCGGGGCGCGATCATCAACGTGGTCTCGATCGCGGGGCGTAACGGGGGCGGGCCAGGCGCGGGGCCGTACTCCACGGCCAAAGGAGGGCTGATCACGTTTACGAAAGCGCTGGCCCGGGAACTGGCGCCTTACGGAGTGCGCGTGAACGCGGTCTCGCCGGGCATAATCGACACGCCATTCCACGAGGTGTTCTCCACGCCGGAGACGATCGCCAACTTCGTCAAGGGCATCCCGCTAGGCCGGGTCGGCAAGGCCGCGGAATGCGCCACGGCGATCGCGTTTCTGGCCTCCGACGCAGCGTCGTACATCGTCGGCGAAACCCTGGAAGTGAACGGCGGACAGTTGATGCTGTAAGCGAGTCGAGCGGGGGCCGGGGCCGGCCCCTGCCGCGCCGGGCCGCTACTTCTTCGCGGCCGGCTTGCGAACCTGTTCGAAGTACTGCTCGACGTAGGCCTGAAGAGCGGCCGGGATTTCGTCGCGGTTGACATCGGCATTGCTTTCGGTGTGCTGGGCGCCGCGCTGCGCGTAGGGCGTGTGGAGCACCTGAGTGGTGGAGGCTTGTGCCTCCACGGTTGTCTCGCCGCTGATGTTCTGCTGGCGCTTGCCGATGATCTCGCTGATCTTTCCCATCGCCGCCAACTGCTCGGCCTGCTTGACGTCCTTATCGCCGTTCTGACTACCGACGCCGCTGCCGGGTTGTTTGCTGGACTGTTTGGCGTCGCTGTTGCCGGAGCCTTTGTCGCCGGCCTGTTGGGAATTCTCAGCCTGCTGGCTGCTGTCGCTCTGCGAATCCGACTGGGGCTGGCCGCCCTTCTGCTGGCCGTTTTTAGCGGACTGCTGTTTCCCGCCCTTCTGCTGGCCGTTGCCCTGCTGATTCCGCTGCTCACTCGATTGCGGCTGCCCGCCGGACTGGCTGTCCCGCTGGTTCATACGCGACAGCAGGTTCTGCAGAGCGTCCTTCAGCTTACTCACGAGGCTGGAATTTTCACCGGCGTTGTTAGCGCCATCCTGCTTCGAATTGCCTTCTTTACCGTTTTTGTTGCCCTGTTTATTGGAATCGCCCTGGTTGCCGGCGCGCTCGGAGCCTTCCCGGGAATCGTCGGCGCGTTGCTGCCCCTCCTGCTGGCCGTTTTGTTCCTGCCCCTTGCTGGCCTGCTTTTTGGCGTCCGCGGCGGCCTGTTTCTGTTCGGCCGTGTCTTCGGTGCGATTCTGGTCGGAGGCCTGGTCGCCGGCGGTTGCCGCTTCCCGGTCTTCGGCCGAGTCCGAATCGCGATCCTGCGGCTGGACGTTTTCGGGATCGAAACGAGGCAGATTGCGAGCCACCTGCGTCTTATCTCCGAAGGTCTGTTCCAGGAGGGCTGCCAAAGGCGGCTTGAGATCCAGGCGCCGGCTCACGGCGTAGCGCAAAGCGAACAGACTGCTGGCCACCAAAAGCAGCGCCGCCATGGCGTAAGCAGTGCGCGGCACGGTGAACGGAACGGCTTGACGGGCATCGGCGGTCGCGGCCATACGCTCGGCCGCCTCCGCCTGAAGGCGCCGGACTTCGCCGTTGTCATTGGGCTCGGTTGCCGGTCTCTCGCTAAAGAAAAAGGCGGTGGAAAGAGTGTCGGCCAAGGCGAGGCGGAGATCGACGATCTGGGCAACCCGGTAGGGCGACGGGAGATGGCGTCGCGCCAGCCAGAATCCGGCTCCGGCAGCGGCCGCGGGAATGAGGAGCAGCCATTGCCAGTCCAGAACTTCCGCTCCCAGCAGCAACAAAAGAATGAAGGCGAGCAGAGCGGCGCTCGCTGTGTTGGCCCCTTGTGCAAACAGCGCGTTATAAAAAAGCCGACGCCTGGCGCGCCGGATCAGTGCTAACACGTCCCTCCCTTGTGCGGACCCGCACAGGCCGACGCCACCAGCCGCATCAGGCCCTTCTGCCGCGTTCCTCCCGGATTTCGTTTTAATAGTATCATTTTTCGACAAAACTGCGGTTTCCTTTGCCCCGATCCACGCCCGGAACCCTGCAACTGTGACTCCGAATTTCGAGCGTCATCGTAAAATGGGTATTGGAGTTTCCCTCCGAAGGATGAACCTTGAATCAGCCTTTAAAAGTACTTATCGTAGACGACGAAGCCAGTCAGAGAAGCGGCCTTGCAGCCATGGTATCGGCCTGGGGGATGACCCCGGAGACCGCGGCAGAGGGTAATGAAGCGCTCATCAAGCTCGGTGACTTTTCCGCCGACGTCATCATTACCGATTTAAATATGCCGGGACTGGACGGCTTCGGCTTTTTGCAGCGGCTGCGCGACAGCGGCGAGATGCCGCCGACCATCGTGCTGACCGCTTACGGGAATATCGAGACGGCCGTCCGCACAGTGCATGAGCTGGGTGCGTATTGGTTTTTGGAAAAACCGATACAACCGGGTTCGCTCGAGGTGCTCATACGGCGGGCCGGATCGCACGCCGGGCTGCGCGCGGAAAAAAAATACCTGGAGCGCCAGCTAAGCTACAAGGGTTCACTGGGCGAGTTGGTGGGCACTTCGCCCAAGATGCAGGAAATTTTTGCCCTGCTGCAGCAAGCCGGACCAAGCAAGGCTTGCGTGCTGATTACCGGGGAAAGCGGCACGGGAAAAGAACTGGTGGCGCGCACCATCCATGCCCTCAGCCCGCGGCGCCAGGGTCCGTTCGTGGCCATCAACTGCGCCGCGTTGCCCGAAACCCTGATCGAGAGCGAATTGTTCGGGCACGAAAAAGGATCGTTTACCGGCGCGTCAGAGCGGCGGGCGGGATGTTTCGAAGTTGCACAGCACGGCACGCTGCTGTTAGACGAAATCGGAGAGATGCCCATGCAGACGCAGGCCAAACTCCTGCGCATCCTGGAGGATTCCAAGGTGCGGCGGCTGGGCGGAAAGACCGAATTCGAAGTGGACGTGCGCGTAGTCGCGGCCACGAATAAGGTGCCGGAAGAAGCGGTCCGCGGCGGCCAGCTACGCGAAGACCTG
>DATJMP010000302.1:0-11384 GCA_035508655.1 Bryobacteraceae bacterium
AGCATTGAGAAACGTGGCGACCGACTCGGTGGCGGAGGCCATACGAACGGCATCGAGGCCCGATGCAACCGAAGGCGCGGTGACCGCCGCGATCAGGCCGATGATGCCGACCACGACCAGCATTTCGATGAGTGTGACACCGGATTGGGGGCGGGGGGCCGGGGGCCGGGGGCCGGGGAGGGAGCCACGTGTTTGCAAGCTCGCGCTCTTTTGAGGCGATGGGCGGGTTGACAACCCGCCGCAGGTTTCCAACCTGCCCCACAGGAATTCCGGAAGCGGACCCGCTCCGCATACCGGGTGCATTCCCGGCCCCCGGCCCCTGGCCCCTGGCCCCTTACTGGTTTTTCCAGCTGAAGATATCGGCATTCAGTCCTTCGCCGCCCGGCTGGCCGTCGGCGCCCAGGGAAGCGATGTCGGGCTCGTCGCCATGCTCGCCCGGGTATTTGTAGACGTAGTCGTGGCCCCAGGGATCTTTGGGAACATCCTGCGGCAGGTAGGGGCCGTTCCAGCCGTTGATTTCCTCGTTCGGTTTGATGCGCAAGGCAGCCAGACCCTGATCGGTAGTAGGGAAGACTCCGGTATCGAGCTTGTAAGAGCCGAGCGCGGTCATGAGGTTCTGGATCTGGGCGCGGGCCTGCGTGATGCGAGCGGTATCGGCCCGCTTGAACATGGCAGGCGCGACCAGCGCCACAAACATGCCGATGATGGCTACCACCACCAGCATCTCGATCAGGGTGACGCCGGCGCGGCGATTTGTTCGCCGGAATTGCGTTCCAGTTTGCGGGGCGGGCCGCATGCATGCGGCCCCTACGGGTGCCCTTCGGGTGCGGGGGCGCCACAGTTTGCTTTCGTAAGTCGTCATATCTGCACGTCGTTGATGCTGGTGATGGCCAGCAGCATGCTCAGAATCAGCGAGCCTACCATAATTCCCATGGTGAGAATGATCAGCGGCTCAAACAGCGCGGTGAACCGGCGGATGGAGGCGCGGGTGTCCGCATCGTAAATATCGGCCATGCGGGCAAACATGGCGTCGAGCTTGCCCGTTTCCTCGCCCACGGTGAGGAGATGGGCGGCCAGCGGCGGGAAAACGGCCGCTTTGCGCATGGGTCCGGCGATGCCTTCGCCGCGCTTGACGCCCAGGGCCACGCCGGCGAGGGCGACCGTAATGGTGCGGTTGTTCAAGGTGGCGGCAGCGATACCGATGGATTGGACCAGGGGAACCGTGTTAGCGACCAAAGTGGCCATGGCGCGGGCGAAGCGCGCGGTTTCGGCCTTGAGGAGCGCCTGGCCGAGCACGGGCGTTTTGAGGCGGAAACCGTCCCACCACATGCGGCCGGAGCTGGTCGAAATGTAGCCACGCCACGTACCCACGAAGCCGATGAGACCGCCGACGCCTACCCACCACCAGGCGCGGATGACGTTGCTGACCTCCAGCATGATCTTGGTGGGCGTCGGGATCTTCATGGTGGTGCCGTCGAAGATGGAGGCGAAGCGCGGCACTACGAAAGTGAGGAGCAGGAGCACCGAAGCCAAACCGACGCAAGCGAGCAGCGCGGGATAGATCATGGAGGAGACGATGTAGTTGCGGAGATCGTCGCGGGTGCGTTCGAAATCGCTCAAGCGTTCGAAGATGACGGCCAGCGCGCCGGAGGCTTCGCCCGCCCGCACCATATTGATGTACAGGTCGGAAAAATAATCGGGGTGAGCGGCGAGGCTGTCGGCCAGGGTTCTGCCGCTCTTGAGGACGCGCAGGACGTCCTGGACGATCGCGCGAAAACCCGCGCGCTCGGTGAGCTCGGCGGTAATGGCCAGGGCGCGATCGAGCGGCACGCCGGAAGTCAGCAGGGTGGAAAGCTCCTGGGTGAAAAAGAGGACGTCGCGGCGCCGGCCGGTTTTGCCGAGGCTCGGCAGTTTGAATTCGAGCGATGCCTTATTCGGGGCCGCGCCGACGTACACGGGGGTCAGGCCCTGCTTGCGCAGTTCGCGGGCGATCCCCTTTTCGTTATCGCCGCTAAGGCTACCGGTGCGGATTTTGCCGTCCGCAGCGACGGCGCGGAAGAAGAAGGTGGAGGCCATCAGAACCCCCCTTGGGGCCGGGGGCCGGGGGCCAGGGGCCGGGGATTGGCGCAGCATTCGGCGCGTGTGCAGTATCGAAGATCTGTCAGGTCTCGGGGCGAAGCGATAAGCGCCTGCAAACTACTGTACGCCTCCCCGGCACCTGGCCCCCGGCCCCCGGCCCCTAACCTCATACCAGCTCCTGCGTAACCCGCATCACTTCTTCGACGGTGGTGATGCCGTCGCGGACTTTGATCCAGCCGTCTTCGCGGAGATTGCGCATGCCGTTGCGGCGGGCGGCCTGGGTGAGCACGCCGGCATCGGCGTTCTGGACGACCAGCTTTCGGATTTCGTCGCTCACCGGCATCATTTCGAAAATGCCCATCCGGGAAACATATCCGCGGCCACCACATTCGGCGCATCCGGCGCCGCGCCACGTGGGAATCAGCTCGCCGTCGGGCGCGAGGGCCTGGCCGGCTTCGATCTTGCAGTTCTGGCAAATGACGCGGACCAGCCGCTGGGCCAGCACCGCCACCAGCGAGGAGCTGATCAGGTAATTCTCCACGCCCATATCGGTGAGGCGGGTGATGGCGCTGGGGGCGTCGTTGGTGTGGAGGGTGGAGAAGACCAGATGGCCGGTGAGAGCGGCGCGGATGGCGATATCGGCGGTTTCGCGGTCGCGGATTTCACCCACCATGATGACGTCCGGGTCCTGGCGCACGATGTGGCGCAGACCGCTGGCAAACGTCAGGCCGATTTGCGGATTGACGTGAAGCTGGTTGATGCCATCCATCTGGTACTCGACCGGATCTTCGATGGTGATGATTTTCTTGTCGGGCAGGTTGATGCGCTTAAGCGCCGAATAAAGCGTGGTAGATTTGCCGCTCCCGGTTGGGCCGGTGACTAGGAACATGCCGTATGGCAGGCCGGTGAAATGTTCCATGCGGGCCAGCATCTGGTTGTCGAAACCGAGGCGGCGGAGGTCGTAGAGATCGCCGGTCGAGCGGTCTAACAGGCGCATGACGAGGCTTTCGCCGTACAGCGTGGGCAAGGTGGAGACGCGGAGATCGACCTCGCGCCCCAGCAGCTTCAGCTTGATGCGTCCGTCCTGCGGCAGACGGCGTTCGGCGATGTTCAGCTTGGCCATGAGCTTGAGGCGACTGATCACGGCGGCCTTCAGCTCACGGGGCGGCGAGTCCTGGTTATAGAGGACGCCATCGATACGAAAGCGGACGCGGAATTCCTTTTCGAACGGCTCGATGTGAATGTCGCTGGCACGCTTTTCGATGGCGTCGGCGATCATGGCGTTGACGAGGCGGATAACGGGCGCCTCGCTGGCCATATCGCGCAGGTGCTCGAGATCGGCGATGGCGTCGGCATCGAGGCCGTCGGTGAACGCGGCCTGCTCGGTCGCGCCGTAGTGCTTCTCGATGGCGTCCAGGATTTCCTGCTCCGGCGCCAGTACGGGATGCACTTCGAAGCCGGAAAAGGACTGGACGGCGGCGATGGTTTCGAAATCCAGCGGATCGGCCATCGCCAGCGTGAGCACCGCCTCCGCCAACGCCACCGGGAAAGCGCGCACCTGGCGCAGAAAACGGTGGGACAGGCTGTCGATTTCGGGGGCGGCCGGTGGCGGGCCATCCACGGTCACCAGGCGAATGCCGGTCTGCTCGGAAAGCGCGGCCAGCATGTCGCGCTGGGCGATGAGGCCCATGTCCACCAGGATTTTGCCCAGCTTGTCGCCGCGCTCGTGCTGCAGCTCGAGCGCGCGGTCGAGGTCTTCGGCCTCGATTTTACCGCGCTCGATGAGCATTTCGCCCAGGCGCCGGTAGCCCAACCCCAGCGAACCAAAAGCGGGTTCGCCAGGAGTTCCCTCGAAGGCCAGGCTTCCGCTAAGGCTGGAGCTCTCGCCGGCGGATTCGGGATCCGGAACAGAAGGAAGAGGAGCGGCCACCTTATTGATCTTCGCTCTGCATATTGCCGGCCAGGACCGAGCGGCGGTCCGCCTTCATCATGATCATTCCGGGTAGTCCGCTGGTGTCTTCCCAGTTGCGGTAATCGAGCCGGACGGCTACCACGAACTGCTGGTCATCGGGTATGGACGACAGGCTGCTGGCGAGAGTGCGCATCATATCCTTGATGGTTTCGCGCAGTTTGGGCAGGCGCTGCAGCTTGGCGCGATGCAACTGCACCTTATCCTGTTCCGAAACCGTGGGGTGGAAGGGGTAGATGGCCGGCGGCGAGACAAGGCCGATTTCGGCGGTGAACACAGCGCCGTAACCGTCCAGATAGAGGCCGCGGGTCGCACCCAGCAGATCGACGGTGTTGGGCTCACCGAGGGCTCGCAGCTTGTCGTCGAAGGAGCGCTCGATATAGTAGATGCTCACGAGCGAGGGCCTGGCCGACTTCGCCTGTACGACCGGCGCGGGGGCGGGCGCGGGTGCGGCCGCCGCCGTGGCAGCCGGCGTGGCGGGAGCGGGAGCCGCTTTGGTGACAATCTGTGCCCCAACGGGCAGACCGCCGAGGAACAGAGCGGCGATGGTAAAGGAATGACAGGTATGGCGTCTCATTTCATATCTCCCGTGCCGCCTTGGCGCGGCGGGCCGAACAGGCCGGCGCTGACCAGGGTCGCGTTTTCGCGCTTGCGATCCCAATCGAACTCTTCCGCAGCCACAAGCAGCCGGCGGCGCGATTCGTCCAGGTCGGCTAGGATCTGCCTGGTCTGCCGCTGCTGGCGCGATTCCACTTCCGCCACAGCTTTGGCGACTGCCGTATCCACGCGTGCCTGAATATCGGCATCCGAGACCGATGCTGTGCGCACCACCGGCGGCGCCATCTGCACGACCGGTGCGGGAGCCGGACGATTGAGGGCGAACACCGCCAGGGCGGCCGACAGCATGGCAGCCGAAGCAAATCCCAGCCGCGGGCCGGAATTCCAAAACGCGGTCCACGCCCGCCGCCAGGCGGAAGGCTCAAAAACCGGGTCGGAGACGAAGGCAATGCGTTGCGGGATCTCTTCGTCGCGCAGGGAAAACAGCGCGGCTTGGGTCATGCGCAACCGTTCCAGTTCTTCCCGGCACGGCGCGCAGGTTTTGATGTGTGCTTCCACCTGGAGCCGCTGCGGGTTGGCGAGCTCCTGGAGGAAGTAGTCGTGCAAATCGAATGGCGAGCAACTCATGAAACACCTCGGGCTGCCTGGCGCGAGCGGCCTTCCGCGCCGGAGGCGCTGTGCCGCCCCGCTTGGGGCAGAGGAGCCAGTTCGTTCTTGAGCATTTCGAGCGCTGTGTAAAGCCGCGATTTGACGGTGGAGACAGGGCAGGCGAGAATTTCGGCCATCTCCTCGAACTTGAACCCCTGGTAGATTTTCAGCACCACGGCTTCGCGCTGGTCCGGCGAGAGCCGCTCCAGCGCGCCGGCTACTGCCAGGCTCAGCTCGATCGGAAAAACCGCGCTTCCCCCTACCGTCACTTCGGTTTCCACGCTCTCCGGCTGAACTTCCTCCATATCGCTCTCCGGCCTTCTCTTGCGGAACATGGAATAGGCCTCGTTGTGGGCGATGCGGTAGAGCCACGGAGCGAAGCGCTCCGGGTTGTCCAGTTTACGGAGGTTCTGATAGGCTTTCAAGAAAACGTCCTGTGTCAGATCCAGAGCGTCTTCGCGGTTGCGGGCCAGGCGCAGGAGATAGTTATAGACACGCTTCTCCCACCGGGACACGAGGAGGTTGTAGGCCTCCACGTTGCCCCGGGCAGCCTGGCGAATCAGGTCGGCATCTTCAACCGCCCGGAAGATCAATTTCTCTGGCTCCTGGTGGATAGACGCAAGTTGCCTCCTAAAAAGACGATGCGCCGGTAAAACCGGGTAAAGATCAGTGTAGCGGGAATCGATTTAGGGCGGTGTTCCTATACGGCGCGGCGAGTCGTAACCTCTTTTATGCCGGTTCGAGGGGGCAGAAGGGCAGAGCAGTTGCAGGGGGTTGACTGGTTTGCTACACTGGCTGATGTCCCTTTAGAATGCTCAGTGGGAGGTTCGTCTGCTGTTTTGGGGACGGACCGCTTGCACCAATGAGGAAGCATGGCTCGCAAACCAGGTAAACACTATCAGAATGCCTTGAAGCAGGTCGAAGCCCGCGAGTATCAACTCGAAGAGGCCGTCCCGCTGGTTCAGAAAATCAAATTCGCCAAGTTCGATGAGACGGTCGAGGTGCATATGCGCCTCGGTGTCGACCCCAAGCATGCCGACCAGATGGTCCGCGGCACAGTGGTGATGCCGAACGGGCTCGGCAAATCGAAGAAGGTTCTCGTCATCGCCAGCGGCGACAAGCAGCGCGAAGCGTCGGAAGCGGGCGCGGATTTCGTGGGCGGCGAGGACATGGTGAACAAGATCCAGTCGGAAAGCTGGACGGATTTCGATGCGGTGGTCGCCACGCCGGACATGATGCGCTCGGTGGGCAAACTCGGCAAGATCCTCGGTCCGCGCGGTCTTATGCCCAATCCGAAGACCGGCACGGTTACGGTGGACGTGGCCAAGGCGGTAAAGGAAGTCAAGGCCGGCAAGGTGGAGTTCCGCGTCGATAAGACGGGCATCATTCACGCCCCGGTGGGCAAGGTGAGCTTTTCGACGGACAAGCTGGTGGAGAACGCGGCCAGCCTGATCACGGCGGTGATCAAGGCCAAGCCGGCGGTGGCCAAAGGCAAGTACGTGAGGAGCGCCACGCTGTGCTCGACCATGGGCCCGGGCGTGGCCATCGACACCACGCCGTTCAGCACGAAGGCGGCTGCCGTCTAGGCCCGCACAGGTGTTTCCATGAAGAATAAGGACGACAAAAAGAAAGATATCGACGCTCTGCGCAAGGACCTGGAAAAGTCGCAGAACCTGTTCGTGACCGGATACGAGAAGCTGCGGGTGGACCAGGACTTCGAGCTGCGCAAAGTAGTGCGCGGAGCGGGCGGCAAGTATCGCGTCATCAAGAACAACCTGGCGGATAAGGCTTCGGAGGGGATGGCGGCGAACGAGGTGCTGAAGGACCTGCGGGGGATGACCTCGCTGGCCTACACCACGGGCGACCCGGTGGCGCTGGCGAAGGCGCTCACCACTTACGCCAAGACCAACCCCACGTTCACCTTCAAGGCTGGAATGGTGGAGGGCCGAGTGATCGACGTGCGGGCGATCAACGACCTGGCCAGCATGCCGGCGAAGGAGGAGATCTTCGCCAAGCTGCTCTACCTGATCAACGCGCCGGCCCAGCGGCTGCTGACGGCCGTCAATGCGGTGGGGCGGAATCTGGCGGTGGTAGTGGATCAGGGTGTGAAGGAAAACAAGTTCCAGGCGTAGGGGCCGGATGCATCCAGCCCGGCGCATCACGAATTTTACGTTTACTGAAGGAGTTCGGAGTTTAGAAAATGGCGGACATTAACGCAATCGCGGATCAGATTCAGGGCTTGACGCTGCTGGAGGCTTCCCAGCTCGTGAAACTGCTCGAAGAGAAGCTGGGAGTTTCGGCGGCAGCAGCAGCGCCAGTGGCGGCGGCGGGTGCCGGACCGGCGGCGGCAGCAGCGCCTGCGGCGGAAGAAAAGACCGAGTTCACGGTAGTGTTGACGGCAGCCGGGGCCAACAAGATCAATGTGATCAAGGCCGTGCGCGAAGTCACCAGCCTAGGCCTGAAGGAAGCCAAGGATCTGGTGGACGGCGCTCCCAAGCCCGTCAAGGAAGGCGTCAGCAAGGAAGAGGCGGAGGCGATCAAGAAGAAGTTCGTCGACGCGGGCGCTACCGTCGAAGTAAAGTAGCCAGAAGACAGGAGAAAGAAGGGCCCAGAGTGGTATTCTGACTTCCGTCTCCTGGCTTCCGTGTTGCAGTTTGACGACAGGACGCGTGTCCTGTTATATTGAGTAGTTGGGTTTTCGATTTCAGCCGGATTCGACCCCAATTGGTGACTGTGATTTCCGAATCCTGGTATTTCAATTGCAGTTCGGGTGGAACTGCACAGAGGGATGCTCTGTGCCTATTCACACCTGGGGCAAACGGAGAGGATTCGTGTATCCGCACCGCCTCGGGCTCTATCTTCATCACGCACAACCTTCCGGAATCCGCAGTGAGCGGGCCTGCGAGCGCACGTTACCCGATTCCGGACGTTCGTTTCCTGCCCTTTCGTCATCATCGGTCGGCGCTCCGGGAGTCTGATCCTCCCGGGGCGCCATTGTTTGCGGGCCGTGCATCGGCTCCCAGATTGTGCTTTTAAGCGCAGTTTCGTGGTTTTGCCTCTTCGGCCGTCAGGAGTATAAGAATGGATATTCAAAATAACGGCGCCGGGCCCGGCGGGCATCCCGAGCGGGTAGACTTCTCTAAGATCAAGACTTCGATCCCGATTCCGAATCTGATCGAGGTCCAAAAGAATTCTTACGAGCGGTTTCTGCAGATGGACCTCCTGCCTAACGAGCGCGAGGACATCGGCCTGCAGACCGTGTTCAGCTCGGTCTTCCCGATCTCGGACTTTCGCGGCGTCAGCGACCTGGAATTCGTCGATTATTCGATCGGCAACTGGGAGTGCAAGTGCGGCAACCTGAAAGGTCTGCACCACCTCCGCTCCACCTGCCGCAATTGCGGGGCGACGATCCGCACCGACCCGTTCCACGCCGGCGACATCCTTTGCCATCATTGCGGAACCTTCAATAAGAACGTAGTCACGTTCTGCAACAAGTGCGGCGACCCGGTTGGCCTGCAGTTGAAATACGACATGCAGGAGTGCCAGGAGCGCGGTATGACATACGCCGCGCCGCTCAAGGTAACCATCCGGTTGACCGTATATTCGAAGGATCCGGAAACGCAGAAGAAATCCGTCCGCGACATCAAGGAACAGGAAGTCTTCTTCGGCGAAATTCCGCTGATGACGGACAACGGCACGTTCATCATCAATGGCACGGAGCGCGTAATCGTATCGCAGTTGCACCGCTCGCCGGGCGTGTTCTTCGAAAAACAACAGGGCATCGGCTATTTTCTCGGCAAGATCATCCCGTACCGCGGAAGCTGGGTGGAGTTCGAGTACGACAACAAGAACATCCTGTATGTACGCATCGACCGCAAGCGCAAATTCTACGGTTCGGTGTTTCTGCGGGCGTTGGGTTACAAGACCGACGAGCAGATCCTTCGCGCCTTCTACCGCGTCAGCAAGCTGAGTATCAAGGATAAGAAGATCTACTGGAACGTGGACGAGGGCCTGACGGGGCTGAAACTTTCGTTTGCGATCAATTCCAAGGCCGGCGAGACGGTGGTCGGGCAGGGCAAGAAGATCACCTCGACGCTGCTCAAGAACATTCAGGCGGCCAAAATCCAGCAGGTGGAAGTGGCGCCGAACGATATCGAAGGCGCCTACGTGGTGGCGGACGTGGTGGACATGTCCACCGGCGAAGTCCTGATCGACGCGAATAGCGAACTGACCACAGCGGCGCTCGGCAAGCTGATCGAAGCCGGGATCGAGGATTTCGAGGTTTTCTTCCCCGAGCGCGACGACGTCGGCACGGTGATTTCCCAGACGATCAGGAAGGACACCGTCAAGGCTCAGAACGAGGCTCTGATCGAGATCTACCGCAAGCTGCGCCCGGGCGATCCGCCCACGCTGGACACCGCCACGCAGCTCTTCCAGGGCATGTTCTTCGACCCGCGCAAGTATGATTTCTCGCGCGTGGGCCGGATGAAGTTCAACATCAAGCTGTTCGAGCGGTCTGACGCCACCAGCCTGGACAAGCGGACGCTGGACGCGGAGGACTTCCGCGCCACCATTAAGTACCTGCTCAAATTGCGCCGGGGCATCGGCGCGGTGGACGATATCGACCACCTGGGCAACCGCCGCGTGCGCGCCGTGGGCGAACTACTGGAGAACCAGTTCCGCATCGGCCTGGTGCGCATGGAGCGCGCCATTAAAGAAAAGATGTCGGTGTACCAGGAAATGTCTACGGCCATGCCGCACGACCTGGTGAACGCCAAGCCGGTGATGGCCGCCATCCGCGAATTCTTCGGCTCCAGCCAGCTTTCGCAGTTCATGGACCAGACGAATCCGTTGTCGGAGATCACCCACAAGCGGCGTCTCTCGGCACTGGGTCCGGGCGGTCTGAGCCGCGAGCGCGCCGGCTTCGAAGTGCGCGACGTGCATCCGACGCACTACGGCCGCATCTGCCCGATCGAGACGCCGGAAGGTCCGAATATCGGGTTGATTTCGTCGCTGTCCTGCTTCGCGCGGATCAACGAATATGGCTTCATCGAGAGTCCTTACCGCAAAGTGGTGAAGGGCGTGGTGATCGACGAAGTCAAGATTCTGAACCCCGGCGACGCCGATTTCAAGGTGGGGGACATCGTGCCGCGGCAACAGGCCGAAGAGGCCAACCGCAAGCTCAGCGCCTCCGGTAAGAAGGCGTCGCAGCCGGCGGAATTCGAGGCCCACTGCGAGTACCTTTCGGCCTGGGAAGAAGACAAGTACATCGTGGCCCAGGCTAACGTGGAGCTGGACGAACGGGGACGCATCGTGCCCGAGCTCTGCAACGCACGGCAGGCCGGCAACTTCGTGCTGAAGCCGAGGGAGGAGATCGAGTACATCGACGTCAGCCCGAAGCAGCTCGTCTCGGTGGCCGCCAGCCTGATCCCGTTCCTTGAAAACGACGACGCCAACCGCGCCCTGATGGGATCGAACATGCAGCGCCAGGCGGTTCCGCTGCTGCGCGCCGATGCTCCCTACGTGGGCACCGGCATGGAGCACGTGACCGCGCGGGATTCCGGCGCGGTAGTGCTGTGCAAGCGCTCCGGTGTGGTGGATTCCGTGGATAGCGAGCGCATCATCGTGCGCGTGGAAGGCGCGGCCCACGAAGGCCAGCTCTCTCGCGAGGTGGGCGCCGACATCTACCAGCTCACCAAGTTCAAGCGCTCGAACCAGAACACCTGCATCAGCCAGAAACCGATTGTGTCCGCCAACCAGCGCGTGATGAAGGGCCAGGTGCTGGCCGACGGCCCGTGCACGGATATGGGCGAGCTAGCGCTAGGACGCAACGTTCTGGTAGCCTTCATGCCCTGGCGCGGATATAACTTCGAAGATGCCATCCTGGTGAGCGAAAAGCTGGTCAAGGAAGACTACTACACTTCGATCCACATTGAAGAATTCGAGATCGAAGCGCGCGATACCAAGCTGGGGCCGGAAGAAATTACGCGCGACATTCCGAACATCGCGGATTCCTTCCTGCGCAACCTGGACGAGAGCGGCATCATCCGCATCGGCGCCACGGTGAAGCCCGGCGACATTCTGGTAGGCAAGGTGACGCCGAAGGGCGAAACCCAGCTCACCCCCGAAG
>DATJMP010000303.1:0-3149 GCA_035508655.1 Bryobacteraceae bacterium
CATCACGGCGCCCACCTGGCGCAGCACCCGCCGCGCCTGCCGTTCCAGGTCGTGGTCGCGCACCAGGATGCGTACCCGCTCCACTCCACTCAGCTTGCGCACGATCTCGCCGTACACCCACGGGATGGGCGCGAACCGTCCCGGCCAGTCCGCGTGATTGTGCGGCCATGCAATCCAGGTGGCCTCGTGCCGCTCCCATTCCGCGGGCATGCGGAAGCCCCGTGGGGTAGGCGTCCCCGCCTGCCCATGGTCGCCAGCAGAATGTGCGGCCCTCAATCCAACACCCGGCTGAGAATGCCATGATAGGCGTCGATGCGGCGGTCGCGCAGGAACGGCCAGTTCCGCCGCACGTCCTCGATGCGGCGCGGGTCGCATTCCACAATCAGCGTCTCTTCGCGCTCGTGTGACGCTTCGGCCAGCACCACCCCGAACGGATCCGCCACGAACGACCCGCCCCAGAATTCCAATCCATGTTCAGGAGGACCCTCATACCCCACACGGTTCACCGCCGCCACGTACAGCCCGTTAGCGATGGCGTGCGCGCGCTGTATCGTCCGCCACGCGTCATGCTGCGCCGCGCCATACTGCGCTTTCTCGGATGGATGCCACCCAATCGCCGTCGGATAGAACAGCACCTGCGCTCCACCCAGTGCCGCCAGCCGCGCCGCTTCCGGATACCACTGATCCCAGCAGACCAATGCCGCCACCCGCGCATACCGCGTGTCGAACGAGCGGAACCCGAGGTCGCCGGGAGTGAAGTAATACTTCTCGTAATACAGCGGGTCGTCCGGAATGTGCATCTTGCGGTACAGTCCGAGGAGCGAGCCGTCCGCGTCGATGACCACCGCTGTGTTGTGATAGACCCCCGCCGTCCTCCGTTCGAACACCGAGCCCACGATCACGATCCCGAGCTCTCGCGCCAGCCGCGTGAAGCTTTCGGTGGTCGGGCCTGGAATCGGCTCGGCCAGATCAAAGAGATCCGCATTCTCCTCACGGCAGAAATACTGCGACCGGAAAAGCTCCTGCACGGAGACGATCTGCGCCCCGCGCCCCGCCGCCTCGCGGATGCGCCATTCGGCCTTGGCCAGATTCTCGCCGGGATCTTTCGCGCAGGCCATCTGGATGAGCCCGAGCCGGAAGGGAGAACGGTGCATCACGCCTCCATTGTAGCGGGGGCCGGGGCCAGGGACTGGGGCCGGGGACGTGCTGTTCGGGCTCCCGGTATCGGCCTCTGCGGGCACCGGGACTCCCCTCCCCTACGTTTGCTTCGCCCCGGCCCCTGGCCCCTGGCCCCCGGCCCCCAAAGCGCTATCATTGTCCTTGCCTCGCCCTCACTCTCCGCCTCTCGTTCTCTTCGACATCGACGGCACGCTCGTCCGGCGCGCCGGACCGCATCACCGTGAAGCGCTCGCCTACGCCATCCGCCGCGTGACCGGGCTGGAGACTACCACCGACGGTATCCCGGTCCAGGGCATGCTCGATCCCGATATTCTCGCCATCATGCTGCGCCGCGCGGGAGCGCGCGCCGGCCAGATCCGCGAGGTTCTCCCCGAAATCCAGCGCGCGGCCGAGCGTTTTTATCTACGCGTCTGCCCTCCCCTCCACGACAAGCACTGCCCCGGCGTGGCGGCAGTACTCGAGAAACTCAAGCGGCGCGGCATCCTGCTGGCCCTCGTCACCGGCAACCTGACCCGCATCGGCTGGCGCAAGCTGGAGCGCGCCGGGCTGCACGATTATTTTCGCTTCGGCGCCTTTGGCGAAATGGCAAAAACGCGCGCCGGCCTGGCCCGCCTCGCCATCCGCGAAGCCCGCCAGCGCGGCTGGATCGGACGCGGCGCGCCGGTTTCGCTCATCGGTGATGCCCCGCAGGACGTCGAAGCCGCGCGCAAAAACCGCATCCGCGCCATCTCCGTCCAGACCGGCATCACCCCGGTCGCCGAACTCGAGGCGATGCACCCCGACATCCTTCTCCGCGACCTCCGCGACCTTCGCCTCCGTATGGTGGAGTAGATCAGGATTAGGGATAGGCTTTTAACCCCGTGAGGCCGCTCGTCGCTCGGCCCGCCCCCGTAACCTTTCGCCCGCTCATCCGTCCAATCCACCGAAATTTCGCGAATTGCGGAGGTCATCGATGACGAAGAGCCGTATTTTGACGGTTGTGCTTGCGCTGGCGAGCGGTTTCGCCGGCAGCCTGCTGACCAGGTTCGTGACACCACCAACGGCGTTCGCGCAGAATCAACTGGTTCCCAAGCCCACGCAGGAGATCCGGGCGGAGAGCTTCACGGTTGTGGACCGTTTGGGCCGCACTGTCGGCACATTCGGATCTGAGAACGGTCCGGCCAACAACGGCCACGAACGCTCTATCGAGCCGCGCATCGTACTGCGCGACGCTGACGGCCGCGAAATCTGGAGCGCCGGCGGCATGGGCATTCAACCGTTGAGCGAACGGTAAAATTCAGCGAATCGCGGGGTTATTCCGCGAGCCATCCGAGCCGCGACCGTCAGGGAGCGGTTGCCGCTGCTCTCCGCGCCGCTGCCAGGACCGCGCGTCACCCTCGTCCGCGCCGCAACCCTCTCCGCCCTGATCCCCGACCCCTGATCCCCAACCCCTGCTTCTACGCCACGGTTCTCTTCGCCTCGTGGATCTCCTGCAGGTTCCACACGCGAATCGGATCGCGCAGACGCGCTGCTACGGCTTCGACGGCTGCGCGGGCGCCGCTCATGGTGGTGATGCACGGCACGCGATACGTCACCGCCGCGCGCCGGATGGCCTTCTCGTCCTGGAACGCCGGCGCGCCGGTGGTGGTGTAAATCGCCATCTGGATCTGCCCGCCCTTGAGCAGATCCACGGCGTTCGGCCGTCCTTCGTTCACCTTGAAAACCGTCTTGCACTGCAGCCCGGCCGCCCGCAGAACCGCGGCCGTGCCTCGCGTCGCCACAAGCTGAAAACCGAGGTCGCGGAATCGCCGGGCCACGGCCACCGCGTCCGGCTTATCCGCGTCGTTGACGCTGATGAACACCGTGCCCTTTTCCGGAATCGGATTCCCCGCCGAAATCTGCGCTTTTAAAAACGCTTCGCCGAAGTTCATCCCTACGCCCATCACTTCGCCCGTGGAGCGCATCTCCGGGCCGAGCGCCGGATCCACGCC
>DATJMP010000304.1:0-22249 GCA_035508655.1 Bryobacteraceae bacterium
CGCGGGCGCACGCGTGGTGGATTTGAGCGGCGCTTTCCGGCTGGGCACGGCGGAGAATTACAAAGCCTGGTACAAGGAGGCACACACCGCGCCGGACCTGCTGGCGGAGGCGGTCTACGGCCTGCCCGAATTCTGCCGCGATCGCATCCCGGCGGCGCGGCTGCTCTCCAACCCCGGCTGCTATCCGACGGCCGCCAACCTGGCCATCCGGCCGCTCGTGGAGGCCGGCGTAGTCGACCGCGCCGCAGGTATCGTCTGTGACGCCAAGTCAGGTGTCAGCGGCGCGGGGCGGAAGGCCAGCCTGAGCAGCAGCTTCTGCGAAGTGACGGAGAACTTTTCGGCTTATTCCGTGCTGCGCCATCGCCACGTGCCGGAGGTCCTGGCCGTTTCCGGCCTGGAGGAGCGCGAGTTCAGCTTCACGGCGCAACTGCTGCCGCTCGACCGCGGCATCCTGGAGACCATTTATTTCCGCACGAGCCGTCTGCTCCACGCCGAAGCGCTTTTGGAAATCTACGAGCAGCGTTACGCCGCCGAGCCCTTCATCCGTCTCTACAACGCCGGCCACCTGCCCAACCTGCGCGGGGTGGCGCACACGAACTTCTGCGATATCGGCGTGGTGGCCGATTCCCATAGCGGGCGCGCGGTGGTGGTAAGCGCCATCGACAATCTGGTGAAAGGCGCAGCCGGGCAGGCCGTGCAGAATATGAACCTCATGCTCGGCTTTGCGGAAACCCAGGGGCTGCTATGAAGCTGCTGGTGAAACTCGGCGGCACGCTGCTCGATTCGGCTGCTTCCCGGGATGCCCTGGCGGACCAGATTGCCGCCGAGCGCGCGCGCGGCACGGAAATTGTGGTGGTGCACGGCGGCGGGAAGCAGATGACGCGCTACCTGGCGGAACGGGGGATCGAGAGCCGGTTCGTCAACGGATTGCGGGTCACCGGTCCGGAGACCATCGACGCGGTCTTGAAAATTTTCGCCGGAACCGTCAATCACGAGCTGGTCGCCAGCCTGAACCGCGCGGGCGCGCTGGCGGTCGGCATTAGCGGCATCGACGCGCTGTTGGCGGAGGCCGTGCAGATGGATCCCGCGTTGGGAGCGGTGGGACGCGTCACCGGATCCAATCCGGCGGTGCTGGAGGCGCTGAGCGCAAATGGGTTCGTTCCGGTAGTGGCGTGCGTGGCCGGAGACCGCCGGGGCAACATCTACAACGTGAATGCCGACCAGATGGCGGTGGCCTGCGCCGCAGGCTTCGGCGCGGAGCAGCTGATTTTCCTGACCGATGTAGAGGGCGTGCTGGACGGAGACCGGCGCCTGCGCCCGCTCCTCACCACCGAGGATAGCCGGCGGCTGATCGCCGCTGGCGTTGCGACCGGCGGCATGCAGGCCAAGCTGAATGCGGCTTTAAGCGCCCTCGAAGGCGGGGTCGGCCAGGTGCGGATTGCGCCCGGCGCCGCGCCGGAAGTGTTGGCCCGGCTGCGGTCGGGCGAGGAGATCGGAACGCGCATTATAGCGGGCGCGATGGGGGTGTGCTCATGATCAATGGCTTGTTTGCCGATGCGTTTGTGGACGCCACCGCCGTGGAGGAAGCCGGCAACGGGCGGAAGGCGGAATCGCGGCCGACAAAAGATACGGCGCGGCTCAGTGTCCGCAAAGCCGCCATGCGCGACATTCCCCGGATTCTTGATCTGATTAACGGTTATGCCGCCAACGGCATTATGCTGCCTCGCACCGAATTCGAGCTGTCCGAGGCCCTCCGCGATTTCAGCGTGGTGCATGCCGGCGAGGAGTTCCTGGGCTGCGGCGCGCTGCATTTCTACAGCCCGGCCATCGCGGAAATCCGCTCGCTCGCTGTGCACGAATACGCCAAAACGCAGGGTGTGGGCCGCAGGCTGGTGGAAGCCCTCGTAGCCGAAGCCGACTTATATGAGCTCGCCGCGGTATTCGCGTTTACGTACGTTGCGGAGTTCTTCACCAAGGTCGGCTTTCAGGTGGTGGAGCGTGGCGTCCTGCCCCTTAAGGCGTGGAAGGATTGTGTCCGCTGCCCCAAATTTCAGGCGTGCGACGAAATCGCAGTGCTGCGGATTCTTCGGCCCGAGAGTTGGCATGGAATCGGACCGGCAGATACGCGCCTTGCCCTCTCACCCCTGGACGAACTGATTCAGATTCCGATCCCGCTGGGATAGCGCTTCGCGTTCAGTCCCGCAATATCGGAACCCTGACGGATATTTCCCCCCTCAAAGTGGGGTTTACGGACGCTCCCCACAAAAGACCCGAAGAAAAACTCTACGCTTTGCCGGGTCCTCGGTGAAACTTTCATTTAAGGATAAAGAACCCCGAAATTCAAATCGCCGTGCGGGAGAGGAAAATATGAAAGCGCAAACCGTTGACGTTAAGGCTTCGACTGGAAGAATTCTCTGCTGCACGGTGTTCCGTCCAGGCGGCAAAAAGCTTCTCGCCAAGGGCCACATCATCAGCGACGAAGACATCCGTGTCCTTGTATCCGAGGGCATGGAGACAATTTGGGTCACGGAGCTAGAAGAAGGCGAAGTCGGCGAAGACGATGCCGTCTCTGCGGTTTCCGGGCAGATGGGCTGCGGCAGCCTGGAAATTCGCCTGGCGGCCGGCGGCCGCGCCAACCTGATGGCCACCGAGAACTGCTGCGTGCTGGTGGATGACGAACTGCTGAAGCAGATCAACTATGCCGGCAGCGTCGTGATTGCCACGTCGCCGAATTTCAGCTACGCCACCGCCGGGCAGCGGATCGCCACCATCAAGAGCGCGCCTTTCGCCGTTGCCAAGGATCAGTTGGACGCGGTGCTCAACCTGCTGAAGGAGCGGGGTCCGATCCTCCAGGCTCGTCCCCTGCGCACCCCCACGGTCGGCGTTCTTTACACCGATCCCATCAGCGGTGAGCGCGGCCGGCAGTTGTTCGAGAACATCATGCGGCAGCGCCTGGAGCGCTTCGGGGTCAACGCCAACTTCGTTTTATCGTGCACGGAAGACGAAAACTCCGCCTCCCGCTGCCTCAACCATTTGCTCCGCTCCAAACCCTCCGTGATTCTGGTGGCCTCTACGACGGCTCCGGCGGGGCCGGAGGACGTGATCGGGCGCGCGATTTTGCGGGTGGGCGGGCAGTTTGAGCGGTTTCTGGCGCCAGTGGAACCCGGCAACCTTCTTCTTCTCGCTTACCGCGATGACGTACCCATCGTTTCGGCGCCTGGTTGCTTCCGTTCCGCCAAGCCAAACGTTGTGGATACGTTGTTGCCGGCACTGCTGGCCCGTTACCATGTCACCGGCTGGGAAATCGCCTGCCTGGGACATGGCGGCCTTTTGTCCTGACCTCCTCCACCCTTGCGGTCTGGACCTCCGACCGGATTGCAAGTGCTCCTCGCCGGGCCCGGAAGCGGGCCCGGTTTTTTTTGCGGCGAGGCACTGCTCCTCCAGAGCTGCGCCCTCTTGACAAACCAATTTATTCGTACTAATAAATTAGTATGCGATACCAAGGCACCATGGACCGACACGACCGGTCGGTGTTGAAGGCCGCATCCGTTCTCCTGAGTTTCTCCCTGCTCTCTGTAACATCCTGCGTTCATCCGAACCGCATCTCCCGGGGAATTCTCCGACGGCTGACGCAACGTGGCGAGTCCTTCGTGCTGGTGTTCGGATCGGTATCGACAACGAAGGGAACACTGGCTTTTCCGACGATCCGGTTTTCGCGTCAGGCTGACCGGTCTTCTCCCGAATACCCGCTGAAATCCTTGACCATCACCAGCGGCGAACGTTTCTATGCCGTCCTTCAGGGGCCGAAGGAGGCGTCTTATACGTTGCCATACCTCGACGAGTTCTATATCTCGGTTGGCAGCGCCAACAGTGGGTTCGACCGGATCAACTACGTTCGTCTATCCGAGCCGGAGGCGCCGGTCGCCATATATGTCGGGGAGATCGAGATGAGCCCCGCCGCAAGCCGGACCACCCAGGGCCCGGGGATCACCGTGGATGTTCGGGATGATTTTCAGAACGCCTCGCGCGAGTTGAAGAGACTCTATCCCCGTTTTGAAGGAACCATCGTCAGAGCCGTCGTTTTGCGAAACCCTGCCGTTCCTGCCCCTGTGCCGCAGCCGAATCGAATCCGCTAACGTGCCTAGCCCTCCCAGCGGATTCCCCGAGCCAGAAGGTCGCGCTCGAGTTGGGCGGCGTTTTGAAACTGGACGGCATCGATACCCAGCGCGCGGGCGCCGGCCACATAATCCGCAATGTCATCCGTATAGAAGCACTCGGCGGCAGGGCAGCCGGCTTTCTCGATAGCCGCGTGGTAGATGCCCGCGTGCGGCTTCATCGATTTGACCTCGTAGGAAAGCACGCAGGCGTCAAAGTGGCGGAGCAGAGTCGCGTAGCGCGCGCGGATGAACTCGAAATGGATGGCATTCGTATTCGAGAGCAGCACCATCCGGTAGCGCGCGTGCAGGGCTGCCAGCATGCTGTCCGGCACCAGCGTGTCGGCAAAAATCGAGCCCCAGATCTGGCAGAAGCGCTGGTAATCCACGCGTAATTCGAGCACCGATGCCATCTGCGTCACGAAGTCATGCGGCTCCACCAGTCCGGTTTCGAATCTCTCTACCAGGCCCGTGCCTGCCAGGCGCCGTGGAATTTCCGCCGCCGGATGCGGACACAGCCCCTCCAGCGCGCGATATCCGCGCTGGAAATCGAAATGCACCAGGGTCTTGCCGAGATCGAAAATCAGAGCCTTGTATGCCACTCATTCAGCGTATCAGCGGGCCGGCGCACTGTGATACGTTCTGAGCATCGGACGCTCAATGCGGAAATCCCGCTTTGCCCGCGCCGGTGGAAACGGAGCAGAGGATGGATCTGAATCGCCGCGAGTTTACGGTGGCCCCGGCAGCCGCCCTGGCCGCATCCATGCTGGCGGCCGCGCCGGCACTGCCGTGGCAGCGCCGCATCCGGCGGGTCGGCCAAACCAACATGACGGAGCACGACCCGGCGGTGCTCGACGTCGAACAGTGGGCCGATTACTGGGCCAGCCTGAAGGTGGACGCGGTGCTGGTGAGCGTCACCGGCATTCTGGCTTTCTACCCGACCAAGGTGCCGTTTCACCGCAAGGGCAAATACCTGGGCAATCGCGATTTCTTCGGTGAATGCTGCGCCGCGGCCAAAAAACGCGGCCTCCACGTGATCGCGCGCATGAGCCCGGATCTCAACTGGGAGGATGCCGTCCAGGCGCACCCGGAATGGTTCGAGCGCGACGCCCGCGGCAACGCCGTCCACCACACCGAAGACCCGCGCCTGTTCCGCACGTGCATGTTCACCAGCTACATGACCGATTACATGCCGGCCATCATGCGCGAGATCAACTCGCTTTACGATGTGGACGGCCTGTTCACCAACGCATGGCCACCGCTCGGCTCGCTGCCGGCGTGCCATTGCGCCGAATGCGTCAAGCTGCCGCCGGCCGGGACCATCGAATACTGGGACAAGTTCAACGAGCGTGTGGTCTATTTGTGGAAGCTGTATGACGGAATTGCCAAGGAGAAGCGGCCGGAGAATTTCTTTTTCGCCAACCTCGGCGGCGGCATCCGCAGCTCGGCCGACCTGGTGAAACTGGGCCAGATGTGCGAGTGGTTCCAGTGCGACAACCAGGGCCGCGGCGGGGACGATACGCCGATCTGGGGCTGCGCGCTGCAGGGCCGCGTGTGCAGCGCCGTGCAGGAAGGCAAGATGTCAACCAACGTCACGGCGGCATGGTCCACCGGCCGCCCACGTTGGCGCAACGTGTACAAATCGCCGGCGGAGGAGCGCATGTGGTTCAACGAGACGCTGGCCTCCGGCATGGCGCCCTACCATCACATTATCGGCGGCGAAAACGGAATGGGCGAGGACCGGCGATGGCTGGAGCCGGCGCAGAAATATTTCAACTGGATGGCGCGGCACGATCCGCATTTCATCAACAAGCGATCGATTGCGAATATCGGCGTCGTGATGGGCCAGCGCACGCATCTTTTTTACCAGCCGCCACGCGGCGCGCTCATGCGGGAATACATGGACGGCCTGTATTACGCGCTGCTGGAAGGCCGGTTTCTCTTCGACTTCGTCCACGAAGACAAGCTGGAGCCGAAAGATCTGGCGAAATACTCGGCGCTGCTCCTGCCCAACACGGCGCTGCTCAGCGACCGCCAGTGCAGCCAATTACGCGCCTACGTGGAGGCCGGCGGCTCGCTGCTGGCCACATTTGAGGCCAGCCTCTACGACGAGCGCAACCGCCGCCGCGACGACTTCGGCCTGGCGGACGTATTCGGCATTCGCAAAACCGGCGAGATTGCCGGCACCACGGGCAACGCTTACCTGGCCCGCATCGAGCGGCAGCACGAAATTCTCAGCGGATTCACCAATACCCACTGGATTCCCGGCGCGGAGAACCGCGTGCCGGTAGCGCCCGTCGAGGCTCCGGTTCTGACCGTGGTCCCGGGCTTCGTGGCCTATCCGCCCGAGCTCTCCTATCCCACCGAGCCGCATACGACCGAGCCTGCGGTCGTCATCCGGCAGAAGGGAAAGAGCCGCCTGGTGTACTTCCCCGGCGATATCGAGCGCACCATGTGGCGCTCCGGCCATACCGACCTCGCCCGCCTGCTGCGCAACGCCATTGGATGGGTGTCGGGCGGGAACGCGCCGGTCGCGGTTAGCGGCGAAGGCGTTGTCGAAACATTCGCATGGGAGACGCAAGCCGGTTTTGCCGTTCACATTCTCAACTACACCAACCCTGCCATGCACCGCGGCTGGCTGCGCGAATTCTACGCGATTGGACCGCAGCGCGTGAAAATGTCGCTGCCGGCGGGGCGCAAGGTAACGCGCGTCGAGTTGCTCCGCGCGGAAAGCACTGTGCCGTTCAGCCAGCGCGGCACGGAGATCGAATTCACGGTTCCGAAAGTCATCGATTACGAGGTCGCGGCGATGCACTCGGCATGAGGAAGAGATTAGCCAGGGATTCACACAGATGGACACGGATAAGAAAAGTACAAATCCGCGTGCATCTGTGTTCATCCGTGGCCCGAATGGTTTTTGCGAAATACGATGAGACTGCGCACAGCTTTTCTCGCTGTAACCCTGCTGGCCGGCCCGGTCGCGGCGGCCAATCTGAACGTCTATGTCATCGACGTGGAGGGAGGCAAATCCGTACTCATGGTCTCTCCGTCCGGGCAGACCATGCTGATCGATGCCGGCTGGCCTGCCTGGGGGGACCACGCATCGTCGGTCGGCGCGATCGTGGCCGCGGCACACGCCGCCGGCGTGAAGCAGATCGACAATCTGTTGATCACTCATTACGACATCGACCACGCCGGCGATATGCCGGGCCTTACCGCCCGGATCCCGGTAAGGCACTTCTTCGATCACGGCGATTTCCGTAATGGCGCCAAAACCGCCGGCCCGATTTCCGGCGATGAACGGCGCTTCCAGGCCTACAGCGTTTTGCGGGAGAAGATCGGCCACACCGTGGTGCAGCCGGGCGATACGATCCCGTTGGAAGGCGTGGAGGTTCGGGTAGTCGCCGCCGGCGGAAAAGCCATCCGCACGCCGCTCCCCGGTGCAGGAGAGCCGAACCGGTTTTGCGCCCAGTATCCGCAGCAGCCGGTGATCGAGCGCGACGTGGAGGACAACCTCTCGGCCGGCGTGGTGGTGAGCTTCGGCAAATTCCGCATGCTGGACCTGGCCGATCTGGAAGCGCATCATTCCCGCGACCTGGTGTGCCCCAACAACCTGATCGGCACGGTGGACGTGTACAACGTGAATGTGCACGCACAAATCAAGGGCGTTGCGCCGGAGCTGGTAAATGCGATTCGGGCGCGGGCGATGCTCGTCGCCAACGGCTCGGCCAAGGGCGGCGATCCTGAAAGCTGGCCGATTCTGCGCGCCGCGGCAGGCCTGGAAGATATCTGGCAGGAACATTTCACCGTTGCCGGCGGCCCACAGGCCAACGCCCCCGCGGATTTCATCGCTAATCCCGATCCCGATCGCCACGGCAACTGGATCCAGGTGTCAGCGGCGGCGGATGGATCCTTCACCATCACGAATAGCCGGAACGGGTTTCACAAGGTTTATCCGGCACTATCGAAAGACAGATAGCGCTCGGATGAACGCAGAATCGGCGCCCTTTCTGGGCTCCGCCCCCTGGGCGGCGCACGACAGTCTGTGCGCAGGCCGATTGCCAATCGGCCGCAGGTTGCCAACCTGCCCTACAGGGCGGTTACTTCAGCGGATAGTTGTGAATCAGCTTGAAGGTTCGGCTCCAGCGGGTCTTTTGCGGGAAGTGAATGATCACGTCGAAGATGTGGTCGAGGCCGATATTCGGGTTGGTCAGATCGCTGGTCGAGGCTTCGTAGGACCAGTAAATGATGATCGGCGTGCCGATAATGTTCTCGCGCGGAACCAGACCCCAGTAGCGGCTGTCGAGCGAGTCATCGCGATTATCGCCCATGGCGAAAACATAGTTCGCCGGCACTACCAGTTCGCCATTCGTCACGTAATGCTGCAGCATGTAAATCGCGCCCGGATCCGTGGGAGTCTCGCCGCCGTTTGGGAAATTGTCCCGGTACGGATCCATGTAGGGCGAAGAGTGGATCGCGTACGGCTCGTTGACGAAATGCCCGTTCAGCCAAACCTGTTTGTTGACCAGTTTGATATGGTCGCCGGGTACGCCGATCGCCCGCTTGACGTAATCTTCGGCCACATTGCGGGGGTAACGGAAAACGATGACATCGCCCCGGCGCACATCGTGGTACGGCAGCAGATGCTTGGAAACGGCGCCCGGCGCCGCATAGATCAGCTTGTCCACGAGCACGTGATCGCCGATCAGCAGCGTGTTCTCCATGGAAGCACTCGGGATGACGAAAGCCTGTACCAGGAAGGTTGTAGCGAAAAGGAGCAGCACGATGGTGACTGTCCATTCGGCTACGAATCCGCGATGCACTTCGCGTGAGATCTCAGCGATCCGGTTCCAGGCCCCGGTGATGGGTGTCGCTTCCTGTGTCTCCACTTCAATCATTGTAATGGATGGAACCGGTGATCATGCGGCCGGTTTGCTACAATCGCCATCAGAGAGGGGGAACTTGCTTGTCTATAGGCACACAGGAACTACCCCGTACCCTGGGCGCACTCCGCAGAAGTTCTTATGCGGAACCCAAACTCGCCAACCGGTCCGTTAAGGACGAACTCCGTGCAAACCTGATTTGCAAACTCCAGCGCGGCGAATCTTTATTCCCCGGCATTCTGGGCTACGAGGACACCGTGGTGCCACAGATGGTCAATGCCATTCTGTCGCGTCACAATTTCATTCTGCTGGGACTTCGGGGGCAGGCGAAAACGCGGCTGATCCGCATGCTGACCACGCTGCTCGACGAGTGGATTCCCTACCTGGAAGGTTGCGAGATCCACGACAACCCGCACCGCCCCATCTGCCGCCGCTGCCGCGACCTGCTGGAAACAGCGGGGGAGGAGGCGCCCATCGGCTGGCTGAACCGCAACGTGCGGTACGTGGAAAAGCTGGCGACGCCGGATGTCACCATCGCCGACATGATCGGCGACATCGATCCCATCAAGGCGGCGCGGCGCGGGCAGGACATCTCCGACGAGCTGACCGTGCACTACGGCCTGCTGCCGCGATCCAATCGGGGGATTTTCGCCATCAACGAACTCCCGGACCTGGCGGGTAAAATTCAGGTGGGCCTGTTCAACATCATGCAGGAAGGCGATGTGCAGATTAAGGGCTACCCCGTCCGCCTGCCCCTGGATGTGATGCTGGTGTTCACCGCCAACCCGGAGGATTACACCGCCCGCGGCAAGATCATCACTCCTCTCAAGGACCGCATCGGCAGCGAGATCCGCACCCACTATCCGTCTGCGATCGAGCAAGGCATTGCCATTACGGAGCAGGAAGCCTGGCTGCAGCGCGGCTCGCCGGTGGAGGTCAAGGTGCCTGCTTACGTCAAGGAGGTGGTGGAGCATCTCGCGTTTCTGGCCCGCGAGGACAAGCGCATCGACAAGCGCTCCGGCGTTTCCCAGCGACTGCCCATCTCGGTGCTGGAAAACGTCATCTCCAACTCCGAACGCCGCGCCCTGCGATCGCGTGAGCCGGTTGCCGTGCCGCGCATCCTCGACATCTACTCCGCCCTCCCGGCCATTACCGGCAAGCTGGAATTGGAATACGAGGGAGAGCTGAAAGGCGGCGACGCCGTGGCGCGCGAAATCATCCGTACCGCCGTCGGCAAGGTCTATGACCACTATTTCGAGGGCGTCAACGTGGCGCAGATCATTCAGTGGTTCGATTTGGGCGGCTCGCTGAAGCTCGACGAGAATATGAATTCCGAGAGCATGGCCCGTCAACTCAACGGGATTCAGGGGTTGATGGAAAAGATCAAGGCGCTCGGGCTTTCCGCCAATGAGCCGGACGCGATGCGCGCATCCGCCGGAGAATTCATCCTGGAGGGGCTGCACGCGCACCGGCGGATCAGCCGCAACGAGGAGCGGGGCTTCGCCGCCGAAGAAAAGCGGCGCGAACCGCGGGAGGAAACGAAGCCGGAACGGCCGAATTTCCGAAGGCAATATAACTAGAGATCAGGGGTCGGGGATCAGGGATCGGGGAGCCGCGCGCGCCCCGTTCCCCGAACCCCGGCCCATGATCCCCGAGCCTGAATCTTATGAAGTGGATTCGATATTCCAAGTACACCGGCGAAGATCTGGGGATCGGCGCGGAGGATCTGCTTCAGGCGCTCTCCGATTTCCTGCTCGAGAGCGGTTTCAACACGCAGTACATGCCCTTCAGCGAGTGGAACCAGCACACGCTCGAAGACCTGAAAAAGGCCATCCAGCAGGCGCTCGAACAAGGCAAGCTGTTCGATGACGACCGTCTCCAGGAGATGATGGAGCGGATCGCCAACATGTCGCCCGAGCAGATGGACAAGCTGCTCGAAAACCTCGTGCAGAAGATGGTGGACGAGGGGCAGATCACCATCGAGGAGCCAACCGACCAGCAGGCATCCGCGCCGGGCATCGGCAACGGCAACGACAGCAAGGTGAAGTTTGAGGTGACCGACAAATCGCTCGATTTCCTCGGCTTCAAGACGCTCAAGGACCTGCTCGGCTCGCTCGGCAAATCGAGCTTCGGCCGCCACGATACGCGCGATCTTGCCACCGGCATCGAAACTTCCGGCTCCTCGAAGCCTTACGAATTCGGCGACATGCTGAACCTGGATGTGAGCGAGACGCTTTTTTCCGCCATCCGCCGCGAGGGACCGAAGGTGCCGCTGGACATGGATTACTCCGACCTGCGCGTGCACCAGTGCGAATACCAGAGCTCCTGCGCGACCGTGCTGATGCTGGATTGCAGCCACAGCATGATCCTTTACGGCGAGGACCGTTTCACGCCTGCCAAAAAGGTCGCGCTGGCACTCGCTCACCTGATCCGGACACAGTATCCCGGCGACAGCCTGCGCTGCGTTCTCTTCCACGATACAGCCGAGGAACTGGCCATCAGCCAACTGGCCCGTGTGCAGGTGGGGCCGTATTACACGAATACCCGCGACGGCCTCATCCTGGCCCAGAAGCTGCTGAACCAGGAGCGGAAAGACATGCGGCAGATCGTCATGATCACCGATGGCAAGCCGAGCTGCCTGACACTGGAAGACGGCCGCATGTACAAGAACGCCTTCGGGCTCGATCCGCTGGTGATCAGCCGCACGCTCGAAGAGGTAAACCGCTGCAAGAAGCAGGGAATCCTTATCAACACCTTCATGCTGGCCAGCGATTACGGCCTGGTGAACTTCGTCCAGAAGGTGACTGAAATCTGCCGCGGCAAAGCCTACTTCACCACCCCGTTCACCCTCGGCCAGTATTTGCTGATGGATTACATGAACCGCAAGACGCGGACGATTCATTAGAAACGCGCGCGCAAATCGCAAACGCCTGTCTGGCGTAACATTACACTTCCGATCGGAATTGCGAATTGCCGGGAGAGGAATCGCCGTGACGATTCCTCTGCCGGGCTGGGCTCACCCGATAGCGATTCGAGCGAGGCGTAATCTACCGATGCGGGGTGCGTGGCATGGTGCGGTTGGCCGAACCAGTGCTCATGGCGCCATGCGGGACCGACGATTCTGTGCGCCCGACGGCCCCGGTGACGGCGCGGTTAGCTGAGCCCATCGCGCCGCCGGCGGGGGAACCCATTGAGCCCATGCCTGCCGAGCCGCCGGTCGCGGCGGGTCCGGTTGCCCTGCCAACGGCCGGGCCCGCTGAGCGGTTCGCGGTTCCATAAGACCGTCCCACAGCCTCTGATCCTGCCCGTACACCCGGCTGGCGACTAGCCGAGCCGGGAACGTTTCGGCCAATCGTGCCAGGATGATATTGCCTGCTGGGTCCGGCTGCCAGAGGAAGTGTCGCCGCTAAAGCGAATGCTAAGGTAAGTGCAGTCTTTTTCATAAAGGAGGAACCTCCTTTGAGCGGCAGGTGGGTTGCTCCGGCAATAGGGCAAGCCCTGATAGCCGCCCAATTCCAGGTTAGCGAGGCCAATTTCGGAATTGTGTTCGTTTGGAGACCTTCAATTTGCCCCCCTCGCCGCCCACGCCTGACACCCCCTGGCGGCACGCTGAAGGCTGACCGCTGATCCCTGACGGCGCATCCCAAGCACTTAGTTATAATCCTGTTTTGGCACCCAAACTAGCACTTCTCTTTCCCGGCCAGGGATCTCAATCCGCCGGTATGGGCAAGGCTCTGGCCGAGGCCTTTCCCGCCGCGCGCCGCACGTTTGAAGAGGCCGATGACGCGCTCGGATTTGCGCTCTCGCGGCTTTGCTTCGAAGGCCCGGAAGATCAGCTCAAGCTCACCGAAAACACGCAGCCGGCTCTGCTTGCGGTCTCAACCGCGGCGATGGCGGTGCTGCGCGAAAAGGGAGTCGCTCCCGATTATGTCGCCGGCCACAGCCTGGGAGAATACTCGGCGCTGGTGGCCGCAGGCAGCCTGAGCTTCGCCGACGCGCTCCGCCTGGTGCGCAAGCGCGGCCGCTATATGCAGGAGGCCGTACCGCCCGGCGTCGGCGCCATGGCGGCGATTCTGAGATTGCCCAATGGTTCGCTGAATGCCTTGCTGGCCGAGGCGGCGCAGGGCGAAGTGGTGAGCGCGGCGAACCTGAATTCGCCCGACCAGGTGGTCATCGCGGGACACGCCGCGGCGGTTGGGCGCGCCATCGAAATGGCCAAGGCGGCTGGAGCCAAGCGCGCCATTCCGCTTCCCGTCAGCGCGCCGTTTCATTGCGTGCTTATGACGCCGGCGCAGCAGCGGCTCTGCGCCGATCTTGACGCTACCGCGTTCGCCGACCTCACGTACCCTCTGGTGAACAATTGGCAGGCGCGCGAGATCCGCACCGGCGCGGAGGCCCGTGAAGGGCTCTACCAGCAGATACCGAACCCGGTGCGCTGGGTGGATACCGTCCGATACCTGGCGCAGCAGGGGGTGGTCCGAACGATTGAGGTGGGAGCAGGAAGCGTGCTCACGGGCCTGCTTCGCGGGATCGAGCCGGGCATCGCCGGGGTCAAATGCGGCGAGCCGGGCGACCTGGAAAAAATCTAAGCGCCAGAGCTTTTTCAGCGTCGGAAGACGGAGGAGCCGAGAAAATCAGAATCCAAAATCTCGCCGCCTCTGCGTCTCGACGATGAGAATCCTACTTCTTCTTCACCGTGCCGAGAATTCGCGCTACCACCGGCTGCGACGCCAGCTCGAAAAACCCATCGGCGTCCTGCTGGATGAGCTGCGACACTTCGGAGATCCGTGCGAAATATTCCAGTCGATCCTCGAAGCTGGTCTTGGGCAACGAGAGTCGCTGCAGCAGGGTTTCCAGGAACCGTGCCTTGGCGCGCATGGTCTCCGCAATCTGGCTGCTGTTCTCTTCCAGGAACTTGCGCGCGGTGGCTTCCGCCCCTCGCAATTCTTCCGTGGTCCACTTGCTGTAAGGACGATTATTGTCCGGCATTTGACCCTACTCCTTCGCTTGCCAGTCTTGGACGCGAGCCGAGAAACGTCATCAGGAGGACGCGAGCCGGTACTTGTTCCTGAAGCTGCCCCGGGGGGCTGGCCTGTTTTTCATTGTAACGCGGGTACGTTTTCGCACCAAGAACAGGTTATCAAAATCACGCTGAATTTGGTAAGCTCACAAGTCAAGCCGTGCCGACCTCACAACAAGCCGTACGCAGGCCTTCGCCGGTACGATGTGTGCGGTGCCCGGAGTGCGAGAGTTTCGATGTGCGTCGTTCTTATCCGGCCGGGCTGGTGGATGCCATCCTGAAGCTTATCGGCCGCGAGCCGATTCGCTGCCGCCGCTGCAGTCATCGCTTTTACCGGCGGCTGCGGCCCACCGACGTTCTGGGCCTGCCCGATCCGCCGCTATATCCGGTGGAGTCCATCCCGGAGCCAACCGTACCGCCCGAGGCGGTTCTGGATTCGAAGCCCGGACGGACGAGAGGTTCCGCGCAAGGGTAGGCGCCCGTATCAGACGCGGCGCACGCGCACGCGCGCTTCTTCAAACAGGACCTCCACCATCCCGAAGTGCTCGTCGTAATAGGCGCTGGAGTATTGCGCCATGCGCGCGGCCGAGACCACCACTTCGATGATTCCCGCCTGCACGATAGCCCGTGCGCAGTCCATGCACGGCATGATCTCGACGAAAATGGTGCAGCCCTCCGTCGCTGTGCCCGCGCGGGCGGCGTTGCAGATGGCGTTGCGTTCGGCGTGCTCGATCCAGAGATATTTAGCCGGCCGCACCAGCCGCTCCGGCACGTCATCGCGAATGCCGCGCGGAAAGGAGTTGTAGCCGGTCGAGCGGATCTCGTGGTTCGGCCCCACGATGACGCTCCCGATCTGCGTGTTCGGGTCCTTGCTGCGCGCCGACACCACCTGGCAGATGTCGAGGTAGTAGCGGTCCCACGATGGAATCTCTCGCATGGCGTTCTTCGAATTGTAGCGGGAAATACCAGCGCGCAAACCACCCGGGCACGGCCAGATCTCCGTACTAGCCATCCACCCATACTGAAGAATATGGTAATATGGGTCTGTGAAGACAACCGTGGAAATCCCGGATTCCCTCTTCGCCGAAGCCAAGCTACTGGCCAGCCGCCAGGGGATAACTTTGCGGCAGCTGATCGAGGAAGGCCTGCGCGCCAGCCTTAAGAGGCGCGGGAAAGAAGCCAAGCCGTTTCGGCTGAAGGACGCGGCGTTTCGCGGCGGGAAAGGGCTTCAGCGCGACTACACCTGGGAAGAAATCCTGGCCATGAGTTATGAAGGCCGCGGCGCGTGATCGGAATCGACACGAACCTCCTGATCTACGCCTATCGGGACGATTCGCCCTGGTTCGAGGCGGCTTCTTCGATCATGCGCGAAGTGGCGGAGTCGGCCGATCCGTGGGCGATTCCCTGGCCCTGCATTCACGAGTTCCTGGCCATCGTGACACATCCGCGTATCTATGCTCCACCGTCTTCCGCGGCACACGCGATCGGGCAGGTGGAAGCCTGGATGGAATCTCCCTCTCTGCTCCTCATCGGTGAGTCGCAGGGGCATTGGACCGAATTGATCAAACTCGTGCAAAACGGCAAAGTTCAAGGTCCGAAGATTCACGATGCCCGCATCGCCGCCATTTGCGTGGAGCATGGCGTCCGGGAATTCTGGACCGCCGATCGCGACTTTTCGCGGTTTCCCGCGCTGAAGACAATCAATCCCCTCGTCCGGCGTTAAACTCCGTGCAGGACCGAGTGGTTCCTACGCTTCGAGCCCCATCTGCGTGAGGCGGTAGCGCAGCGCATTACGGGTCAGACCCAACAGGCGCGCTGCCTGGCTCTTGTTGCCGTCGGCCCGGCGCAGCGCTTCGCGAATCAGTTCCTGCTCGTATTCATCGAGCGACATGCCTTCGGGGAGGAAGTGAGAATCGGTTTGCGGGCGCGGGCGCGGCGCGCTTTCGAGCTTGATATCTGGCGCATCGAGTTCCGTGCCGGAGGCCATCACCAGGCTGCGCTCGATTACGTTTTCCAGCTCCCGCACATTGCCCGGCCAGTGGTATGCCATCAGCTTTTCCATGCCGGCGTCGGTGATGGCGGTCACGCGGCCACCGGTTTCCGGCGCCAGCTTGTGCACGAAATGGTTAGCCAGAAACGGGATGTCCTGCTTGCGCTCGCGCAGCGACGGAATGTTGATGGGAACCACGTTGAGCCGGTAATACAGATCTTCCCGGAAGGTGCCCTGCTCCAGCGCGGCGCGGAGATCCTGGTTGGTGGCGGCCACCACGCGGACATCGATGTGGCGCGTCACGTTGCTGCCCAGCCGCTCGAATTCGCGCTCCTGCAGGATGCGCAGCAGCTTTACCTGAATGGCGGCGGGCACGTCGCCGATTTCGTCCAGGAATACGGTGCCGGTATCGGCCTGCTCGAACTTGCCCGGCTTGGAGGTGTTGGCGCCCGTAAATGCTCCCTTCTCGTAGCCGAACAGCTCGCTTTCCATCAGGTTTTCCGGGATGGCGGTGCAGTTGATCTTCACCAGCGGCCGGTCACGCCGCGGGGAATGAAAATGGATGGCCCGCGCAATCAGGTCCTTCCCTACCCCGCTCTCGCCGGCCAAGAGCACGGTGGCGCGGGTGGGCGCGACTCGCTCGACGGTGGCGAAGATTTCCTGCATGGGCTGGCTGCGGCCGATGATGTTGTCGTATTCGTAGCGCCGCCCCAGTTCCTCCTTCAACTGCCGGTTCTCGTCGCGCAGGGCACGCATTTCGAGCGCCTTGTGGACCACCTGCATCAGGTGATCGAGCGAGAACGGCTTCAACACAAAATCGGTGGCGCCTTCCTTCATCGCCTGCACCGCGGTTTCCACGCTGCCGAAGGCGGTCATCAGGACTACCGGCACGTGCGCGTTCTGCCGGCGGATCAGGCCGAGAAGCTGCAGTCCGTCCATGTGGGGCAGCTTGAGATCCGTGAGCACCAGGTCGGCGCGGTCGCAGATTTTCAGGCCATCCTCGGCGGTGCCGGCCTTATCCACGTCGAAGCCCGCGGAGAGCAGTTGCAGCTCGATCACGCGGCGCAGCTTTTCTTCGTCTTCGACCACCAGAACGCGTTTCTTCATGCGGTAACGGCTTGTCCGGAGGCTGTGCCGCGGTCCATCGGCAGCAGCACGCGGAAGATACTTCCCTTGCCCGGCTCGCTTTCTACGGCTATCTTACCGCCGTGTTCATCGATGATTTTGGCCACGATTGCCAGTCCGAGCCCGACGCCGTCGGGCTTGGTGGTGAAGAACGGGTTGAAAATCGAATTCAGATGCTCGGCCCGGATGCCGGCGCCGCGGTCGATCACCGCGATTTCCGCGAAGCCATCAGACTCGCGGGCTTTCAGCGTGACCGCGCCGCCCGCGGGAGTGGCCTGCGCCGCATTCAATACCAGGTTGTAAAAGACGCGCTCCAGCAATTCCCCGTCGAACGGAAAAGGCGGAATCTCTGGAGCGTAGTTCTTGTAAATGGCGATGCCGGGGGCCTCGCGCTCCGCAAGCGCCACGGCGCGGTCGAGGGTTTGCGCCAGGTCGGCTGTCTGCGGACGTAATTCGAGCGGCCGCGCGAACTGCAGAAACCGCGTGATCAGCGAATTCGCCCGGTCCACCTCGGTGGAGATAAAGCCCGCCACCTCTCGTGCCACTTCGTTTTCCGCGCTCAAATTACGGCCGAGCATCTCCGCCGAGGCCCGGATCGTGCCCAGGGGATTGCGCAGTTCGTGGGCCAGCCCGGCCGAAAGCTGGCCCAGCGCAGCCAGCCGGTCTGACCTCCTCAACGCCTCTTCGGCATGCTCGATCTGCTCGTTGGCCGCGGCCAGGTGCTCGGCTGCGCGCCGGGATTCACGCGTCTGCCGTCGCAGGTCCTCGGCCAGCGTATTGGCCAGGTTGCCCACCATGGTGAAGAAAATAATACGCAGGATGAGGCCGGCGGCATCGATCTGGTAGCGGGTAAGGTCGAGGAAGGAAACCAGCGACGAGTAGGCCAGCCCTGCCACCAGCGCGGCCGCCAGGGTGCCGAAAACTCCCAGCGCCGTCGCCGCCGACACCACCGGCAGCAGGAGCAGCGGCCAGTAACGACTGTCGATGATGCCGCCCGTATATCCGATCAGCAGGTAGCAAAGGGCAAATTTGATGATGAGGCCGAGCAGGCGGCCGCGGGTGGAAGCCAACGCCGGAACCTTGGTCTCCAGCACCTGCACCGCGCCCAGCGCGGCGAGCATGATGTAGAAAGAGGTATCGGCGTATGCCTCGCCGGCGCTCACCACTCCCATCAGCAGGAAAAGCAGCACCCAGACAATGTCTTGCGGGCGAATGAGGTGGGTCCAGCGCATCGCGAAAAATCGAGGGGAGTCCTTCAAATCCGGCCCGCGCCGCGAGCCCCTCCGGCCGGCCGGACCGCAATCGGGACGGATGCCTGGTGGTTCATTTCGGGGCGTGGCCTCTCTTTCGCGATTATGCCACAATAAAAAAAGAAACCTCTCATGTCCAACCCAAGCATTCTGGATCAGGACCACGCCACGCGTCCGGATTCTCAAACCAACGAAGCCAACGAGTCTTTCGGCGACCTTCTCTCGCAATTCGAGCAGTCGCATTCGCACCATCCGGAGGAAGGCGGAAAGGGTCTTGAAGGCACCGTGATCGCGGTCTCCGGAGAATCGGTGTTCCTGGACATCGGGTTCAAGACCGAAGGTATCCTGCCGCTGGCCGATTTTGAGAAAGCGGGCGAAACGCCGAAGCCCGGCGAGAAGATTCCGGTCAGCATCAAAGGCCGCGATCCGGAGGGCTACTATGAGCTCTCCCGCATCAAGGTGGAGCGGCCAAAGGATTGGTCTTCGCTGGAAAAAGCCTTCAACGAAAAAGCCGCCATCGCCGGTGTGGTCACCGGCCTCATCAAGGGCGGGCTGAGCGTGGACGTGGGCGTTCGCGCGTTCATGCCGGCTTCGCGCAGCGGCACGCGTGATGCGGCGGAAATGGAGAAGCTGGTAGGACAGGAGATTCGCGTCCGCATTATCAAGCTCGACGTGGCCGACGAGGACGTCGTGGTGGACCGCCGCGCCATCCTGGAAGACGAAGAACGCGCCGCCAAAGAGCGCCGCTATTTGGAAATCAAGGAAGGCGAAACCATACAGGGCACGGTTCGCAGCGTCACCGATTACGGCGCCTTCGTGGATATCGGCGGCGTGGATGCGCTGCTCCATGTGGCCGACATTTCCTGGGGGCGGGTCAACAAGCCGGCGGACGTGTTGAGCGTAGGCCAGGCGATCGAAGCGAAAGTGCTGAAGGTCGATCCCGCCAAACGGCGCATCGCGCTCGGCATGAAGCAGCTCCAGCCGCACCCGTGGGACCTGGCCGGCGAGAAATACAAGATGGGCGACCGGGTCCACGGGACGGTGACGCGCGTCACGGATTTCGGCGCATTCGTGGAGCTGGAAAAGGGCATCGAAGGTCTGATCCATCTCTCCGAGATGTCCTGGTCCAAGAAGGTGCGCAAGCCCTCCGACGTGGTGCAGCCTGGCGAGCAGGTGGACGTCATGGTGTTGGGTGTCAACGCGGGCGAGCGCCGGATTTCCCTGGGCCTGAAGCAGGCACTCGGCGATCCCTGGGCGGATGCCGCGCGGCAGTTCCCGGCAGGCTCGGTGGTGGAAGGCAAGGTAGTCAGCCTGCAGAAATTCGGGGCCTTTGTCCAGGTGGCCGAGGGCGTCGAGGGCATGATCCACGTTGGCGATATCAGCGCGGAGAAGCGCATCAACCATCCTCAGGATGTGTTGAAGATGAACCAGGTGGTGAAGGCGCAGGTGCTGGAGGTCGACAGTGCGAAGCGCCGGCTGCGCCTCGGCATGAAGCAGCTTGTTCCGACCAGCCTGGATGAATACATCGCCGAGCACAAGGAAGGGGATGTCGTTAGCGGGCGAATGACGGATGTCTCCAGCGGGCGCGCCCAGGTCGAGCTCGGCGAGGGCATTCAGGCCATCTGCAAACTGAAAGGCGAAACGGCGGAGCGGGAACCGAAACCGTCAACTGCTTCCGCCGATCTCTCCTCGCTCAGCTCCATGCTTCAGGCCAAGTGGAAGGGCGGCGCCGGCAGTGCATCACGCCGCGAACCGGCGCGGGCGGGCCAGATTCGCAGCTTCCGCATCGTGAAACTGGATCCGGCCGCCAAGAAGATTGAAGTGGAAATCGCTTAAAAGGCAAGGATCGGTGTCGGGGATCAGGGCTCGAGGGTTCGCGGCCGAGAATTCAGCAGCCTCCCGGTTCGCGGACTTGGGTCACTCACGGTTCGCGAACCTGGGTCGCGTCCGAGTTCGCGCTGGAGCCTTCTTCGATGCCCGGACGCTCCGGCCCCTGATCCCTGGCCATGTATTCCGGATAGCGGCCCAGCCAGAGGCCGTAAATCACGTGGCCGAGGACCATCGGCCGCTCGGCATGCAGAAAGGCCAGAGGCGGCGCCAGGCTTCTCCACATCCAGCGAAACGAAACGTAATACCAAAGCGCCGCGATGACGAGGCACACCAGCATGCCGCGCACGCGCGCCAGACGATCGCGCAGGATGAGCGCGACGAAGGCGCCCAGCAGGCTGTATACCACCAGGTAAACAGCGAGACCGGACAGCATACGCCCACCGAAGCCGGCTCGAATCGTATCGGCTCTGTAGAACGCGCTGGCCATCAGGTTTTCGCTTCTCCAGAAGCTGTGTCCCTGCCAAACCGAGCTGATGCCCAACCAGAGAAGCATGACCAATATGCCCGTCATGCCCGCCTGCAGCCCTGCCAGCCACGCCACCAGGCCTCCGGCAGGCGGCGACGCAGGCCCTGGCTCCGTCTCGCCCCGTACGCCAGCGTCCGGCCTGTCCCCTGATTCGGGAGGGATTTCGCTGGCAGCGTCCATAAGAATCAGCCTATACTGACCTAGAGGTTAAGCGCAAAGCAAAAACAATGCGTCATGTTGTGATTACCGGCATCGGCGCCGTGAGCCCCAACGGGATCGGGCGCGAGCGTTTTTGGGAAGCCACAAGAAACGGACGGAGCGGGGTACGGCGCATTACCCGTTTCGACCCGGCCGGCTTCGCCGTCCAAGTTGCGGGCGAAGTTCCGGATGAATTCGACCCCAGTCTATACGTCAGCGTGAAGGACCGGCCGCACGTGTCGCGCGCCGTACCGCTGGCGGCAGCCGCCGTCTCAGAAGCTCTCGAGGATGCAGGTCTCGACACGCAATCCATGTCGCGAGACGAGTTGCGGCAGATCGGCGTGATGGTCGGCTCGGGCGGCGGCAGCCAGGACTTTACCGAAGAGCAATACCGTCTCTACTACAGCGGCCAGCAGAAGCAGTGCAGCGTGTACACCATTCCAACCGGCACCATCGGCACGCTGGCCAGCGAGGTTTCGATGCGCTTCGGATTCCGCGGCCTGAGCCACATCATTTCCACCGGCTGCACCTCCTCCACCGACGCGCTCGGCTACTCTCTCCGCCATATTCAAACGGGCACGCTGAAAGCCGTGATCGCCGGCGGTGTAGACGCGCCCATCGCGCCCCTCATCCTCCGCGGCTTTCAGTTAATGCGGATTATGACCACGCGGTGGAACCGGGAGCCGCAGCGCGCCTCCCGCCCCTTTTCGCGCGACCGCGACGGCTTTGTCATCGCCGAAGGCGCCTGGTTTTTCGTCGTGGAGGACCTGGAACAGGCGCGCGCCCGCGGCGCTCATATCTACGGCGAGATCGTCGGCTACGGTTCCACCTGCGAAGCCTATCACCGCGTGAGGCTGGAGGAATGCGGAGAGGAACCGGCGCGAGCCATGGGCTTAGCTATGGATGAGGCGGGCATCGGCCCCGAAGACGTGCAGTACATCAATTATCACGGCACGTCCACGGAATTGAACGACCGTATCGAGACGCGAGCGGTGAAACTGGCCTTCAACGGCCATGCCTATCGCGTGGCCGGTTCATCGCTCAAGAGTTTGATCGGCCACCCGCAGGGGGCCTGCGGCGCCGCGGGCGTGGCCGCCACCCTTCTGGCGATGCGCGACTGCACCGCGCCGCCTACCATCAATGTGGATGAACCCGATCCGGAATGCGACCTGGATTATATTCCCACCAGGAGCCGAAAGATGCACATCGAACACGCCGTGGCCAACTGCATCGCCTTCGGCAGCAAAAATTCCGCTCTCGTGCTGCGGCGGGT
>DATJMP010000305.1:0-3619 GCA_035508655.1 Bryobacteraceae bacterium
GAAGAACGAGGTGTGTGGATTGATCAGCAGGAGCGCGTGGTGCGCCGTAGTGTTAGCCGGCGCGATGGCCACGCCGTTCGATCCGCGCGGCTCGGGGTCACGCCTGGGCTCGCCGGCTGCCGCTTGCCGGCGCGCGCCCTCGCCACCGTAGAATGCGGCCAGGGCTTCCACGTTCACCCGCTCGTAATCGCCGCCGATGCTGCCCTCGGTGAAGGTGAGCGCCATCCACGGCTCGAAATGCCGGATCACCCGCGGTTTGACCTCGGGATGTTTGTACAGATAGAAGTTCAATCCGTCGGCAAAGGCATCCATGAGAACCTTGAGCCATTGCGGGCTGGCGGCGTACTGGCGCTGGATTTCGGCCGGGTCCGTGAACAGGCGCATGCGCAGGTCCTGGTAGATCTTCGATTCGCCTTCGGCCTCCGCCAGGCGGCCGAGGGAGTTGATGTAATTCGTCTCCACGCGGTTGAAATCGTCTTCCGCCTGCGAGTATTCCGCGCCGAAGACCGCGTCGGCATCGGTCCTGCCGTAGATGTGTGCGATCCCCCAATCGTCGCGGATAATTGTGACGTTTCGCGCTTCCTTCTGCCAGCGTGCAGCCTCGGCGGCGGCATCGAACGCCGAGGCTGTGCAGGCGCAAGCCGCCAGTAGAAGAGCGCTCTGGAAAAGGCACCGGTGGTTCATGGAATTCTCTCCCCGATTGTATGCTGAATCGCATTGGCGCCGTTTGGGCCGACGCTTGCACGCCTATACTCGTAGAGGCGGTGCCCATGAACGGTAAAGAACGCGACGAGCATGTCACCATTTGCCCGCGCTGCGGGGCGGATGCGGAATGGTCTTACCTGAATGAGGCCAAGACGACCATCGAACTCCTCTGCCCCGATTGCGGCCGCTACGAAATGACCCGCGACGAATTCGATGCCGCCGCGGTGGAAAGCGCCGAGCTGAACGAAGTCGACCAGGGCTGAGGCTGCCGCAGGGCGGCCCTTGGCCATCTGATGCCGAGCGGTGAGCAAGTCTGTCTGGCCGCCCGCGCTAGACTGTACGTTTGTCCCGGACCCCGAAACCGCGAGCCGCCGTGTCCGTTCTGTTCCTGGTGAACACCCTGAACATCTATGACCGGCAGGCGCTAGGCGCCGTGCTGGAGCCGTTGCGGCGCGAGTTTCACCTTTCCGATGCGCAGCTTGGCGCGATCCCGACGGCGTTCATCATCGTTTATGCTTTGGCCGGCGTGCCGCTCGGGCGGCTGGTCGACACGTGGAGCCGTAAGCGGCTGCTCGCCGCGGGTGTGGCCGTATGGGGAGGGCTGACGGCGATGGGAGGGTTGGCGGGCAGTTACGCGATGCTCGTCGCCACGCGGCTGGGTGTGGGCGTCGGCGAGGCCGTCTGCGCCCCCGCGGCGACCAGTTGGATCGGCGACCTGGTCCCTGCCGGAAGGCGGGCGCGGGCCATGGCGGGGTTCATGATGGCGGTGCCTATCGGCGTGATGGCGAGCTTCGCCATCAGCGGTCCGGCGGCGCAGGCGTACGGATGGCGAATCGCGCTGGCGCTGGCCGCTGCACCTGCGGCGCTGCTGGTCCCGGCGGTGTCGTGGCTCAGGGAACCGCCCCGGCCCGCGGAAAAGCTGCCCGGGGGCGGCTCATCTTCAGTTCGTTCGCTGCTGCGCGTCCGCGCCCTCTGGTGGATTGCCATTTCGGGCGCGCTGGCCAATTTCGTTCTCTACAGCTTCTCTTATTTTCTGGCGGCATTTCTGACCCGCTTTCATGGGCTGTCCGTGGCGCGGGCGGGCGTGTGGTCGGGGTTGGGATCCGGCGCGGCCGGGATTCTCGGGGCGTTGGCAGTGATTGCCGCGGGCGACCGTACGCGGAACGGCGGCCGGCTGCACTTCGCGGCTGCGGCGGCCCTCGTTGCCGCGCCGATCGCCTATGCGGCCATCCGGCTTCCGAGCGGCCATGCAGGCGTTGCCGTGGGCCTGCTGATGATCGCTTACGGCCTGTGGCAGATGTATTACGGCCTGACCTACGCCGCCATTCAGGACGTGGTGGGGCCGCCACTGCGCGGCACCGCCATGGCGATTTACTTTTTGGTGATGTATTTATGCGGCGGCGCGTTCGGTCCGCTGGCCCTGGGCGCGCTGAGCGACCGCCTGGCGGGAGGAACGGGCGAAGCCGCGCGCGCCGCCGGTCTGCACCAGGCGATGTATGCCATTCCGGCGCTCAGCCTGCTGCTCGCGATTGTTCTGTGGTGCGCGGCGCGGTCGGTTACCCCGTCCCGCGAGTTGGCCTGCCCGAGCGGATAAACGCGCTCAGAATTTTCTTCTCCACCTGCGGTGGGACGCCGCCAAACGAGACCCGCGAAAGGCCAGACCCCCAGGGGCCGCGCCATCATATTTCCGTTTGACAATATCAGTGATGTGGTCCGTGCTGATGTTGCTGTTCACTCTGCCCCTTCTCGCGGCACAGAACGCGCCCCAGCCGACCCCGGCGCCCAACGGTCCATATCGGGTGGAAGGCAACCGGATTCTCGATCGCGAGGGCCGGTCTTACCTGATTCGCGGCACTCGATTGCCCGTGCTCACCGGCGCAGCATCCGACCGCAACGGATCCGGCTACGATTTCGGCCCGCTCTCCGGCACGGCATTGATCACGATCCGGCAGCGGCTCAACATGAACGCGGTCCGCCTGACCGTGCGCGCGAACGATTACGAAGAGTCTTCCACGTACCGCGCGCGCGCCTCCGAAATCATCGATCTGGCAAACCAACTTGAGCTGCTGGTGATTCTCAGCGCGGAGGAGGCGGATGCCCCCGGGGCGTTCTGGTCGGAATGCGCGGCGGATTTCCGCGGCCGGCCCAACGTGTTTTTCGCGCCGCGAGATTCACGCGCGGTGGAAGCGATCCGTGCACCCGGGGCGGCGCAGCCGATCATCCTGCCCGCCGGTGCGGCGTCGGCGGACGGGAATGTGATTTATGAAGTCGCTCCCTCCTATGCGGATCTCAGGAGCGGCGCGGCGCGGGATCGCGTGCTGGGCGGTCTGGCCGGACGCGTGCCGGTCCTGGTGAACGGGCTCGATCCCCGGCTGGCCGAGGACTCGGCGGAATGCGCCGCGTTCCCGCGTGACCCCGCCGCGGCCACGGAACTGGTGGAGGCCAGCCTGCGCTATTTCGACGCCCGCGGCATCTCCTGGACGATCGCTTCGTTCCGTCCCGGCAGCCTGGTTGCAGACGAACGATTTTTTATCGGCACCAAACTGGATGATGGCTGGACCTGCGGGCACGCGCGCGTGACGGTGGGGCTCGGGCTGGTCCTGCTGGGGCACCTCTGGCAAATCGAACCCCACGGCCTGTTCGCCGTGAACGGAGATTCCGGTGGAATGCTGTTGCCGCGCGGTGGCATTGCGACCATGTACGGGCGCATTCTGGCAGACCAGGAACGAACGGCTGGGAGCGGTGCGCTGCCGCTGCGCATGGACAACGTGTCAGTGCGGATTACGGATTCTCGCGGCGTGGCGCGCATGGCCCGGCTGATCGCGACCGGCGCCGGCTGGACCCAGATCAGCTTCATTGTGCCGGCGGACGCGGCTCCCGGACCGGCGAGAATCGCGGTACTGCGCAGTGACGG
>DATJMP010000306.1:0-10884 GCA_035508655.1 Bryobacteraceae bacterium
TCCACGTCCACCGATTTGTAGCGGTGGTAGAGCTGCAAAACCAGCGCAAGACCGACTGAGACCTCGGCGGCGGCCATGGTGAGGATAAAGATGAAAACCACCTGGCCGCCGGCCTGTCCCCAGCGCTCGCCGGCAGAGATGAAGGCGAGGCCGGCGGCATTCAGCATGACTTCTATCGAAATGAGGACGAAGAGGACGTTGCGGCGCACCAGCAGCCCGGCCAGACCTGCGGCGAAAAGAACAGCGGCCAGCAGCAGGCCGTCGCGCGCCGGCACCATCAGCCCACCTCCCGACGGGATGGCTTGCGCCAGCCAAGGTGCCAGGCAGACACCAGGCCGGCGAGGAGCAGAAAAGAAGCGAGCTCGACGCCCAGCAGATAAGGGCCGAACAGCGCCATGCTCACCTGCTGCGGTGAGACCACGTGCGCGCCGAATTGAGGCTCAGTTCCCGCCATTACCAGATAAACGAGCTCGGCGATGAGGATGGCCGCGAGTATGCCGGGGCCGATCCACATGGAGGGCTTCAGGAGCCGGCTTTCAATGCGGGTGGCTTCGTCCCCGAGGTTGAGCAGCATCACCACGAAGACGAACAGCACCATGATGGCGCCCGCATAAATGATGGCTTCGAGCGCGGCGGCAAACGGCGCGCCGAGGGTAAAGAACGCGACCGCCACCGCGAGCAGGGAGACGATGAGGTAGAGCAGCGCATGCACGGCGTTGAGGCGGGTGAGGCTGACGACGGTGGCGGCGACCGCCACGATGCCGGCGATATCGAAGGTGATGCTCACGGAGCGTTACGGCAGCAGGCTGCGCAGGTCGACTGGACGGCCTTCGTTTTCAGCCTCGCCTTTCTCCTTTCCGCCGATTTTGACGCCGGCGACGCGCCAGAAATTGTATCCGGGATACTTGCCCTGGCCGCTGATGAGCAGATCTTCTTTTTCGTAGACCATGTTCTGGCGGTGGTATTCGCTCATTTCCAGGTCGGGCGTGAGCTGGATGGCATAGGTGGGACAGGCCTCCTCGCAATAGCCGCAGAAGATGCAGCGGGAAAAATTGATGCGGAAGAACTCGGGATAGCGGCGGCCGGTTTCGTCCTCCGTCGCCTGGAGCGCGATGCAATCGACAGGGCAGGCGACGGCGCAGAGATAGCAGGCGACGCAGCGTTCGCCCCCGTCGGGGTCTCGCGAGAGGATGATGCGGCCGCGATAACGGGGCGCGAGGTAGGCCTTCTGATCCGGATACTGGATGGTCACGCGGCGATGGAACATATGCAGGAAGACGTTCCAGATGGTGCGCAGAATACTGAGCATGCAATCACTCCATAGCCAGGACGACGGCGCCGGTGACCAGCAGATTGATCAGCGCCAGCGGCAGCATGAATTTCCATCCCCAGGACATAAGCTGGTCGAAGCGCGGCCGCGGCAGGGCGGCGCGCAGGAGGATGAAGAAGCAGATAAAAAAGAAAACCTTGATGAGGAACCAGACAATGCCGGGCAGGAACGGCCCGAGCCAGCCGCCGAAGAAAAGGACCGCAATGAGGCTGGAAATCAGGACCACGCCGAGATATTCGCCCACGAAGAACATGCCGAATTTCATGCCCGAATACTCGGAGTGGTAACCGGCGATCAGTTCGCTTTCGGCCTCGGGGAGGTCGAAGGGAAGACGGCGGGTTTCCGCCGCGCCGGCAATGAGGAAAAGCACGAAGCCGAGAAACTGTGGGACCACGAACCAGAGGCGGCGCTGGGCCTCGACGATGCGCGTGAGATTGAACGACCCCGCCAGCAACACTACGCCCATCAGCGAAATTCCCATGAAGACTTCGTAGCTCAGCATCTGCGCGGCGGCGCGCAGGGCGCCGAGCAATGAATACTTGTTATCGGACGACCAGCCTGCGAGCACGACGCTGTAAACTCCCAGCGAGGACATGGCGAGCACGAAGAGCAGCCCGACATTGAGATCCGTGACGATGATTCCCGGGGCGACCGGAACCACCGCGAACGACAGGAGCACGGTGGTGATGATGATGGCCGGGGCGAGAATGAAGACGGGCTTATCGGCGAAGGGCGGAATCCAGTCTTCCTTGAAGAAGATTTTGATCATGTCGGCCATTACCTGCAGCAGGCCGAACGGACCGACGCGGTTGGGGCCGTAGCGGTCCTGCCAGAGCGCGAGCAGGCGGCGCTCCAGCCAGATCAGGCCGGCCGCCATGGTCAAGGCCACGATGAGGATTCCGAAAATGCTGGCAAACGGATAAGGGCTCGTCATGGTATGCGGGAAATCCGGCTCCACTGGGGCAGGTCCCATCCTTCGAATGCGGCGAAGCCGGCCGGAATGGCGGCGACGCCCTGGGGCAGGTCCGGCTGCGGAGCGACCGGAAGGCGGCGGCCGGCCACTTCCACTTCGGGGCCGAAGCCGGCGGCATCCTGCGGATTGAGGCCAACGTAAGGCTCGGGCGCGAGCTTCGCGATGCCAGGCGCCTCCCGGCTGAGTTCCTCCGAGCCGAAGATGTGATCGCGCGGAACCAGGAGCCATTCTCCCTGCCTGGGCTCGAATGGCGCAGGCAGGTCCGCGAAAAAGCCATAGCCCGCGCCCGGCTCGATGAGGCGGACGCCGGCGCTGCCGCCGCGCAACGGTCCGGCGATCTCTTCCTGGAACTTGTTGACGGCCTGATAGGAATTCCAGGCCGGTGTCCAGAAGAAGGGGATGAGCGGCGGAGGCGGCTCGCCGGGATAACCTTCCATCGAAAATGCCAGCGCCGAATCGGGATCGGCCGGAGGCTTGGGCTCGTGCACGGTGATCTGGGCAAGCATGGCCGTGCGGCCGCTGGAGCGATGCGGCTCGCGGGGGATGCGTTGGTTATGGACGCGGAAGGTGGCGGGAGGAGCGGCAGAAACGGCCGGAGCAAGCTGGGGCAGGGCGGCGGCCATCGCGGCCAGAACATCGTCGAGGCTGGGCCAATCGCCGAGCCAGCGCCACGATTCCACGATGGGCGCAGCCGGTACAAAGGTTTGGAAGAAGCGCTGGGCGCGGCCTTCGCTGTTGACCAGCGTGCCGTCGCTTTCGGCGAAGGTGGCGGCGGGAAGCACGAGCTCTGCCTGGCCGGTGAGGGCATTTTCCAGGTGGTCGCACACGACCACGTGACGGAATCCGGCGAGGAAGCGATCGACCATGCCGGCTGGAGCGCGGCGGTAGAGGTTGTTTTCGAGAACGATCAGGGTATCGGTTTCGGCGTCGGGGGCCTGATCGAACGGCGGCGCGTTCATAAGCGACAAGCCGACGCTGTTGCATTCGGGGACGAGCAACGCCAGGGCGGCGCCGGGCAGGGCCCAGGCGACGTTGGCCGCGGCCTCGATCACCTCGGTGCTGCCGGTGCTGGCGCCGGAAATGATGAGCGGACGTTTGGCGGATTTCAGAGCCTGTGCGATTTCGGCGGCATCGGCGGACCATTCGGCGGCGGCGGGCGCGCGGCCATCGAGCGCGTGGGCGACAGTGAAACCGAGGCGCGCGAGCCCCGCGGGCGCGGCGCGAAATGTACGCGCGGCGATGTCATCCAGGCGGGTGGCGGCCAGGCTGGCAATGAAAAGCGGCGCGCGCAAGTCTTGGGCGACCTCGCGCACGGCATGATCCATCCATGCCGGGATTTTGAACTGCGCGGCGAGCGCCATGCCCGGCTGGCGGATCGCCTGGCGCAGACTCAAAGCCATGCGTGGGGCCACGTTGGTGACATCCTCGCCCAGAATGAAGACGGCGTCGCACGATTCGATTTCGCGCAGCGAGGGTGTGCGGGCGGGTCCGCGGTGCAGGATTTCGAGCGCCAGACGCAAAAGAGCGGAGTGGCGGGCGCCGATACCGGCGTAGAAGCGGCCGGCTCCTACGAGCGCGCGCAGGGCGAAATTGCTTTCGAGCGAGGCGCGCGGCGAGCCGATGCCGATGGCCCCGCCGGCGGCGAGTTCGTGCAGCCGGTTCAGCGCTTCCTCGCGGGAGACCGTTTGGCCGCAGAGCCGCGGCTCGCGGATGCGCCGCGGGCTGTTGACGAATTCGTAGCCAAAACGGCCCCGGTCGCAGAGGAAGTAGCCGTTGATATCGGCGTTGTAGCGGTTGACGATGCGGCGCAGCGTGCCGTAGCGCTCGGCGGGGCTGACGTTGCAGCCGAGGCCGCAATGCACGCAGATGGAGGGGGAAAACTCGAGGTCCCACTTGCGGGTGTAATGGCGCTTGGCGGTGGCATCAGTGAACACCCCGGTGGGGCAGACCTCGGCCAGGTTGCCGGCAAATTCATTCTCCAGCACGCCTTCGCGCTCGCGGCCGAAATAGACGATGTTGCGGAGTGAAAACGCGTTGAAGTCGCTGCCGCCGGCGTATTCGCGGTAGAAGCGCACGCAGCGGTAACACTGGATGCAACGGTTCATTTCGTGGTTGAGGAACGGGCCGAGGTACTGATTTTCAAACGTGCGCTTTTCGAAGGCATAGCGGCGATAATCGTGGCCTGTCATGACCGTCATGTCCTGCAGGTGGCACTCGCCGCCCTCATCGCAGACGGGGCAATCGTGCGGGTGGTTAAGCATGAGGCCTTCGATCACCGAGCGGCGGAACGAGACCGCTTCTTCGTCGAGGATGGAGATCCGCGTTCCTTCGGCCGCGGGCGTCATGCAGGCCATGACGATTCGTCCGTGCGAGTCTTGTTCATCCTTGAATTGCTTGACGGCGCACTGGCGGCAGGCGCCGACCGAACCCATGGCCGGATGCCAGCAGAAATACGGCAGGTTCATGCCGAGGCCGAGACAGGCGTGGAGCAAATTCTGGCCCGGGTCAACCTCGTACGCGCGGTTATCCACGAAGACCTTAGCCATTGGTCCTCCAGGGGCAGCGGTGTTCGCGGATGTGCTGCTCGAAATCGTCGCGGAAATATTTCAGCGCGCTCTGGAGCGGCTCGGCGGCGCCGGGAGCGAGCGCGCAGAAGGTGTGTCCGGGACCCCAGAAACGGGCCTGGTCCGCCAGCTTTTCGAGATCGCCCGGCTGGCCGCGGCCATCCTCCATGGCTTCGAGAATGCGGTCGACCCAGCCCAGGCCGCTCCAGCACGGGGTGCACCAGCCGCAGGATTCGCGGGCGAAGAAATGCTCCAGGTTCCAGACCATGCCGACCGGGCAGGTCTGGTCGTCGAGCACGATCATGGTGCCGGTGCCGAGGCGGCTGCCGGCTTTTTCAACCGCGTTGAAATCCATGGGCGTGTCGAGGTGCTGCTCCGTGAGGAAATCGGTGGAGGCGCCGCCGGGCAGCAGGCCGCGAAAGCGGAGACCATCGCGCATCCCGCCGGCGTGCTCCTCGAGCAGTTCGCGGACGGTGGTCCCCATGGGCAGTTCCCACAGCCCGGGCCGCTTCACCTTGCCGCTGGCGCCGTAGAGCTTGGTGCCGCCATCGTTCGTTTTGCTGAGGGACTTGAACCACGCCGCGCCGCGGCTGACGATGTGAGGAACGCAGCACAGCGTCTCGACATTGTTGACGGTGGTGGGCTTGCCCCACAGGCCGGAAACGCCCGGATACGGCGGCTTGGCGCGCGGATTGGCGCGCTTGCCTTCGAGCGCATTCAGGAGGCCGGTCTCCTCGCCGCACATGTAACGGCCGGCGCTGAGGTGCAGATGGAGCTCGAAGGAGTAGCCGGAGCCGAGAATGTTCTTGCCGAGATAGCCGGCACGATAAGCCTCTTCGATGGCGCGTCGCAGGCGGTCGCCGGAGACATGGTATTCGCCGCGGACGAAGACGTAGCCGGCATCGCTCGAGGTGGCATAACCGGCCAGGATGGTGCCTTCGATGAGCTGATGCGGGTCGCCTTCCATCAGCAGGCGGTCCTTGAACGTGCCGGGCTCCATCTCGTCGGCGTTGCAGACGATGTAACGGGGGTGGGGGGAATCGGGGGGAACGAGACTCCATTTGAGCCCGGTGGAGAAGCCGGCGCCGCCGCGGCCGCGGAGATTGGATGCCTTCACTTCGTCGATGAGGCGCGCAGGCTCCATACCGCCGAGCGCCTGGCGCAGCGCCTGGTATCCGCCCGCCTGCTCGTACGCCTGCAGGTCCAGCGCCTCGCCATCGGCGCGCATCCTCGCGGTGAGCGGCTTGTCCGCCATTCAGCGATAGCCCTCCAGGATGCGATCGAGGCCGGCAGGGTCGACATCCAGATGCAGATCCTGGTCGATCATCAGGGCCGGTGCGTGGTCGCAGGCGCCGAGGCAGACGATAGGCACCAGGGTGAAGCGGCCGTCGGCGGTGGTCTCGCCAGGTTTAGCGCCGAGACGCGCGGAAAGCTGCGCGAAATGGCGTTCGCAGCCCATGATCCAGCAACTCACGCTGTCGCACACATAGATGACATGCCGGCCCACGGGGCGGCGGAAGATCAGGTTATAAAAAGTCGCGATGCCATCCAGGTCGGCGGGCGACATCTGCAAAAGTTCGCCGATATCGCGCAAGGCTTCGTCGGAGATCCAACCGCGGTGCTTCTGCACGATTTTCAGGGCGTCGATGCACACGGCCTCGCGGGTGGGGTAGTGCGGGAATTCCACTTCGATTTCGGCTCGCTCTTCAGGCGTCAGCATGCGATTGGGCTCCTCATCGGTCCACGTCCGCCAGGACGAAATCCATTGCTCCGAGGCAGGCCAGCAGGTCGGGAATCAGGCGGCCCCGGCACAGCACGGGCAGCATCTGCATATGGGGGAATGAGGGCGTGCGGATGCGCGTGCGGTACGAAACGGTGCTGCCGTCACTGATCAGGTAGTAGCCGTTGTTGCCTTTCGTCGCCTCAATCGTGCCGAGCGCTTCGCCGGGCGGCAGCACCGGACCCCAGCTGACGTTCAGGAAATGCGTGATGAGGGTTTCGATATCCTGCATGGTGCGGGCTTTGCGGGGCGGTGTGGCGAGGTGGTGGTCCGACTGATAGTCGCCCTCCGGCATGTGATCGACGCACTGGCGTATGATGCGCAGGCTCTGGCGCATCTCTTCCACGCGGACGGCGGCGCGGTCGTAGCAATCGCCGTGCGTGCCGGTGGGGATGTCGAACTCGAACTGATCGTAGCCGGAATAGGGCTGCTTCTTGCGGAAATCCCACTCGAAGCCGCAGGCGCGGAGGTTCGGACCGGTGACGCCCCATTCGATGGCTTCGCGCGTGGTGTAGGCGCCCACGCCCTTGGTGCGCGCTTGAAAGATGCGGTTGCGCATGACCTCGCGGTCGTATTCGGCGAGGCGCGGCGGGAGGTATTCGAGGAATTCGCGGAACATGCCGTCCCAGCCGCGCGGCAGATCGGCGGCCACGCCGCCGATGCGGAACCAGTTGGGGTGCATGCGTGCGCCGCAAATGGCTTCGATGATGCCAAAGGCGCGCTCACGGTCGTTAAAGGTGTAGAAGACGGGCGAAAGCTGGCCGACGTCCTGGGCGAAGGTTCCGTACCACACCAGGTGGCTGATTATGCGGAACAGCTCCGCCAGCATGACGCGAATGGTTTGCGCGCGCGGCGGGACGGGGATGCCGGCCAGCTTCTCCACCGCGGTCAGATACGCCAGATTGTTCATCACGCCGGCCAGATAATCGACGCGGTCGGTGTAGGGGATGTAGGAGTGCCAGGATTGCCGCTCGCCCATCTTTTCCGCGCCGCGGTGGTGGAATCCGATTTCGGGCACCACGTCGACGATTTCTTCGCCATCGAGCTGCACCACGATGCGCAGGACGCCGTGCGTGCCGGGGTGCTGGGGGCCGACGTTGAGAAACAGGAAATCGGTGCCGTCGTGGGTGCGGCGCATTCCCCACTCCTCGGGACGGAACTGGAGCGCCTTCTGCTCGTCTTCCTCCTTCTGTTCGGAGAGCTGGAACGGGCCCATCTCCGTGGCGCGTGCGGGATGTTCCTTGCGCAGCGGATGTCCCACCCAGGTACGCGGCATGAGAATGCGCTGCAAATGGGGATGGCCGGTGAACGAGATGCCGAACATGTCCCAGACTTCGCGCTCGTACCAGTTCGCATTAGCCCACAGGCGGGTGACGCTATCGAGCGAGAGGGCGCCGGCTTCGAGCGCGGTCTTGATGCGGACGAACGCGTTGCGTTGGAACGAGAAGAGGTGGTAAACAACGGTGAAATCCGCGGGCGGCTGGCCGTCGCGGTGCACGCGCACGCTCTCATCGATGGCCGTGAGATCGTAGAGCATCGCGTAGCCGTCGGGAATGCCGGTCTTGAGATGCTCCAGCACGGCCGGCGCCAGTTGGCGCTGCACCCACACGGTCGGGATCGCGTCGGCGGTCTCCTGCGGTTGAATGCGAGGGCCGAAGCGGCCCTGAAGCTCGTCCAGCAAAGTGGCGGTTGCCGGCATATCAGACTTCGTCGGGGGGACGGAGATCGGTGGCGTGCTGGCGGGCGGGCCGCTTCAGATCGCGCATCGAAGGCATCGGCGCCCGCTCCACCCCCTGTGGGCCCAGCACCCAGCTCAACGGTCGCCTCTCGCTGCCGACCGCCTTTTGCAACAGCAGAATCCCTTCGAGAAACGTATCCGGCCGCGGGGGACAGCCGGGAACGTAAACATCGACCGGCAAGAATTTGTCCACGCCCTGCACCACGCTATAGATGTCGTACATGCCGCCGGAGTTGGCGCAGGAGCCCATCGAAATGACCCAGCGCGGCTCCATCATCTGCTCATACAGCCGCTGGATGATTGGCGCCATTTTGATGAAGACCGTGCCGGCGATCACCATGACATCGGCCTCGCGCGGTGTGGCGCGAATCACTTCGGCTCCGAAGCGAGCCACGTCGTACTTGCTGGTGAGGCTGGTGGCCATTTCGACATAACAGCAGGAGAGGCCGAAATTGAACGGCCACATGGAATTTTTGCGGCCCCAGGCTACCAGGCTTTCCAGGCGGGAGAGAATAATATTCCGCCTGGCGGCCTCTTCGAGCGTTCCTTGTTCCCCGCGGACGGATGACTGGCGGCGCGGATTCACGATGGAGAAGTGCATGCCTATTCCGTGTGTCTCCGCACCTCGCTCCAATCGAGCGCGCCTACGCGCCATAGATACGCAAGCGCCGCCAGCAGAATGCCCACGAAGATGGCGGCTTCCCAGAAGGCCGGCCAGCCCAGCGAGCGCGCGGCGACGGCCCACGCAAACAGAAACACCGCCTCCAGGTCGAAAATCACGAAGAACATTGCGATGAGGTAGAACTTTGCGGAGAGGCGGACACGCGCCGATCCCGCCGACAGGATGCCGGATTCATAAGGCGCGCCGGTGGCTGGATCGGAATGGCGCTGGCCCAGGACGTAGGAGACGCCCAGTATGCCCGCGACGAGCAACACCACCAGTACGAAATACACGCCCAATGTCCACATGGCTCCAATGCTCCGCCGCCGCGCCGTCCTCAACGGCCGATTGGGGAATTTCTCGCGTTTTCGGTTCACGAGTTGCAGTTCTACGGCCAGAGTGCGACTCTTACCTCTGGTCCCGTGATGGAAGAAAAATATAGCCCGCAACAGAAAGCTCTCAAGATCAATCTCGACCGCCGGATTTTCGGCACGCTGGCGGAAATCGGCGCCGGACAGGAAGTGGCGCGCTGGTTTTTCCACGTCGGCAATGCGTCGGCGACGGTGGCGGAATCGATTTCCGCCTATGACATGGCGATCAGCGACGGTCTCTACGGAAAAACGGCTCACTATGTCAGCCGGTCGCGCCTGGAGGCCATGCTGGATCGCGAATACGGCCAACTGGTGGAGCGGGTGGACCCGGCCAGAGGTGACAGCACCGCGTTTTTCGTTTACGCGGACACGGTGGCCACGCACACTTCGTCTCGCCAGCACGCGGGGCACGGCTGGGTGGGAGTCCGATTTCAGGACAGCCCCAAGGCGGAGCCTTCCGAGGCCATCATTCACATCGAAATGCTGGATACCCAAACCGCGAGCCAGCAGGAGGCGGTGGGGCTGATCGGAGTGAACCTCCTCTACGGCGCTTTTTACCTGGCGCATGATCCGGCCACCCTGATCGGCACGCTGATGGATGGCCTGAACCGGCGGCGGATCGAAGTGGACATGATCAAGTTCTCCGGGCCGGCATTCCAGGGAGTAGATAACCGGCTGATGAGCCTTCAGCTTCTGGAACAGGGCCTGACGGACGTGGCCATGTTCACCGCATCGGGCGAGGTGGTGCAGCCGTCGGAGGTGTTGGCTGGCCAGCCGGTGCTCCTGGAGCGCGGGAGTTTCCGTCCGGTGACGAACGTCACTCTGGCGATGCTGGATCGCGCGTTAGGCCAGCTGCGGCAGGATTTTCCGCAGGCGCCGGCGGAACCGGTAGTGGTGATGGAAATGACGCTGAACAATCTCACCACTTCGGGCGACCGTATCGATCACAACGACTTTCTGGCGCGGGTCGATTTGCTCGGCGCGCTGGATAAGATGGTCATGATTTCGAATTACACGCGCTTCGACCAGGTGACGAGTTACCTGCGGCAATACACGCAGAACTGGATCGGCATGGTGGTGGGGGTCCCAACGCTGCGTGCGATTTTCGACGAAAAGTATTACACGGATTTGGAAGGCGGGATTCTGGAGGGGCTGGGACGCCTGTTTAAGGGCAGGGTGAAATTATTTGTCTATCCCACCATCGAGACCAAAACGGGAAGCCTGGTGACGGCGGACAAGGTCCAAGTGGGGGCGCAGCTCATACACCTGTATTCATACGTGTTCGATAACGGTTTCATCGAACCGATCCGTGATTTCGAACCGGGACAACTGGACGTCAGCACAGCCGACGTGCTGGAAAAGATTCAAGCGGACAGCCCCGATTGGCGGACGCTTGTGCCGGCGCCGGTGGCCGACGTCATCACGAGGGAAAACCTCTTCGGTTACCGGCGGCCCGCAGTTTGATCA
>DATJMP010000307.1:0-17933 GCA_035508655.1 Bryobacteraceae bacterium
TCACAGCCGGGCGACATCCATAATTCGCCATGTTGCACGCTCAAATACAACAGACGGCGCCAGCCGCGCGAATATTTCAACTCGCAGTCGCTCCCGGTCTGGTCGATTTGGATCAGCTGGCCTTTCTGGACGCCTTTGAAAGCCTCTTCAACTCGAACGGTGGCGTGCTGCGGTCGGAACCTTTCTTGGGCATCGAACTCCGGCGATGCCGTCTCAACTTTTCCGACGAAGACAAGGGACGAGCGTTGCCACTCCGCCTTCGGCGTCAGGAATGCAACGCAGACGCAGCCGGCCGCCTGGCTGGCTGCGAGCAGGGCGAGGAGCGCGATGCGGTGCATGTGGCCTATGCTGGGTATTGTAGAACGCGCAGGAGTCCCGGAACTCCACTTTAACCGGTCCCGCTCCCAAATGGTCAGCCTGGGAATTATCCGCTCGGTTTCCCACGATTCTTCCGCATTGAATCGCCCCGCATCTCGATTCGGTGGGCGTTGTGCACGAGCCGATCGAGGATGCCGGTCGCGGCTCGGATTCGGGAATAAGCAGCGAACGGAGCCGCGACCATAAGGGAGCGGTAACGAGATGACAGAGACACCCAGTAGGAGGGGCGGAGCATGATCAGAATTCCAGGCGCGACTGAAAGGCGATCATTCGTGGGGAGCTGTCGCCGCCGAGCCCGACGCCAAGCAAACCGGTTGGCGGAGATGTGGTGAACGTCAGCGCGCCGAATCCCGTTTGCGTGGCAGGCTTGCCGGGGATACCGGCGTACCCAAGCACGGGCAATCCGAAGTTTGGATGGTTGAACAAGTTGAAGAACTGGGCGTCGAGCCTCAACTTCACTCGCTCATTGAGGGAAAACCACTTCGTCAGATACAGGTCGCTCCAGGTGAAGTCGGGACCACGGAGAGCATTCCGACCCAGATTTCCAAACTGACAATTGCTCGTGGTGTCGCCTCCGGCGCATGCGCCCGTACTCGGATCGGCCGTGGAAACGAATGCGCCGGGATTCAGCCACTGAATTGTGCCGGGCTGGGTGACGCCGGGAATCGGATTGTGCCCGTAGAGCGGCACTCCAGGCACAACGCTGGCAAACTGGGGTCCGCTGCCATTGACGATGCCGTTTCCGTTGGCCGAATAAGGGGCGCTCAGAACCGAGAACGGAAGTCCGCTGCGCCAGAATACCGAACCGGACACCTGCCATCCATTCAACAGAATTCCAAGGCGGCCGCGGCGCTTGAACGGCAGTTCGTAGACATAGCTCGCCGTGAAATTGTGACGAACATCGTAATCGCAGGGCCCGCGGTCCCGTTGCAGGTCGCCCGGAATCGGCGACAGAATTCCCCCGGCGGAAAACGGCAGGAACCCACCGTTTGAGACCGTATCGATGCAGTGGCTCAGCGTGTAGTTCGCCTGGATTTGCAAGCCGTGCCCAAGCCGCTTCTCGGCCGTGGTCTGAAGCCCGTCGTAGTGGCTGTTCGCACCGGTATTGAGCTGAGTCACGGTTCCGAATCTCGGGTCGGTTGGGACCCCATAGGGGAACGGCGCAAAACAGCCGTCGCACACGGTCTGATACCCGTTCACCTGGGTGGTGTAAGGCTGATTCACCGCACGCGTGCCAACGTACTGCGCGCGCAAATTGACGGTGCTGCCGATCTGATGCTCCAGGCCAAAGCTCCATTCCATAAAATACGGCGCGTGCAGCTCGCCGTCGGGAACGGCGGTCAGTGCTACCGGCTGGAGACATGTATTCGGATTGGAAAGCGCCGAAGCGCAGGAGAGCTGACCTTGATGAAAGCCCGCGGTGAATATCCGGTTCGCCGCCACCGTCGCGTCGATCGCGCTATCAGGGACTCCCGGCGCAATGGCGGTGCCTCCCACGGTGCCCAGAAGACCACCCTGAAACGTCCGGGAGTATGGCGGATTCACACCGACGAGATCGGCGACGCTGCCCGGCAAAAGGTCGCTGAAAAGGCCGAAGCCGCTCCGCAGCACCGTCTTCGGCGCAATCTGCCACGCGATGGCGGTCCGAGGCTGCAGAATTGCCAGCGGAGTCGACTGGAAGATGTTTCCAAGGCCTGTCTGGATGGCTTCGCTCAGAGGCTGGTTCACATCGTGAGACACCGACGCGAAGGAAGCGGAGAGACGGGCAACCTCATCGTGCGGATTCAGCGGATTGGAATTGTGCGTCGCGCGGATGCCGAAGGTCCACGTCAATCTGGATGTCGCGTTCCAGGTGTCCTGAGCATAGAGGTCCAGATTCAGGAAATTGAATGGCTGGGAATTCGCGAGCGGAAAGGTCTTCGACGCAGTCGAGGCCACGCCATAGATGAACTGGGGCAGGGTGGTATAGGTAACGAGCGGTACGACTCCTTCGCCGAAATCATAATCATTGAGGCGGAAGATGCGCGTATTCGTGCCAAAACGCAGCTCGTGACCGCCAATGGTCCAAGCAAGGTTGTCATTGATGAAAAAGCGCGCTGCGCGCCGGCCTTGCACCCATGTATTGTCCATTCCGCCGATGGTGGTAAACGGCGCGTTGGCGCCGCTCCCCTGCAGCACGATCGGGAATGCCGCTAGTGTCTTCTGGAAATCGGCCGGGCCGAACAGGCTCTCGTACCACGAGAACGCCGGGTTGAAGTAGTTCACCAGATTCGAGGAAAAAACGTGCGTGTAGCCCGCCGCGAATGAGTAGAGCGGCTGCGGCGAGATGGAATTGAACAACGGATTGATGGGGTCCGTGTAGGCGGCTTGCAAGCCGGTGTCCGCCTGAAACCGGTACCACGCCGTGTTCTTCTCATCGATGTTGTCGTCGATGCGCGCGGTTTGAACCTGCTCCCGGTCGTCGCTGGAGTGTGAGGCGCTCTGGCGGTTGGCGCATCCATTGCCGTTGGGCGGGAATCCTTCGGCCGGGCTGCCGTCACTATTGAAGGGACACCCCAACACCGCCAGCGGTGTTCCGGTCGTGTTTCGATACAGGGCGAACATCTGCTGATAGAAGGGCACCAATTCGGGCGCAGGCTGATACCTTGAGCCGGTGATGGCGTCGGTACCTCCCACAGGGAGTTGCTGAAGGACGTATTGCTGGAAGGCCGCGGTGGGAACCGTAGTGGGGGAAACAATCGGGAGGGCGATGCGGACCCACTCACTGTCGAAGAAGAAAAATAGCTTGTCGTGCAGGATCGGGCCGCCGAGGCTGCCGCCGAAATGGTTCACGGTGGAGCGTGGCTTGTGGTTTTCCGGTGTTGCATTGGTGAAGAAGTCGGCCGCGTCAAACCGTGACCCGTTCCAGAGTTCGTAGAGATTTCCGTGGAACCTGTTGGTCCCGGATTTGGTGATGTAGTTGACCTGCGACGCGCCGTATCGTCCCTGGTCCACCGTGTAGGAAAGCGTATTGACCGTCACTTCCGCAATGGAATTGAGGCCCAGAACGAGATTGGTAGAGAGGCCGCTATTGAGGTTGGTGAGGGGATCATTGGTTTCGAGGCCGTCGACGATGTAGCCGTTCGAAAGCGCGGGAAGACCATTGAATTGCACATTGCCATACCCGTTCGTACCGCCGATGAAGTCGTTGCCGCTGCCGGCGGTGTTCATCAGGGCGCCTGGGGCGAACTGCAAGGGATACGTCATGTCGCCGCCGGGATTGGGGAGATTTTCCAACGCGGGGGCGTTGAGAGTCGTCGCGGTGTTCGGGTTCTCCGGATTCACGAGCAGGGCCTCGCTGGTAACGGTCACTTCCCCTTTTGCGGCAAGGAGCTTTAGCGTAAAGTTCACGGTCTGCTTCTGCCCTAAACCGGAAGACACGCCGGGAACCGTTTGGGGCTGGAAACCTGCGGCCAGAACCTGGACGGAATACGATCCGGGCTTCAATTGCGGAAAGCTAAAGCGGCCGGCATCGTCGGTGATCGCGGTGCGCCTGGTGGCCGTGTCGGTGCTGATGACGGTCACCGCGGCGCCGACCACAGCCGCGCCGCTGGGATCAACGACCGCGCCCACAATGGCGCTGGTCGTCTCCCCCTGTGCCACGAGACGGCCAGGGGAGAAGCTGAAAAGGGCAAGACATGCGATCAGGATGCGGGTGCGTATTGACGGCAATTAATTAGGCTATCCTAATTTTTCATGTCGCGTCAACGCCCCCTACCTTGTTATTGTGTCTTGCACACACTCATGGACTGCCATATCATCATAAATAGTGCCAGCTAAACCTAAGGGGCTTTCGACGTCAGAATCGGTCGACGATTACCTCAAGGCGATCCTCGAATTGGGAGGGTCCGGGGAATTGAGGGTCACGACAAAGGTCCTTGCCGAGAGGCTCAGAGTTCGAACTCCTTCGGTAACCGGAATGCTTCAGAGGCTCGCTTTGGAGCGGCCGGCCCTGGTTGTGTATCAAAAGCATCGGGGTGTCCGGCTCACGGCGGTAGGGAAGCGGCGCGCCTGGGAGCTTGTGCGGCATCACCGGCTGCTTGAATTATTTCTTCACGATGTTCTGAAGTATTCCTGGGACGAAGTGCACGAGGAAGCGGACCGGCTGGAGCATTTCATCTCCGAACGATTTGAAGATCGCGTCGCCGCCATCCTGGGCGACCCTGAGATCGACCCGCACGGGCACATCATTCCGCAGAAATATGAAGCTGCTGCCTACCGTGACGAGGTGCCGCTGGCGGGATGGCCTCTCCAGACACCGGCCATCATCAGCAGCGTAGCCGACCGAGACCCTGCAGCTCTCCGTGAGCTGGAGCAGCTCGGTCTGCGGCCTGGTACGGTGCTGACTGTCGAGCGAAGGAACTCCGCATCGTCGCTATCCGTGAGCATTACGGGAGGAGCCGATGCAATTCGCGTCAGCCTCGACCTTGCCGATTGCATTTCTGTGATCGCGCGGGCGGCATAGCGAAAATACCGGAAGCAATTACCGCTCCGAGATTGGTGGTGTGCTGAACCAAATTCCGTTTGGGGCGTCAGACCGCGCCGCCACAATGTCGGGCCAGCCGTCATTATTGAAGTCGGCAAACGACATGCCGTAGACAACCCCTTTGCCATCGTTCCAGGGGACCTCATGGAAGCTGTGCCCCTGCCCCGTGTTGTAGTAGACCGATCCCGGCTGGTGCACCCAGCCAACAACGATGTCCGGCCGGCCGTCGCGATTGAGATCCGCCACCGCCAGCGCGTAGGGCGGCCGCCGCGGTCCGGGAAGTTGCACGGGATCTCCGAATTTGCGCCCACCACGATTGAAGATCACGTAGGCGCCTCTTTTTTGCTCGTCGATAATTGCCAGGTCCAGGCGCCCATCACCATCAAAATCGGCGGCAGCACCGATCCGGATCCAGGCCGGACTCGGTCCCACCTTGGTCGAGGTGAGGAAATGGCCCTTCCCATCGTTCCATAAGATCATGCTCTGTCCCCCGTCGCGATGCGGTACGAACAGGTCGATCGCGCCGTCACCGTCAAAATCCGCGGCTACAATCGAGGTAGCGGATTCGGTTGGCAGCGGCTGGCAGGCGGGAAAATGACCCTTGCGGTCATTCAAGCAGACGAAGCTCGGCACCGCGACGTGCGGTCCGGTCGCTCCGATATCCGGATAATCTCCGCGGTTAGCCGCTACGATGTCCGGAAAACCGTCGCCATTGAGATCCGCGAGCGTCACATATCGAGTGGTCCAGCCGGGCTCGCCGAACGTCCCGGTCTCCGTGAAATGCCCCTTCCCGTCGTTCCGATATACCAGTTTGCGGTCCGGCGCATCATTGCTCACCACAACGTCCAGATGGCCATCGCCATCCACATCGGCTAAAGCGGCGGAGTAAGTTCGCGCGGGCGCTGCGCCCAGATTGCCGGCCGAAAAGCCTCCCTTTCCATCGTTCAGCAGCACCCGGCTCTGAAGCGGCCAGTGCCGGCCCTTGGCGAGCACGATATCCAGCAGGCCATCGCCATTGAGATCGCCGACGCTGACGCTGGCCGACGTTTCGCCCTTGTCCTCCAGCAGTTGGACACGCTGAAAGGATCGGAACACCGGCTGCGAATGCGCCGCCGGCTGACCATTCGCGTGGACCAGAAGGAGAACGGCAATTATGCCCCCTGCGGCGACACAAGACGAACTAACGAGCGATCTCATGATCATCAGCCACGGGAAACCCTGGAGAGGGGTTGGGCAGCACACCGAGTATACCCGACCGCCACGACTCGCCCCCGTGCTTCCTCCGACGCATACCTTCACATGACGGGCGGGGCAGCCATTCGACCGGCAAGGACCGGATGTGACACTTCGAAATGGATGTCTTCCATCCGGGTGTTCAGAACAGCCCAGACGCTCGGAAGAAAACGGTAAACATTCGTACGTGTGAGACGTGGCGAATTCACGATAGGGCAATGGGAACCGTGCTAGACTCGGGCCCATCTGCTTGAGCGCCACATGCGCGAGAGGAAACAAAAGCCATGGCAGCAGCTGTAACGACTCCTACGAGATTTGTCCGTGCACACGTAACCGCCCGGGTGGTAAGCATCCCGAAGGTGAGTCCCCAGATCGCCTGGACGCCGGCGGGACTTCCGAAGATCGCCCAGCATATGTTTTCGCTGATGCTGCGAAACGTTGCGAGCGACGGGTTTTTGTTCGTGGATCCGAATCATCCCAGCCCATCGGACCCGCAATCGTTCTCGCTGCCGGGGTGCGTGATCGCGGCTGCGTCGTCTCCTGCCAATACCGCCGGTATAGACCAAGACTATATCTATAACTGGACTCGGGACGCGGCGATTACGGCGATGGAGATTGCCGCGGCGGGAATGCCGACGGCTCCGGGGAGCGGGGTGCAGCCGCTGATCGATTACGTGAACTTCGCGCAGATCTGCCAGAGCAATGCGACGCCGTCGCTGGCCCTGGCGAGTTACACGATCCGCGGACTCTCCCGCAACTGGACGGAGCAGACGGACGGCCCGGCGCTGCAGACGCTTGCCATTCTGTCGGCCTATGACCAACTCGACGCGCCCACGCAAACGGTGGCGACAGCGGTGATCAACCAGAATCTGAATTACCTGATGGGGGCGTATCAAAACCAGACGTTTAACCTGTGGGAGGAGCATCAGGGGTTCTCGTTCTTCGCGCGATCCGTGCAGCTTCGCTGCTTCCAGGCGATCCAGGCGAACACGATCGGCATCGCGGTCCCGGCGGGAACGGCTGCCGCGATCGCCTGGCTCGAGACGGCGCTCGCGCAGCACTGGAACGGGAGCATTTACGTGTCGCTGATCCCCGCGCCTCCCGGCTACGACGCGAATATCGACATTGTCTCGGCGTGTATCTACGGGGCGGTGCCGTGCACGGACACGAAGCTGCTGGCGACGGCGGCGGTGCTGCGGAGCCAGTGGGCGGATCCGAATGCACCCGACTACTTTCCGATCAACATCTCGGACCAGAATAATCAAGGGATCGGGCCGCTAATGGGACGCTACCCGGGGGACGTGTACGACGGCGACGTGAGCGACCCGAGCGCGGGAGACCATCCATGGGCGCTGTGCACGTGCAACCTGGCGGAGCTCTATTACACGCTGGGACAAACGATCGCCAAAACGCAGATTGTGCCTCTCGACCAGTTTTCGGCGCCTTTTTTCAGCCAGATCGGGGTGACGGCGGCTACTTCGGCTGCGGATGCCGCCAGCAAGCTGCAGGACGCCGGAGATGCGATGCTGGCCGCGGTGATCTATCACAGCGATCACCTGGAACTGAGCGAGCAATTCGACGGCGTCACCGGCTACGAGAAGAGCGTCAAGAACCTGACCTGGAGTTACGCGGCATTTCTCTCCGCCGTGCGCGCACGGACCGGGCAGAACGTGGAGGGGTGAAGACGCCGGACGAGAGGGCTCTTTCTCACGTTCCGGCCGGAGAAAGGCCGGATCACCGCTCGGATTCCGGGTCTGGGGCTTGAGCCGAATGCCGCACCGGTTTGGCGAGGGAATGCCGCTCGCGCGGGAGGCGCCGGTTGGCAACCGGCGCGCAGGATGCCATCCTGCCCCACGGTACAAAGCGGGAGTTCAGCCGTCCAATTGATTGGAGCCACCACCTGGGCGTTGGTCAGGCGCAGTGGCTGATCGAGATCTCATTGGAGGCTGTAATGAACGCACAGAGTTTCTGGAAGCGCCGGCAGGCGATACTGGTGGCGGCGGCGCTGATGGTTGGGGTGGGAGGGGTCGGACTGGCGAGCGTCGGTCTTGGGCTGGTACATCCGGCGCTGGCTTTGAAGATGGCCAGCCCCGACGAGGGGCCGAGCCGGACGGGGTTCGCACCGGTGGTGAAGAAGGTGCTGCCGGCGGTGGTGAACGTGTCGTCTTCGAAGGTCACGAAGGTGCCGGCGGAATTTTTCGGGCAGATGCCGGACGACCCGCTGTTCCGGCAGTTTTTCGGCGATGTTCCGAACCAGGGACGCCGCGGCCCGCGGCAGGCTCCGGAACAGCGGGAGCAGGGACTGGGTTCCGGCATCATCATGACTCCGGACGGGTATATCCTCACCAATAATCACGTGGTGGACGGCGCCAGCGACGTGCGCGTGACGTTGTCCGACAAGCGAGAGCTGAAGGCGCGGATTGTGGGGACGGATCCGAAGAGCGACATCGCGGTATTGAAGATCGACGCCAGCAACCTGCCATGCATCACGGTGGGAGACTCGTCCAAGGTGCAGGTGGGCGATTATGCGCTGGCGGTGGGCGACCCGTTCGGGGTCGGGCAGACGGTGACGATGGGGATTGTGAGCGCGACGGGCCGCTCGCACCTGGGCATCGAAGACTACGAGGATTTTATCCAGACGGATGCGCCGATTAATCCCGGGAATTCGGGCGGGGCGCTGGTGAACGACCGCGGCGAACTGATCGGCGTGAATACGGCCATCATCGCGCACGGGTCGGAAGGCAACCAGGGGATCGGCTTCGCGATTCCGGCGAACATGGCGCGCAGCGTGATGGAGGAGATTGTAGAGCACGGGAAGGTGACACGCGCGTACCTGGGAATCCTGCCGCAGGACGTGACGCCCTCGATTGCGAAGGCGTTCCATGACGGGAATACGGGCGGCGCCCTGGTGGGCGATGTGACACCGAACAGCCCGGCGCAGCGGAGCGGCCTGGAGCGAGGCGATATCATCACGGACCTGAACGGAAAGCCGGTGGCGGACAGCAACGACCTGCGCATGAGGATCTCGATGATGACGCCGGGCACGGACGTCAATCTGAAAGTGCTGCGCAACGGCGAGCCTCAGCAGTTCGAGGTAAAGCTGACGGAGCTGCCGGGAACGCAGGTAGCGTCGACGCGGGACAACGACAACTCCGGCAACAGCGCGCTTTCGGGCGTGACGGTGCAGAACCTGGATGCCGATTCCGCGCACGATCTCGGCCTGCCGCCGAGCGCCCAGGGAGTGGTGGTCACGAACGTGAGCCCCGCCAGCGAGGCGGCCGAGGCCGGCCTTCAGCCGGGCGACGTGATTCAACAGGTGAATCGGCAGCCGGTGCGTAACACGGCCGATTTCGAGCGGGCCCTGAAGGGCTCGACGGATAAGCCTCTTCTTCTGGTGAACCGCAACGGCAACACGATGTTCCTGGCGGTTTAGCCGGGGCACAACCGAGAACGGCCGGTCGCGCGATGTTCCAAGCGCGGACCGGCCGTTTGCATTTTGGGGGAGGCCTCGGTTAGGGCATCTGCCCGAACATGTGGGCGGAATTTGTAGCCGGGGCCGCAAACGGCGGTCGCGGGCTTCGGTTTTCCGGGCGAGGGAATGTTTCGGCGGGGCATTCTTCGTGGATACTAAGACGTGGGCGCGCCCGGTTTCTCTTTCATGGCATCCCGAGTTGACCGCGCGAGGAGAATTCGGCTCTGAAGGCGGTTCCGGGCGGCGAGCGCTAGCGAGCGATGTCGAAAGAGCCTTCACGCCGGAAGCGGGAACTCTCTGCAGGCGGCGCCGCTATGGCTGGAGGCGGGTTGGGGACCGCCGCCGTGAGGAAGGCGGCCGCGACGGCTGAAGAGCAAGGCTCGGATACTCTGGTTTCCAGCAGCCGTTCCGCCGCCGCCAGCGCGGCAGCGAAGGCAAACGGGCGGCCGCAGGGTTTCTTCGACGACGCGGAAATGTTCGCGGCGTTGCAGCGCCGGGTGATTCCCAGAATCGTTTCCACTACGCCGGCCGGCGCACCGGTTCGGGTGTGGGTGCCGGAGTGCGGGACGGGAGAGGACGCGTACTCGATCGCGATCCTGCTGGTGGAGCAATTGAGCGAATGGCACGAGGCGGCGCGCGTCCAGGTCTTCGCCACGGACACGAATTCCGCGGATCTGCGGAATGCCCGGTCAGGCATCTACGGAAAATCGTGCCTGGCCGGCGTCCGCGCGGAGCGGCGACGGTTTTTCACGGAAGTCGAGAGCGGCTACGAGGTGGCGCCGGGTGTGCGCGATCTGTGTGTATTCGCGTCGCACCAGCTTGGCCAGGATCCGCCCTTCTCAAAACTGGATCTAATCCTTTATCGGAACGCGACGCAGGCCGGCATGGAGAAGCGGGTGCTCGAGTCGTTCCACTACGCGCTCAAGCCAGGACGGTACCTGGCTTTGAATCGAGCCGACCTGGCCGCCGACGAAGCGACGCTGTTCGCCGCAGAAGAATCCGCCCAGAAGATTTTTGTTCGCCAAGCGGCAGTCCCCCAGCCGGCCAGCCTTGGGGATGGTGTCCTGCCGGCAAATGAGCGGATGGCGGAGCCCCAGCAGGCCGAAGCCTTTCCGGCCATGAGGGAACAGATCGCGGCAGCGGGGCGGGATTGGGTTGCGATCGATGAACTGACAACGTCGAAGGAAGAACTCCAGGTTGTTAACCGGGAACTCACACTGGTGAATGAGCAACTGGCCTTGAAGAATGCGGAGTTGTCGCATCTGGCCGGGGATCTGACCGATCTGCTTTTGGGCATGGAGATTCCGGTGGTCACGCTGGACCATGAGCTGCGCATCCGGCGGTTCACTCCGGCAGCGGGGAGGGCGCTGCGGCTGGTATCAGGCCACATCGGGCGCCCGATCCAGGAGCTTCGCTCGTGGTTCCACATTGAGGATTGGAGTGAACTGGCGGCCGCGGCGATGGAGCAACTCCGGCCGGTGGAGCGAGAGGTGCGGGACGACGAAGGGCGGTGGTACACATTGCGGGTGCGGGCGTACAAAGGGGTGGACCACCGGGTCGGCATTCTGATCGCGCTGCTCGACATCGACGAGATGTGGCGGCGGCTGGACGAGAACCGGGAAGCGCGGCGACGGGCGGAAAGCGCGGCGCGGCAGACCGAGACGGCGCTGCGGGCCAGCGAAGAACAGCTTCGGGAACTGACGGCGCGGCTGTTCACGGCGCAGGAGGAGGAGCGGCAGCGCATTGCGCGCGAGCTTCACGACAATTTCAACCAGCGGATGGCGCTGCTGGCCAACGAAGTGGTTACGCTGGAGAAGGGGCTTTCATCCGGCGCGGGGCGGCGGGTGGAAGGCCAGCTCCGATTGCTGCGCACGAACGTGAACGCACTTTCGGACGATTTGCGGCGGGCGGCTTACCGGCTTCACCCGCCGGCGCTGGAACACCTGGGACTAACGGCGGCGCTGGAATCGCTGTGCTCCGAATTTTCCAAAGCGTACCCGATCCGGCTGCGGTTCACGAACCGGAGCCTTTCCTCGACGCTGCGCGGCCTGACCGCGTTGTGCCTGTACCGAGTGGCGCAGGAATGCCTGACCAATATTACGAAGCATTCGGGCGCGAGCGAGGCGAAGGTCAGCATCGAGAGGCACCGGGACCGAATCCGGCTGCTGATTTCCGATAATGGGAAAGGCTACGAACCCAAGGGGGAGAGCACGGGCCTGGGACTGATCGGCATCCGGGAGCGGGTGAGGGCAGTGGGGGGGACCGTGTCAATCGAAACCGGTCCTGGACGTGGAACGCAGGTGGATGTCCAGGTACCCTTATCGAGGATGCAGTCTTGAGTTCACCGCGTGTATTGCTGGCGGACGATCATGCGGCCGTGCTGAACGGGTACCGGGAGATTTTGCAGACGGGATGCGAACTGGCGGGCATGGCCAGCGACGGGCAGGCTGTGCTCGAGGCGGCGCGCGACTGCCGACCCGATGTCATCGTGATGGACATTGCGATGCCGGTTCTGGACGGGCTGGAAGCGTGCCGGCGGCTGAAGAGAAGCCAGCCCGGCGCCAGGGTGATCCTGGCCAGCGTGCATGCCGACGCCGCCTATGTGACGGGTGCATTCCGGGCTGGAGCCGCGGGATACATTTTGAAAAGCGAAGCGGCGGCGGAGCTACCGGATGCGATCCGGCGAATTATGGAGGGTGAGACCTACATTTCACCAGCGGTGCTGGCGCGGTTTTGGGACGATGCAGCGGCCAGCCCCGAAAGCCTGGAGCAGCTCACGGACCGGCAGCGGGAATTCATGGCGTGGCTGGGACGAGGCCTGAACACGAAAGAGATCGCGGTGGCGACGGGGGTATCATTCAAAACGGCGGTGCAGCGGCGGTCAGCCGCGATGCGCCGACTGGGGTTTGCGCAATCCAACGATCTGTTGCGATTTGCGATTCGATGTCGATTGCGTACGTCGTAATCCGATAATTACCGTAATCACCGCAGTACTTTCCATGGTAGGAATAGTCCGCTTTTACTATAGGATTTTGGTGGAGATATTGGCAAAATAGAACGCGGCTGGCAGTACATCGCAGGCCTAAAAGTCGCGTGGCGGCTGAGACTTAGCACCTGCCAGCCAGTCAAGATATTCTTCCTAGGATTTCCCCTAATCTATTTGGTGTATCAAATCTTTACTTGTACTATCTTTGCGGCTTTGCTGTACTAGAACCAGTGTTAGCACCGTGCGGAGAGAGGTACGTCTACAGTGTACCGGGCGGAAGGTGCGTCATGAGACGATCTACCGTGCTGCTTGCCGATGACCATACGATTATGACGGACGGGCTCAAGCGATTGCTGGAGCCCGACTTCGAAGTTGCGGGGGCGGTGGAAAACGGCAGAGAACTGGTAGAGGCGGCGAAGCGCATTCAGCCGGACGTGGTGGTACTCGATATTTCGATGCCGGAGCTGAACGGCATCGAGGCGGCCCTGCAGATCCGCAAAGAGGTTCCGACCACGCGTCTGGTGTTTCTGACCATGCATGCGGATGCGACTTATGTAAAGGCGGCGTTTCGCGCGGGAGCGTCAGGTTACGTACTGAAACGGTGCGCGTCGGCTGAACTGGTGGACAGCATCCACGAAGTCCTACGCGGGCGGAGGTATGTGACTCCGGAAGTGGCTGAAGACGCTAACCTAGGGAAGTTACAGGACCACAATGCTACCGGGGCATTGACGGCGCGGGAACGCGAGGTTTTACAATTAGTGGCCGCAGGGAAATCGGCCAAGGAGATCGGGGCTGCATTGACGATTTCTCCGAGGACGGTAGCCTTCCATAAATCCAACATGATGCAGAAGCTCCAGATTCACACCACGGCGGAACTAACGAAATTCGCACTGCTCCACGGAATCGCAGGGGAGTTATAGACCGTACAAGTACCAAGGCTGATTTCCTTCACAATTCCTTCGCAACCTGTAAGCCTTAACAGTTCCCGGTCATTTATGAGGTTAGTACGATAGTGCTGTTACCGATAGAGTTCGATTGGCAAGGCGAGTTAGTGATGTTCGGTACACATCATTTCGTTTTGTCACCCGGCCCCCGCCGCCGGCGCAGTCGGACAAACCATGCCAGCACGGTTCCGGATGGTGCGGGCCTACCGGCCCTTCGCAGGATGACGGCGCGCTTCCGGAGATCGGAAGTAGCCCTTCGTTCAGGCTCGGCAGACTATCGGGAACGTAATCCCGGATATGCAGCTCTTTTGATCCAGTCAGGACGGCCCTCAAAGGACGGGGCTAAGTGATGTGTAAGAACACGTTATTAATTGTAGAGCCGCGAGATCATCATCGCGCGTCGTTGGAACGGATGCTGGGGGCAGCCGGAAAGGAGCTGCTGGCGGTCGGCAGCCGAACGGAAGCGCTGCTGGCACTATCCAGCAAAACGGTCTCGGTGGTTGTGACGGCACCGAGGCTGCCAGATGGGAACTGGCGGGATTTTCTGAGCGACACGGCGCCCATGGCGGCACCGCCGAATGTGGTGGTGATGGGGCCGGCGAGCGACCGCCGGCTGCGGTCGGAGTTGATGAAGTGTAACGGCGACGGCGTGCTGGCGGAGCCGGGGGCGGGCGGAGACATCAAGCGGACGGTAGCGTGGGCGATTGAGGACTGGGTGTCGCGAACGGAAGCGGCGCCGGTGGTGGCGCGGGCGGCCGGGGCCGGCGCTTGCATGCCGGCGCTGCGCCGCGGGACGGGGACGGCACGCATCGTGCTGCTGGCGATTCCGCACGTTCTGGTGGTCGATAACGAAAGCATGATTCTGGAACTGATGTCGCACATACTGGAGCCGCGCGGGCTGGTGGTGAGCACGGCGCAGAGCGGGTACCATGCCGCCGAGCTGCTGCAACAGCATGCCGACATATCGCTGGCGATCCTGGATTGGAGGATGCCGGGGATGAGCGGGGAGAAGGTGCTGGATTATCTTGCGTCGATCCGGCCGGGAATCAAAACCATCGTGGCCAGCAGCGGGCACCCGCCGGACGTGGAGCGAGCGTTTTCCGGACGCAAGGTGGACAGCTTTGTGCGCAAGCCTTTTCACCCGGAAACCCTGGTGAGCGCGGTAAAGAACGTCTTGGCTGCGTAGGAGAGCGGGCGCGCCATCCGTTGCGCGTTGTGGAAGATTCCGCGAGAGAACGGAGCGATTCCTCTTCGAGAGCCGGGAAGGAGGCAGCCGAGCGGTCGCCCGGGGTGCAAAGGGGGCGACCCGGCTGCCCGGGCGATAGAGATCAGGCGGCGGGCGAAGGCGAGGCGGCCGGCAGGACAATTTCGAAAGTGGTGCCTTTGCCCGGCTCGCTGCAAACCAGGATCTGACCGCCGGACTGGGTCACAATTCCATAGACGGTCGCCAGCCCGAACCCTGTTCCTTTGCCGGCGGCCTTGGTGGTGAAGAACGGTTCGAAGACGTGGAGTTTGGCTTCCTCGCTCAGACCGACGCCGCTATCGGCGACCGAGAGCCTTACATAGTTACCCGGTTTGAGGGCCGGATGCTCAGGGTCCTGCGCCTGCACGACGAGATTGGCCGTGGCGATGGTGAGAGTGCCGCCGTTGGGCATGGCGTCGCGGGCGTTGGTGACGAGGTTCGCGAGAGCTCTCAGGATTTGAGCGGGATCGGCGTAAGTGCGCCAAAGGGACGGCTGCAGGTCGAAATGGAGTTCGATGGCGGCTCCGGTGAAACCGCGAATGAGGGGCTCCGCCGATGCGATGACGGTATTCAAAACGATGAACTCGGGGTTGAGATGCTGTTTGCGGCCGAACGCCAGAAGTTGGCCAGTGATGGAGGTGCAGAGTTTGGCGGCATCCTCGATTTCGGCAAGGCCGGAACGGTGGGGATGGGATTCGGAGGTCTGGCGGAGCAACTCGGTGGTGCGGCCCGCGATGACGGTGAGGAGATTATTGAAGTCGTGTGCGAGCCCGGTGGCCAGCCGTCCGATGCTGTCCAGTTTCTGAGCCTGGCGGATCTCCATCTCAAGTGCGCGCTCGCGGGTGGCGTCCCGTCCGATGGCGGCAATGGCTCCGAGGCCTTCCTGCGGGTCACGCAAGCCAATGGTGCTCCACTCGACGACGTGGTGCGGCCCGTCCGGGCGGACGATTGCCCCTTCGAAATGGGTGGTGGCTTCCTGGACGCTCCGGCCAGGCTGCAGAATGGATTTCCAGATGGTGGACTCTTCGGCGGGGATGATGCCGGAGAGCCAGCCGAGCGAGGTCAGGTCTTCCCGGGTTCGCTGCGCGAGGCCGAGGAAACAGCGGTTGGCGAACGTGATGGTTCCCTGCAGGTCCAGGATGATCGCCGGGAGCTGCACTCCTTCCAGCACCTCCCGGAAGCGGCGCTCCGAAGCGGCCAGGGAGAGCTCGGCACGCCTGAGTCTGGTGATGTCTCGAGTGGTGATCCAAATGCGCAGGAGCGCACCATTTTCCACGATGCCCACGTGAGTGCGCAAGCGATATAAAGGACGTCCTTCCGGATCGAGAGGTGTGAACTGAACGGTGCCGGAGCGGAAGCCGGAGCGGATGGCGGCACGCAGCTCCCCGACGAACTGCTCATTGGTTCGGGGAACGAAGGAATCGATGGAAGTGCCCAACATCTGTTCAGCCCTTTCGAATCCTGCCAGGCGGGCAAACGCGTCATTGCACTCCGCGATATATCCGAGCCGGTAGATGCGGTCGATCTGTTCGTCTTCTCCGAGGGAGAGAGGGATCGGCTCCGAGAACTCGATTCGCCACATGGCGTCGGAGTTATTGGCAATGAAAGCCCGATATCGTTCGAGGTTTTCGCGGCGGGCATCGTCGGCTCTTTTCTGCTCCAGTTCGGCGGCGGCGCGCGGCGCAAACGTTTCCAGCAGAGACCTTACGAGACGTATATCGGTGAGCCGCTGTCTGGAAGCGATGGCAAGAATACCGAGCGGCTGGCCGGCCGAATCGGACAACCGAATGCCGGCATACCCCTCTACTGCGAAGGACTGGAGGAACGTGTCGGAGGGGAAATTCTGTTCCGTGTGTCTGCGGCACGCAAAGAATCCATCTTCCAGCACCCGTTCGACCGGGGTGGCGGCAAGAGGCTGTTCAAAATCGCGCAAGTCGCTCTGTTTCCCGTAGACCGCTACGGTGCGGACCGCGTTGCGGGGGCCTTCCGACAATTCGGCGAGGTAGGCGTAGTCGGCATGACAGGCAGCGGCCATATGCCGGACCACTGAACGGAAGAAGTCCCTACCGAGGGTGGCAGAAAGCCCTTGTGCGATTTCCAACGCGAGCCGGCGGTGAGCGTCTTTGAGATGGGAGGGTGAAGCAGCGGCTACCTTGGCCTCCTCGGGCATAAGGCAATCCTCCTAACTTAGGGCAGGATGACGCGGCGCAGCGCGAAGGTGCGAACGCCCGAACCGATCACCGGCCGCGGCATCGCCCGGAGAGCGCATCGAACGACAAAAACAGCACAAACCTCCAGCTTCGAACGCTGCGGGATAAGTTACGGCCAGTAAACAGGTATGGCAGCAGTCGAAAGAGAGATGGGACGGCCCCTGGTTGAAGGCCGGGCGCCTGGCCGCAATGCACTCGACCTGGCCGGAGGTCCCCCGTGTTACCGGCGCTGACCATTCGCTTCAGGCTTGCGCGGCGGACCGGTATAAGGCTCGATGATCCAAACGGCATGATTGCGACGCACGAAAATACTCCCACTTTCGTGGTTCTGTGAGTCCTCTAGAACTATCGTACCGAGCACCGCGCTTAAAACCATACTGTATGCATTTACAGGCAGGTGCCATTTAGTATGTGAGCGGGCTGGCGGATTGCGGTACGAGTTAAGGGGCACATGGGGAACCAGCGTATTGCCGGATACGGCGGCGGATCCTCTCAGTTGTGGCGGATCGGGAGGACTTTGATATTGCGGAATTCGACCTTACCCGTGCCGGTGTTGTATTGCAGACCGATGACGCCGGAAGAATGTTTGGAGTCGTGGCCATCGAGCACCTTCCGGCTGTTGAAAACCACGATGAAGTGATCGCCATCGGCGGTGATGTCATAGTGGTTCCACTGATCGGCCAAGATCTTGGTGGGCTGGGCTTCGATGGCATCCACGAGGGCGCCGGTCCTGTAAGTGGGGCGGAAATCCCAAATCTGCAATTCATAGCCGCTCTGAGCCGGATTGCCGCCGGTCTTCTGCGAGCGGAGGAAGACGCCACTATTGGTGCGGGCGCCGACGCGAAAATCGACCTGGAGCCGGAAGTCGGAGAAGGAGTCCGCGGTGCCGAGCCAGCCACGCGTCTTGTCTTCGCAGAAGATGGCGCCATCGGCTACGCCCCA
>DATJMP010000308.1:0-11046 GCA_035508655.1 Bryobacteraceae bacterium
GCAGATCTTTATCGATGATTTCAGCTGTCTATTTCCGGCCTGTACAATGGCCCACGCGGTCCAGTGCCGAGCGGCTGTTGTTCTCTGGCACCTGGCTTAGACTAGCGGGCTGCCCCTGAGGAGATGAACATCAACGAACATCCCGCCATAAAGAACACCGTCTGGGCCAGGGACTGGCGCAAGCCCCGTTCCTGTTGCAGTTCTGGCATGAGGTTTGAAGAGGCAATGTACAGAAAATTCGCCGTCGTGAGGGGAAGGAGAAAGGTCGTGACGGCGCTTGATCCGGTGCCTGCCAACAAAACGAGAAGTGCCCCGATGGCCGCTGTCCCGCCCGCCAGGAGACTCAGACCTACCGCCTGCAAAACCGGAACGCCTTTGTGGATCAGAATGCTGACGTCGCCGATATGGTGCGGAGCCTCGTGAAATAGCACAGCCACGGTGGTGATCACGCCGAGTCGTGTGCCCGACGAGTAAGCCGTCGCGAGGGCCATACCATCGATGACGCTGTGGATGGCTGCACCGACGAGTAGGTTGGTCAGCATCGGGCGGCTGCCGTAGGAAGCGTGCTTACCATGGGAGTGAATCGCTCCATGAACGTGTCGACGCTCAATCCCATCACTTAAGGCGCCAAGTAACTTCTCTAAAAGAAAGAATATGGCAACTCCCGCCAGCAACAGTTCCGAAAGCCTGCGTCCTGCGCCCACTCGTTCGATAGATTCCGGGAGTAAGTGCCCGAACGCTGTGCCCAGAAGTGCTCCGGCAGCCAGACTCACCAGCGGCGGAATCACTCGCGAGAGACGTTGTGGGCTGAACGATAAGGCCACCATGCCGGTGAATGACGCCCCCGCAACTAATGCGACGCTTCCGAACGTGTAAACCCAATGAATATCGAGCGGGTGCATCATTTGTTCTGCCAGTCAGCGCCGCCGCTGAGTACCCGCGCAAGCTTGGTGTATTTGCGCAGAGGCTCACGTGACGAACCACGGATTGTAGCGTTCTTTACTCCGGTTCCGGACGAATTTCTTACCGGCGGCGATGAACATGCCGCCAGCGGGCGGATTCAGTCGGTCGAAGGGCTGGAGGGCCATTTTTTGCCTGCCGTCAAAGCCGTCCAGCCGCCCACCGCCCTATGCAGCCCGCACACAGCGTGTTCAGGCCGCTTGTTAGATTTTTCTAGGCTATGCCAGGCACTGCACGCTAAGCTTGGACTACTTATGGAAGATCTTCTCCCACGTGAGATCACGGGAACCGCTGAACTCGCACTGGCCACCAATTGCAAGCCGGAGGTTCTGCGAGCGGACGGACGCCATCTAATGATAATCCCTTGTTCGCGGGTTCGCGGCCGGGAGCGATGGTACGTTGATGCCCTGGAGGATAACCCCCGTCTTGCGGCCGCCATAGAACTGGTGTTACGCAGTGAGGACGGAATTGAACAGGTACGGGCCAACCCGCTGACCGGCCGTGTGCTCGTGCATTATCGGCGTGACGTGCCGTCCGAAACGATTGAAGCGCTGCTTCACAGGGTGCTGGAGTTCGGGCCGCTCAGCCGGGAGGAATTCTTCTTTCTCCCCTCCAAGCCGCCCAAACCTTCAGCTCTTAATCATTCCCTGAAGCACTTCCTAACGGCGGAGATCGGGTGTACCGCCGTACACGTGCTACTCGACGGCGTGGCTTGGCCAATCAAACTGACCGCCGTGGGCCTTCTGCTGCTATGGCATGGGAGCGGCCAACGCGAATTGAGCGCTCCGGCTGAACGGCCGTATCGCGTTTGGGCTGTAGCGAATCAAACGCGATGAGTTACACACCACCAGCAGCGTGCTGAGGTTGTGCAGAATGGCGGCCACGATGGGATTGATACTCCCGGCTGCTGCGAGGCACAGGCCGATAGAGTTCACACCTAAAGCCAGCCCATAATTCTGCCGAACCACGCGCATGGTCTGCCTGCTGATTGCCAGCACGTCCGCTATGTGTCTCAGGTCATCAGAAGCCAACGCAACATCGGCCGTTTCCACGGCCACGTCTGAACCGGCAGCACCCATCGCGAAACCTACGTCAGCAATCGCCAGAGCGGACGCATCATTGATTCCATCGCCGACCATGGCCACGCGACGCCCTGAAGCCCGCATCTCCTGGATCGCGACAAACTTATCGTGAGGCAGCAGCCGCGCTCGCCACTCCGTCATACCTACGGATGTGGCAACATATTCGGCTACGCCGTCGAGGTCGCCGGTAAGCATAACCAGCCGGGAGACGCCTGCCTGACGTAAGGTTCTGAGTGCCGTACCTGCTTCCGGGCGGACTTGGACTGAGACTGCGACTAAGCCTACGAGGCGCCGCTGATGTGCCACATAGATCATGGTTTCAGCGGGCTCGGTTCGTGCGCCTAGCATCCCCTCCTGCTCGGGTGAAACCTCCACCTGGAAATCCCGGAGCAGTTGCCGGCTTCCCACCAGGACCTCGTGCTCATCCCATTGGGTACGAACGCCGCGTCCGGCAAGCAACTCGGAGCTGCTGCCTTCTATCGAATCGGTGCGATCCAGGCCGGCGCGACTGACGATTGCGATCGCGAGCGGATGCTGTGAGTGTAACTCCGCTCGCGCCGCCAGCGATAAGACGCGTTCCACTGTGTAGCCGGCTGCGCAAGGAATCACATCGCGCACGGTCGGCTGGCTATCTGTAAGGGTGCCGGTTTTATCGAAGGCCACGGTGTCGAGAGATGCCATGGACTCCAGGTGCGTGCCGCCCTTCACCAGAATGCCTCGGCGCGCACTGTTTCCAATGGAGGCGCTTACCGCCGTGGGCGTGGCCAGTCCCGCCGCGCATGGGCAGGCGACCAGCAGCATGGTGAGAGCGCGCCGTGGATCGCGCGTTACCAGCAATACGAGCCCGGCTGCAAGGAAGGAGGAAGGTACAACCTTTTTGGCAAACCGGTCCCCAATGGTTTGAATCTCTGGCCGCAACGCTTGAGCGAGTTCCACGCGCTCGATCAGTTTGCCCACCACGGTCCCGCTTCCGACGCCGGTTACACAGATTCGTATACCACCGGCCATCAGGACGGTTCCGGCATAGACTGGGTCGCCGGCCATGCGAACCGCTGGCATGCTCTCACCCGTGATCGGCGCTTCGTTAATCGTGGCTTGACCGGATTGGATTACGCCGTCAACGGGAATTTTGCGCCCGGCGCGTGCCATCACGATGGCTCCAGGACGGACGTCCTTGGGCGACATGGCTATTTCGACGCCGTCCACCAGCACCCAGATCTCCTCGTCATCGGTTGACAACAAATCTCGAATGGCGGCGCGGGTATGGCGCAGTGTAATCACTTCCAGGTATTCGCCGAGATTCAATAGCCAGATCACGATGAGCGCTGTAACGTTTTCGCGCAATCCGATGCTCGATAGCGTAGCTGCTCCAATCAGAGTTCCGGTCGTGATGCCGCTCCGGCCTGTTGCCGTGCGATAAAGAGCCCGAAGAAAATCGAAGCCGGTAATGATTGTGCCCGATATCGAGAGGAGCATGACAGGACCGGCAAGCGGGCCGGCTCCGACTGCCCCCCACATCACGCGGCTGAAAAGGATCAGGGTGAGCTGGATCCCTCCCAACACCAGCTTCTTGATCAGCGTGCGGATCTTACGGTCCGGCGTCCGGCGGAATTTCTGATACACCGCTAAGCTGACAGGGCCGCCCTCCAGAGCTTTGCGGATAATGGATCGAATTTCCGGAGCCCTTTGCGACGGGTGCCACTTGATCAGAACCGTTGCGGTGAGGGGGTTCGCTTTGACCATCAGGGCTGGCGTTCCTTTTCGGAGCGCCAGCTCCACGGCTGCAGCGAGTCTCGGCCTGGAATCTATAGCCGGAACGCGCCACCGCTGCCGTCCAGGGACGTTTGACAGAAGAGCGAGTTGAGGAAAACAGGCAACAGCGGGCTGCATTAGATAGGCAGCTCCGTTCCCGCTTGATCCAACTCCGCGCGCGCTTCCTCCACCAGTTTCCGCGTCTCCGCGACGACCGTGACGGCTGTCGCCCTCATCTTACGCTTGGCCGCGATTCCGCCCTTGACGATACTTCGGACGATGGGCCTCCGTCGCTTGCGATCACCGGCTACTCCGCCGGCGATCGCGCCAACCACAAGTGGCGCAATCATGTGATGCAGCATAGCTTCCTCTCACCCTTTGTTGCTCTAGTTCTCCGGATTTTCTTCGCGATCGACAGCGGCTTGCGCCTCCGCGGCGATATCCTGGAACTCCTCCTTGACCTTCGAACTGACTTTTTTCGCGTAACGCCCTACGCGAATGCCACCTTTTACCGCGCTGCGCGCGGCAGGGCGGAGCATCGGTGCAACGAGTGCGAATGCCACACCCGATGCCGCTCCCCAAAAGTAAGCGCTTTTCCGGCCGGTCATAATTCCCCCGGTCTCTGACTTAGCGTGCGAACCTTCGCTTCCACTTCCAGCCGAAGACGCTTCGCCATGATCGTGATTCCCATGACTCAAGTGAGGTCCTCCTTTTCAGATTTGCTGCTAAAACCCGGCATTGACACCGGCCGCTCGGATGCGTGGGCTAACGCGTTGAAGACCAGATCCATCACATGCTGATCCGCCAGCCCGTAGCTGATATGCTTGCCCTGCCGCCGCCGGACGATGATGTTCTCGGAGCGCAGCACGCGCAACCGCTGCGAGATGGTGGACAACGATTCCCCCTCGGAAACGGCGAGTTCCGTGACGCACATCTCTCCCTGCGCCAACTTGGACAACAGCCGGAGCCGGGCCGGATCCCCGATTGCCCGAAATAAACGAGAGGCCGTCTCCAAGGAAACCTCATCCACGAGCGGTTTCCGGGCCGGCTTTGCAATATGCTCTTCCGGCGTACAGGACGGTTCAGCGCTGTCGGGATCTGGGGATTGTGTCATTCAGGTGAAATGTATCATCGATTGCACAATTGTTCAAGTGAGAAATAGCAGAGAGAGAGCTTTACGATCCCGGGGCTGTGTCGCTCCGTACACGACGTAAATTCTGGATTGCGCCGCGCCGAGGGAGCCGTGGCGTTGTAACACATTGAAAGCATGGGACATCAGACTGACCGACAGGGGCGCCGGCGGGCCAGGCCTCGTTGAGAGGAACCGGCGATAGCGGAAGCAGAGTTCTTTTAGAAACCTGTCAATAACCCCCTCTAAGCAATAACGCATGAAAGCTTCACACCGAACCACGAGTGCCGCCGAAGCTTTGGCTTTCGCCGGCGGGTGCCGAAACGGGGACGCGCAAAAGGGCCAGCGTCTCCGCGCCTTCCGAGCTGAGATCGAGGGCCGCAGCGCAGCCGTAACAGATTTCCAAGCGCCGCCGCACGTTTTGCAGTCCCACGCCCGGACTGGCGGCCTCTCGGCGCCCGGTCGAGATTTCCGCTGTGCTGTTGACGATGGAGATGCGCAGTTCGCCCTCGCAGCATTCTCCCTTCAAGCGCACATAGCCGGGCTCGCTGCGCAGGGCAATACCATGCTTAATGGCATTTTCGATCAGCGGTTGCACGGAGAGAATGGGAATCTGCATGGCCCGTGCCGGTTCGTCGACATTAATTTCAAGCTGCAGCCGGTCACCTAACGGACGTTGGCAGCCTTATAATTCTGACAAACAGGATGTGCCTTTTGAGCTGTCCGAACCACGAACTATGGGACAGGATCACGCCGTTCGAACTCGAAAGGCTGGCAAGAGAGGTCCGAAAACAAAGCCATGGCCAAGGGTGAGAGAGTATGACGAGACGTCCGACGCAAACGCTGTTCGATCCGATGAATCGCCGGAAATTGCTGGGCAGGAGCGCAGCCTTGATGGGTGGCGCGTTCACCGGGTTGGCGCTGCAACCTGGAAACGCCGCTGCACAGGATAAGCCGAAGACGGCGGAAACAGGAGCCGCGCCTGCCGCCAAGAGCGCGCCGCCGGCGGATCCGAACCAGACCGGTCCTACCGGGCCGATCGCGTTCGCTCTGAAGAACTAGCGGAGCCGCATGACCGACGCCGATCGCCACCAACTGGACGAGCAGGGCTATCTCATTCTGCCCGGCCTGATGACACCCACACTGCTCGATGCCCTCCGCCGGAGGGTGGACGAGCTGATGGCGGAAGAAGGGGACCGCGCCGGCTCCGAGTTCAAGACGGAGCCCGGCGCGCACCGCCTCGCAAATCTGGTGAACAAGGGCGAGATTTTCCAGCGGATCATGCTCATGCCCGAGGTGCTGGGAGCCATGGCGTGCGTGCTCGGCCCGAAGTTCAAGCTCAGCAGCCTCAACTTCCGTGCCGCCGATCCGCACAGCGAATCCGATCAGCCGCTGCACGCGGACAGCGGCGCTATCGCGGACGAGCAGGGATATTGGGTCTGCAACTCGGTGTGGATGCTGGATGATTTCACCCCTGAAAACGGTGCTACCCGCATGGTTCCCGGCTCGCATCGCTGGCGCCGGCTTCCGCCGCCGGAGATGTTCAGCGCGCATCCCGAAGAACAACTGGTAACCGGTCAGGCGGGAACGGTAGCGATCATGAACGCTCACATGTGGCATGGAGGCACTGCCAATCGGACCAGCCGGCCCCGGCGCGCGCTTCACGTCTACTATACCCGCTGGGATAAGCCGCAGCAGCTGTGGCAGAAGAAATGGCTTTGCCCGGAAGTGCAGAGCCGCCTGGCTCCGGAAGCGCGCCACATCCTCGCACTGGACGATCCACTGAACGATGCGCTCTGCGCCAGCGGAAGTGGTGTGAGCGGCTTCATGAAGTGATTCACTTCGCAGTGGATGCCGCTTATGGCGCTTCCACCTGCCGCATCTTGTCACGCTGAAGAATGAACGAGCGTTCTGAGTCCGCCGTTTCCTTTACAAGGGGGACCGACGTCGGTAGACGGCCGTGCTCTTGCACGAACCGCCGAAGCTTCATCGGGGTTATCTGCCTGGTTTTCAGAAAGCACCGATTGAAGTTCGACATGTTTCGAAAACCGGCTCGGTCCGCAATTACGCTGATGGGCAAATCGGTTTCGACCAGCAACATGCACGCGTGTCCAACCCGGAGCCTCCGTAAGTAGTTGCTGACGCTCTCTCCGAACTGGCTGACGAACACACGATGTAGGGTGCGGGCAGACATATTCCCCACTTCACATAGGTCTTCCACGCCGATTGGCTCCGAGTACCGCTCATGTAGTGTATCGAGGATACGGTTGAGCTGCTGCCGCGCATCCTGGCTGACGCGCCTTGTCCTGGTTAAGGACACCAGCGGTGTTCCTTCCGCATCTGCAAGCTCCGTCAGGATCGTGAGTGTGGCGTGCAGGCGAACCGAAGGAGAATCCGACAATAGCTCCGGCATTTTCTTCAGCACGAGCTCAGCCTCGGAACATCCAAAGCCGAGGGCGCCGGCTGACTGCTTGACTAAGCCCGCGACCGCTGCGTATTCCGGGCAGAGATCGGCAATCTGCAAGGCCCACCTTTCCTCAAACCATATGACGATCGCCTGGTGCGGCAAGGACTTATCGATAGCCGAGGTGGACGCCCAGGTGTGGGGCATGTCCGACGGGATCAAGACCAGATCCTTGGATTCGTAGGAACCAACGTGATCGCCAATGAACCTCAGTCCTCTGCTGTTCAACGTCATCGTCAGTTCAAATTCCGGATGGTGATGCCACTCGAAAGGGATATCCGGAATACGCCGGTTGTAAACGCGGATCGAGCAGCCCGAAGGTATGGTCACCCGTTCGAGCTTTGGCTTCATGCATCCTCCAGTCAATCGCCGCCAACCGTGGCGCCAATTGTGGCCAAATTGTATCAAATGATGGCCGGAGAGAGCAATCGGAGAACCCCCGGGGCCGCTAAACTTCGGGTGTGAGGCACCGCGGTATTACGCCACGGCATCGAGGTAGATCTCAAAAGGCCGAGGAACCGAAGCCGATCTGATAAGGGGCCAGGTGGGTCCGGCTGTTAACGGCAGGACCCTGAGCCTAGAAAAGAGCCAGGCAGTCCGGTGAAGCCATTTGCAGTTGGCATCGACGTGGGCGGGACGAAGATCGCGGCAGGGTTGCTGGACCGCTCGCTCAAGGTGCTCTCGACGCATACCACCAAGGAGCACGCCGGGCAACGGCCGGAGCAGGTCGTAGATGCTATAGAGCGTGCCTATCGCGAGGTGCTCGAAGGCGCGAAGGTTCCCGCGGACGAAGTCGCCGGCATCGGCCTCAGCTTCGCCGGCCATATTGATGGCCGCCGTGGGCTGGTCCTCACTACTTCCAACATGCCGGAGTGGGACCACGTTCCGTTACGGGACATCGTTTCGCAGCGCCTGAACCAGCACGTGCTGATCGACAATGACACGAATTTCGCGGTGGTGGCGGAGCACCGGTATGGCGCTGGCCGGGGCGCGAACGACGTGGTCTACGTCACGTTCAGCACCGGTGTCGGCATGGGCATTGTAGTCAACGGCAAACTCTTCCAGGGCTGCACTGGCACGGCGGGCGAGATCGGCCACACGGTGGTAGAGATGGACGGGCGGCGCTGCAGTTGCGGAAAGCGCGGGTGTCTGATGGCCTACGCCAGCGGCATCGCTCTTCGCAACCGCGCTTGGGAACGGATTCGCGCGGGTGAAGAAACGGCATTGAGCGGCCTGGCGTGGGATGACCCGCAGTTGATCAATGGCGAGCTGATCTGCGACATCGCCCAGCGCGGCGACCCGGTGGCGCAGGACCTGATCATCTCTACCGGGCGCTATCTCGGGATCGGGCTCTCTACCATCGTGCAGGTGCTGAACCCCGAAGTCATCGTGATCGGCGGCGGCTTGACGAACATAGGGTCGATGCTGCTCGATTCGTGTCTCGAATCTCTCCGCCAAAGTGTCCACCCGGTGCTGTGGGGAGCGGGACGAATCGTCCTGGGAACGTTCCAGCGGAACGTCAGCGTGATCGGCGGTGCGGCCGCGGTGTTCAGCGAAATGGAGTCCACCGCGCCGGGGGCGCCTCCCGATTTAGCGCCCGTGTACCTGGACCGAATCGCGCCCCCCCGCGCCGCGAGCCCGCTTTCGAACGCCGAACGCATGGCGCTCGAACAGGTAGACGGGACCGTGTTCGACGTGCAGCGGTATTCACTCGACGATGGGCCAGGCTTGCGAACAGCCGTCTTTCTCAAGGGATGCCCGCTACGCTGCGTCTGGTGCTCGAACCCTGAGTCGCAGCGAATCGACCCCGAGCTTCTGCTGTTTGGCTCCAGTTGCATCGCCTGCGGCGCTTGCGTTGTAGGGTGCGCGGTTCAAAGCCGAAAACTCGATGGAGATCACATCGAGTGGAACCGCAAGCTGTGTACGCGCTGCGGCGAATGCGTCATGACCTGCCCGGCACACGCCATGGTATGGAGCGGCGTCCGGCGGAAGGCCGGCGACCTGGTGCGCGAAGTCCTGCGAGATGCCGCATTCTACGAGAGCGGCGGTGGCCTCACGCTTTCAGGTGGCGAACCGCTGCTGCAGCCCGCCTTCGCGGAGGCGCTGCTGCGGCTGGCGAAAACGGAGCGGTTGGATACCGTCATCGAAACCACGGGTAACGCCCCCTGGGAAACGCTGGAATCCGTGAGCCCATACGTCGATCTGTGGCTCTTCGACCTGAAGCACATGGACAGCCCGGAGCACCGCAAATGGACCGGTGTTGGAAACGATTTGATTCTCGCCAACCTGCGAAGGCTGGCAACTGCGGGCGCGCCGATCCAGGTGCGCTTACCGTTAATCCCAGGCGTTAACTGGAGCGACGAAAACCTTCGGGGCACGGGGGAATTCATCGCTAAACTCGGCGGCTCTGTCCGTTCGCTGGACCTTCTTCCCTATCACAAACTGGCGAGAGCGAAGTACGAGGCGCTTGGCCGCTGCGGCGCTTTCTACGATGTTCCGACAATGCCAGAGAGCGAACTCGAGGCAGCGGCTGAGCTGCTGAGATCGTACAAGATCACCGTGAAAATTACCGGCAGTAGCGTCGTAAAGGAGACCAAGTGACTCCCGCAACCACTGAAATCGCTTGTACTGCTCGTGTGCAGCGCCTGCGCGAGCAGCTATTAGACACCACGCCCTCCGTTTGTGCCGAGCGAGGTCTGCTGGTGACGGAGGCTTACGCGAAACACGCCGCCGATGCTCCCGTACTGCGGCGCGCCAAGGCCCTGGCCTATGTGCTGGAACATATGACAGTCCGCGTCGATGATGGTGAGCTAATCATAGGCAATCAAGCGGGCGCTCCGCGGGCGGCCCCGCTGTTCCCGGAATACGCGGTCGATTTCCTGGTCGATGAAATCGACGAATTCCCGAAACGCCGGGCCGACGTATACACGGTTTCGCCCGCCGTGAAGAGAGCGATCCTCGACGAAATCGGCCCCTTCTGGCGCGGGAAAACGCTATACGACCGCGCTAAAGCCATGCGGCCTACGGAAGTGACGCAGGCGGAGCAGATCGGCGCGATCTCGGGCCGGGGCAACATTTCCTCCGGCGACGGCCACATCATGATGAACATCCGCAAGGTTCTTCGCCTCGGGCTCGAGGGAATCCTCGAAGAGGTACGATCCGCACGGGCCGCGTTGTCTGCTTACGACGCAATCAATGTAGACAAGCGCGTGTTTTACGATTCGGCGGAAATCGCACTCGAGGCCTCGATTCGATTCGCGCGGCGTTATGCGGACGAGGCGCGGCGGCAGGCGGCATCCGGCATGGACTCCGCGCGCCAGTCGGAATTGTTGGAAATCGCGGACGTCTGCACGCGCGTACCCGCGCAGCCACCGCGGACGTTCCACGAAGCCGTTCAATCGGCCTGGTTCGTGCACCTGGTCAGCCAGATTGAGAGCAACGGCCATTCGTTTTCGCTGGGACGGTTCGATCAATACACGTACCCGTTCTATCGGGCCGATCTCGAAGCACGGCGCATCAACGTCTCGGCCCGCATTCACGTGGGGACGCCGGATCGGTTCCTCACCGAATGCGCCCGGACCATCCGGCTCGGCATCGGGATGCCGGCAATAAAGAACGACGAAATCATCGTGCCGGCCCTGCTGGAGAAAGGCGTGCGA
>DATJMP010000309.1:0-9294 GCA_035508655.1 Bryobacteraceae bacterium
AGACGACCGTTTCCGCACCTTAGATATTAGAAAGGCGTCTTGTCTAATCGAGTTGGGCGCCAATCACGGCCCGGACCGCTATGCCTAACTCCAGACGGTGCGGGACTGGTTACTCGAGGAGCTCCAGCCGGCAGGTCGGGCAGAGGGCGAAATGGCAACTTGTCAGGCACCGCGCCGGATATATACTTGCACGCCCTGGGTTCCGCGCCGAGAGCCTAAAAAGGCTTCATTGCTAAATCCGGCATCCAGCAGTTTCTTTATGACGAGCGGTTTCGAGATGAAATGCGGCGAGCCGAAACGGAGTGGCCGGCGGAGCCGTGTCGAAATCAGGATTCCCTTCTCGCTGGCGATGCGGGTCTACGAGGAACGGAGGAAATGAAACGGTGTTGCGAACGGGGGCGGAACGGAAGTACGTTTTCATTGGAGCGGCCGACTCGAAGCGTCAACTTCGAACCGGCCCTGAACCAAACGCCGACAGGAGCGGCAATTGGCCTATGGACATTATCGAGCATCACGTCTCCCCGACAATGCCAGAGGAGATTTCACCGTGCTGAGCCTCTGGCGCCGCCACTTGCAGAACTGTCCGCACCGGAAAAAGGGCCCTAGCTGCATAAAATGTTCGTGCCCCATTTGGTGCGATGGTGAAATTGATGGCAAGCGCATCCGCAAGGCCATGGATACGCGCGATTGGGCTAGGGCCACGAGGAAACTCGCCAAAATCGAAGATCAGACCTACGGCCTTCAGGAGTGCGAGGAACCCGGCTGCACGGAATTCGTACCACGGGGCCGAATGGCGAGGTTTTCGTCCGTACCGCAAAAAAGGCAAGCCCGTTCGGCATCAGGTGTTGATGGCGCCTGCTCTCACCGCTCCGGCATACCCTCGCTACGGAGGCCCTGGAAATGGGCGGCACTTTTGAAGAGGCCGCCGATATCCTTGGCGATACTGAGGCGAGTGTCCGCAAGCACTATGCCAAGTGGAGCGCCGGAAGGCAAGCGCGTATCTCTGATCTTTTGGCACGTATATGGCACGCGAAAAAACCAAGTACGCAAGTTGTTGAAGAGGAAAGGGGAAATCTGGTGGACCTGGTGAGATTCGAACTCACGACCTCTTCCATGCCATGGAAGCGCGCTCCCAACTGCGCCACAGGCCCTTGCCGTGGAAAACGTTGGCGCACGGCACACTGAAGCCGTACGCAAACTGCTGTGTTCCTTAATATAACATACACCGCACGGGCTCACGGCCGCTTCCGTCGTGAAGCAGAGCCCACCGTGCCGGCGCGCCGGGGTTGCCTCCGGCCGTTCGCCCGGCAGTCTCGCTCCGGCACTGCCCTACAATGAAAGATGATGCTTTTCCGGCGCCCTTCGCCTGCTCTATGCCTCCTGTTGGCGGTCCCGTTCGTGCTCCCGTCCTGCGCGGTGCGGCGCCGCATCATCTCGCATCGCGGCTCCGGCCAGCCTCGGCCGCTCCTCACCGCCGATAGCTCCGCGCTCCAGCGCGAAATCACCCGACGCTACAACTCCGTACACGATTTCAGCGCCACCGTAGACATGACTCCCGCTATCGGCAGTGCCGAAAAGAACAAGATCACGGAGTACAAGGACGTCCGCGCCTACATCCTGTTCCGGCGGCCGGAGGACATCCGCATCGTGGGCCTCTATCCCGTAGTGCGCAACAAGCTCTTCGACATGGTCTCCACCGGACCCAATTTCAAGCTCTACATCGCGGCGCGCAACCGTTTCGTCGTCGGCCCCAACGAGGTCACCGAACCCTCCGCCAACAAGTTGGAGAACCTGCGCCCGCGCGCCTTCCTCGACGCATTGCTGGTGCGGCCTCTGGGGCCGCAGGATAAACTTCTGCTCGAAAATTTCACCGACGAGGACGACGCCTTCTATATCCTCCACGTCGTCAGCGAGCCCGTCCCCGGCCAGTTGCACCTCAATCGAACTATCTGGTTCAGCCGCACCGACCTGCAACTGGCCCGCCAGATCATCCTCGATGGCGGCGGCAACATCCTGACCGACGCCCGCTACTCCGAGTGGAAGCCCTACGATAACGTTCCCTTCCCTAAGCACATCGAAATCAACCGGCCGCGCGACGAATACGGCGTGGTCATCGACATTGTCAAAATGGAAATTAACAAAGGTATTTCGGAAGATAAGTTCACGCTCGACCAGCCGACCGGTACGGCCCTGGTCGATCTCTCCCACCCCTCCCGCGCCGCGGGAGCGCCGGCCGAAGGATCCAGGCCGTGACGAGTAAGATCGTTCTCGAAAATCTCAAGCACCGGCCCATGCGCAGCCTGCTCAGCATTCTGCTGATCGCGGTTCCGGTCACCCTTATCCTCTGCCTGATCGGTCTCAGCACCGGATTATTGGAAGACGGGAAAACGCGCTCGCGCGGCATCGGCGCCGACCTCATGATCCGCGGCTCGACGTCCGGTTCAGTCGCCAGTTTCAGCGCCACCAGCATCCCGGAAGCCCTGGTCGCCAGGCTGGAACAGCAGCCGCATGTGCAGATGGCCATTGGCGTCGTCGTTCACCCCTTCGAAGTCGTTCTCAACGTGATGGGGGTCGACCTCGACCAGTTCAACCGCATGAGCGGCGGTTTCACCTATCTCGCCGGCGGCCCCCTCCGACGCCCTTATGACGTCCTCATCGACGAATACTTTGCCGCCCAGAAACACCTCAAGGCCGGCGACACCTATCGTATGCTCAACCACGATTGGCGCATCACCGGCATCATTGCGGGCGGCAAGCTGTCGCGCATCGTGGTGAAGAAGGAGGTACTCCAGGAACTCGACGCCGCCACCAACAAGGTCACCTTCATCTATGTAAAGTGCGACCGGCCGTCCCAGGCGGACGAAGTCAAGGCCCAACTCCAGTCCCTCCTTCCCGGCTACCCGATTTACACCATGGAGGAAGTGACCTCCATGTTCAGCGTGAACAACGTCCAGGGGCTGAGTCAGTTTATCGCCGTGATCGTCGGCATCGGCGTGATCATCGGCTTCGCGGTCGTTTGCCTTTCCATGTACATGGCGGTCTTGCAGCGCACGCGCGAAATCGGAATTCTGAAGTCGCTGGGCGCGTCCAACGGCTTCATCCTCGGCATGATCCTGAGTGAGGCCCTCATGATGGCGCTGGGCGGCACGGCGCTCGGCATCCTCCTCAGCTATGGCGCCACATGGCTTATCCACGTGTTCGCTCCCGCTGCTCTGCCCATGGCCATCGTCAAAACCTGGTGGCCGATTGCCGGCGGAGTGACCATGGTGGGCGCTGCTCTTGGCGCGCTCTATCCTGGTTTGGCCGCCGCGCGGCACGATCCCATCGAGGCGCTGGCCTATGAGTAATGGCGCCATCATCGAGATCCGCCAGCTGGTGAAGACCTATATGGCGGGCCGAGTGCCCGTTCCGGCGCTCCGCGGCGTGGACCTGACGGTCGAACCAGGCGACTTTGTTTCGATTATCGGACCCTCCGGTTCCGGCAAATCCACGCTGTTTCACATCATCGGCGGACTCACGCCGCCGACTTCGGGCCACGTGCGCGTCGCTGGTCAGGACATGGTGACTATGACCGACGGCGATCGCACCCGCATGCGCCGCCGCACCATCGGGTTCGTGTTTCAGAAATTCAACCTGCTGCCGAATCTCACCGCCCGCGACAACATCGCCGTCGCGCGTTTCCTGGGCGGCTTCGATCACAAACCGGACCCGCAGTTCGAAGAGATCCTGCGACTCCTGGGCGTGGAGCAGCGGCTTGACCACAAGCCCTCCGCCCTTTCCGGCGGCGAGCAGCAGCGCATCGCCATCGCCCGCGCCGTGGTTAACCACCCTGCGATTCTCCTCGCCGACGAGCCCACCGGCAACCTCGATTCCGGCAACTCCAACGCCGTGCTGGAGATCCTGCGCGGTCTGAACCAGCGTACCGGCCAAACCATCCTAATGATCACCCACAATCCCGAAGCCGCTTCCTATGGACATAGGATTGTGGAAATGCGGGACGGCAGAATCGTCTAGCGAAAGTGTGAATTCAACGCGAAGCCGCGGAGAACACAGAGGCATCGCGGAGGATATCAGAAGTCTCCGCGAGACCTCCGTTTTTCTCCGCGCCTCCGCGTTGAATGGAATCTGAAGGCTTTACGCCTCTCTCGCCAGCGCCAGCTTCTGCTGCTTCAACCAGCGCAGGTGGCCCTGGTGCTCCTGGTAGAGCGTACCGAAGCCTGCCCAGAAATAGCCCAGCACGAACAGGATGAGGAACGGGATCGCAAAGAAGTTGTAGGTTTCGATCGCGAAGACGATCATGCCGATGAAGTACATGCCGCAAACGATCTCGGCATAAGGCAGCCAGCCGCTGCGCCGCCGGTACTTCTTCACTTCCAGGTTCACAGGCCGGTCGCCGATCGCGTACTTGGGTGTGCGCGCGAACTCCGTCCGCACGCCGAACAGCGCCTCCAGCACGGCCCGCGTGTTGATGATGGTCAGTGCCACTCCCACCGCCATCAGCATGGGAAGCAGCAGCACGGACCGCTTCCAGTTCTTGGGATACAGTTCCCGCTGCGCCACCACGTAGAACAGCGAAATCGACCAGAACGATGCCGCGATCAAAGGCAGGTCCAGAAACAGCATCTGCATCCAGCCCATGTAAAAGCGCACAATCATCACGGGAAGCATGAGCGCCGAAACCACGATCATGAGCGGATACGAAATGTTGGGCGTCAGGTGCAGGAAGGCCTCCGCCTTCACTCGCTTAGGAATGTCCGCCTTGAGAATCGAGGGCAGCAGTTTCCGCGACACCTGCGTCAACCCCTTTGCCCAGCGTGATTGCTGGATCTGGAAGCCGTGCATTTCCACCGGCAGTTCGGACGGGCAGTCCAGGCCGGGCAGGTACACGAACCGCCAGCCCTTCAGTTGCGCGCGGTAGCTCAGGTCCGAATCTTCCGTCAGAGTGTCGTGCTGCCAGCCGCCCGCGTCGTCAATCATTTTGCGCCGCAGGATGCCCGCCGTGCCGTTGAAATTGAAGAAATATCCCGCCCGCGACCGTGCCCCGTGCTCCAAAATGAAGTGGCCGTCCAGCAGCATCGCCTCCACTTCGGTGAGGAAGTTGTAATCGCGGTTGAGGTAGCTCCAGCGTGTCTGCACCACACCCACCGTCGGATCCGCGAAGAAGTGCACCGTGCGCGTGAGGAACTCCGGCGGCGGGCAGAAATCGGCGTCGAACACCGCCACAAGCTCTCCCCTGGCCGTTTCCAGGCCCTCCTGCAGCGCGCCCGCCTTGAAACCGTGCCGGTTGCTGCGGTGGTGGTATTCGATCGGGTACCCCATGTTGCGGTACCGCTCCACCAGCGCCTCCGCGAAGGGCGCCGTGTCGTCGGTCGAATCATCCAGCACCTGAATCTGCAGCAGCTCTTTCGGATACTCGATCTTGACCACTTCCTCCACCAGGCGCTCCACCACATAGCGCTCGTTATAAAGAGGTAACTGGATGGTCACCGGCGGAAGCTGCTGAAAGCGGTGGGGCGGCGGCTCGGAAGTGGCGTTCCTGCGGTGTTTGAAATAGGTGCGGATAATATCGTAGCGGTGCAGGCCGTAAACCGACAGGATGGTCAGAATGGTGAAGTAGGGAATCAACATCGCCCAGTCGAACCAGGCCAGATGATGGATTCCAGCGAAGGTGTTATCGAAGAGGCTGCGCGCCAACCGGTCCGCGGCCGATCTCGGGGCAAGCACCAACAGTGCGATTACGGGCATAAGGCAGCGGCAGAAACAACCCTTAGCATCTTAAATAGTAACAGATCGAGGCTATGCGTGTGGTGGGCTGAATCCCTCTTCCGCCCCCTGGGTCCGGCTCCCGCAAACAAAAATGCCGGGCATCCCGAAGGAATGCCCGGCGTACAACGGACTGACTGATTTAAAAGTGAATCCGCAGACCGAACTCCATGTTGCGCGGCGTGTTGGCCTGGCTGGTGATGCGGCCGAAAGTGGTCGGGCTGGTCAGGCTCAGGCTCGGGTTGCTCATCACCGCATGATTGAAGATGTTGGTGATCTGGATGGTGAGGGCGGCGCCCAGACGCTCCTTGATAATCCCGAAATCCTTGCTGATGGCCGCGTCCATATTCCACTGCGGGAGGCCACGCAGGTTGCCGTAGCCGCCGCAGCTCGTATCGTAGCCGAGAATGCAGGGGCGCAGCTCGGAATAGATGGTGGCCGGGTTCGCGAACATATTCACCCCGTAGGGGTTGTTGGTGCCGATGCCGTTCGATCCCGTCACCCCATACTTGGTGTTGGTGGTGCCGGTATATTGCGAGAATCCAACGGCGTTTTCAGCCGGCGTGGTCGCGCCGGAAGAGCTGGATTCGCCGAAGGCTTCGGTGGTCGAGCCTGGCTCGTAACCGGCTCCAATCGGCGATCCGCTATAAGCGGTGAACAGCGGAGCGATGGTCCACCCGCCGATCAGCGTCCGCTTGATGCCGGAGAAGTGCTGCAGGAAGGTCGGCTGGTAGTACAGCGCCGCGTTGTAGGAGAATTTGAAATCGAACAACTGCGAGCCATAGGCCGCGCCGATGTTGAACGGATCGAGCGTGGTGTTACCGCTGTTCAACTGAGCGTATTCGGCCGTGCCGAGCGCCCGCGACCATGTGAAGTTTGACGTGGCCGTCACACCATGCCAGTCGTTCGTCTTCCAGCTCACGTACAGCGCGTTGTAGTTGGACCAGCCGAAGCTGCCGTCCAAGGCGAGCGACGTGGCCTGGTTGTTGCCGCCGTTCAATGGCGAGCTGATCATCGTGCGGCTGCCGGCCCACGACATCCCGTTGGCTACCGCAGCGTTGTTCAGCGCTGCCCAGATGCTGGAAACCTGCGCCGCCTTGAAGTTCGACAATTGGGCGGACGCAAAGGCCGCGGTGCAGCTCGCATAGCCCTTGCAATAAGCCGAGTTGCTGCCCCCCAGAGCGGCTTCGAAGAAAGCCTGCGTCGGAGCCTGCGCCGCCGGCAGCGTCGCCGAGCACGGATACGTCGCTCCGCACAGCGTGAGGTACAGGTTGGCGTACGCCTGGGCGAAGGTCTCGCCGCCCAGCGTGGTCATATAGGGAACCGCGTCCAGGTTGATTTCCTGGAAATCGTTGCGCGAGATGCGTCCGATGTATCCGACTTCCATCGTCATCCGCGCGGAAAGCTGCCGCTGCATGGAGATGGTGATGTTATCGGTGCGGTTGGGCCGGTAGTTGGGATCGAGCGCCACCGCATCGCCGGCGTTCGGATTCGCGCCGCCGGGAGTATACGGTTGGGGCAGCGTCGCGCTCGCGCTAGGCAGCGGAGCGACGTTGCCGTCAACGCCGACGCGGAACGCATTCAGCGGCGTCGCCTGGCCGGCGCCGAGGCACTGGCCCTGGATATTCGCGCCCTGGCAAGACACCGCCTGAATCAGGCCCGGGCCGAGCAGCGGCGTCAGCACCTGGTTCACCCCGTTGATACGGCCGTAAATGCGTCCGTAACCCACGCGCAGCACGGTCTTGCGGTCGCCGAAGATCTTACCCAGCACACCGTCGCTCATAGAGGGGTTCCACGCCAGAGAAGCCCGCGGACTGAACTGGCCGTAGAACGGATTGTAAGGATACTTCAACCCGTTTCCGACGTTGCGCACCAGCGCGTACGACAGTGTGGGGTCATAGACTGTTCCGGCCAGCGCCGCCGCTTTCCGCTGGGAGATGAAGTTATTGAAGCTCACCACGTTGTCGGCGGAATCCACCAGCGCCACCTGCTTGCCGTTGATCTCATAGGGCGGCATTTCCAGCGCGTAGGCCAGGCCGTAAGTGAAGGTGAACGACGGCTTCATGTGCCACGTGTCGCTGAAGTAGATGTTGTAGTAGGGAATGATGCTCTGGTCGAAGGCCGAGCTCCCCACCGGGTTCAGTGCCAGGTTCGAGCCGCTGCGGGTGTAGGCCACCTGCGTCTGCGGCACGATACCCAGCACTTCGCTGTAAAGATTTTCGTAGAGCGAGTACTGGCTGCTCGGAACCGTGCTCGGAATGTACGGCGAGTTGGTCCAGTTGTTGATGCCGTAATTGCCGGTCCAGTAGACGATCTGGTTGTTGATGCCGACACCGTTATCCGTGCGCGTGTGGTAGTCGTAGTCCCGCTGGTAGCTGCCGCCGAATTGGAACAGGTGGTTGCCCTTGAGCATGGTCAGGTTGTCGCTAAGTTGCTTGTCCTGCCCGTCCCAGAAGCGCTGGCGGATGCTCTGGGTGTTGGTGTTGTACGGCGTCAGGTTGTTGTAGGTGCTGGTGCCCTCAGGTGTCGTTTCGGAGATGAAAGGGTCCGACAATTCGAGGGCTCCGCCCAGGCCGGCGAGTTGCGGGGGTGCGTTGGAGTCGCTCCATTGCCAGAACTGGCGCAGGTAGGAAAAACGGAAATCGTTGGTCGTGTTGGGCGTGATGTTGGTGGTCAGGCCGGTGACGAAGAACGAATCGAGCTGCGGGCGCGGGGCCTTGGCCACCGGCGTCCCCAGCGTATCGCCGGGTAGCGCGCCGCCGATATCTACTTGGTTGGTCGTGAGGTTCACCAGCCGGGTGAACCGATAGCTGGTCATCCAGCGCCACTTTTCGCTGAAGTCGTGATCGATGCGGCCGATGTAGTTGTTGGTGGTCAAAGGCGCACGGATCGAAGAAAGGAAGCCGACCACGTTCTGGCCGTCGCCGCTCGCGTAGTTGGGGTCGTTGCCCACCGGCATCATCGTGTTCCAGATCTTGCTCACCACCGGGTTCAGACCGAGCCCGCGCGGATCGAGGCTTGAGGGATTCACGGTCTGCCCGTTCACAACCACAGGCGTATTGCCCAGGTTGTACGGAATATAGGTGCCGCTGGAATTGGCGATCATGATCACGCCTTCCCGCAGCGTGGCCGAAGGCACCGGGTGTTCGTAGGTGCTCACGTTCGGGAAGCGCAGCCCTTCGTAGTTGAAAAAGCCGTACCACTTGCCGAACTTGGACTTGAACGGCGTCATCAACCCGCCGATGCTGCCGCCGAACCGCTCGCGGTGGTTGGAAGGCAGCGGCGTGAAGCCCAGGTTGTTTAAATCGCAGGTCTGCACATTCGGGTTGCAGGCCGTGTGGTTGTTGGTCCACGTGTTGGCCGCGCCAACGTTGGTGGCGTAGTAGTAATCGTAGAGCGAGCCGTGGTACTGATTGGTGCCGCGCTTGGTCACCATCTGCACGCTGCCGCCAATCGAGTTGTTGAAATCCGCGGTCTGGCCGAAAACGCCGACCTTCACTTCCTCGACGCTTTCCACCGGAGTCGGCACCA
>DATJMP010000310.1:0-6406 GCA_035508655.1 Bryobacteraceae bacterium
CTCTTCGACGCTCTTAACGCCGCCCGCTCCCGCAAGACGGATTACGTCATCGTCGATACCGCCGGCCGCCTCCAGACCAAAGAGCACCTGATGCTGGAGCTGCAAAAAATGAGCCGCACGGCAAAAAAGGTCATCCCCGACGCTCCCCATGAGGTGCTCCTGGTTCTGGACGCCACCACCGGCCAGAACGGCCTGGAGCAGGCGCGCAAATTCACGGAGACGTCCGGCGTCACCGGCATCGTACTCACCAAGCTCGATGGCACCGCCAAAGGCGGTATCGTAGTGGCGATCGCACGCGAATTGAACCTGCCGATCCGCTACATCGGCGTGGGCGAGAAGGCAGCCGACCTGCTGCCGTTCGACTCGGAAAAATTCATCCAGTCGCTGTTTGAATAATGGACGCCGTTTTCATGCGTGAGGCGCTCGCCCTGGCACGCCAGGGCATGGCACAGGCCAGCCCCAACCCCGTGGTGGGCGCGGTGGTGGTGCGGGATGGCGTGGTGGTGGGCCGCGGCTTTCACACCTACGCCGGCCTGCGGCATGCCGAGATCCTCGCGCTCGAGGAAGCCGCCGAACGCGCCCGCGGTTCGACCGTTTATCTGAACCTGGAGCCGTGCTCGCATCAGGGCCGCACTCCGCCTTGCGCCGATGCGCTGATCGCCGCCGGCGTAGCTCGCGTGGTGGCGGCCATGGAAGATCCCAATCCGCGCGTGTCCGGCGAAGGCTTCCGCAAACTTCGCGCCGCCGGCATTCAGGTCGATCTCGCCGTTGAATTTTCCGCCGAAGCCGCTAAGCTGAACGAGCCCTTCGTCCATTTCATGCGCACCGGCCGTCCGCTGGTGACTCTCAAAACCGCCATCACGCTGGACGGCAAAATCTCTGCCCCGGACGACAATCGCGGCTGGATCACCAGCGAGCGTGCCCGCGCCCACGTGCAGCAGTTGCGCCACGACCATGACGCCATCCTCACCGGCATTGGCACCGTGCTGGCCGACGACTGCCTTCTGACCGATCGCACCGGCCTGCCGCGCTCGCGGCCGCTGCTGCGGGTGGTGATGGATTCGCAGGCGCGCCTGCCGCTCGATTCGAAGATGGTGCGCTCGGCCGAGTGCGACGTAGTGGTGGTCACTACGTCGGCTTCTTCCGCCGAACGCCGCCGCGCGCTGGAGAGCCGTGGCATTCAGCTCCTCATCATGGATGGCCCCGGCGGGCGTGCCGACCTTCGTGCGCTCATCTCCTGGCTCGGCGCCCGGCAGTATCTTTCACTGATGATCGAAGCCGGATCCAAACTGAACTGGACCGCGCTCGAATCAAGCTGCGTGGACCGGATCTTCTTTTACTATGGGCCGAAAATCCTGGGCGGCCTGGAAGCACTGCCGCTGGCGGGCGGCTTTGGCCGTCGCAGCCGCTCGGATGCCATCCGCGTACACGGCGTGACCATCCACTCCATCCCGCCGGACGAGTTCGCCATTGAAGGCTATCTGACAAACTGCTGAAGGGGCCCGGGCAGAAGGGAAGTAAGGAAGCGTGTTCACTGGCATTATCGAGGAATTGGGAACGGTCGAGGCGCCGCCGCCGCGCCTGCGGGTTCGCTGCTCCACTGTGCTTGCCGATTCCAGCGAGGGCGCAAGCATCGCGGTGAACGGTGTGTGCCTCACGGCCGTCGATCTGCGGCCCGATTCGTTCGCCGCGGATGTTGCGCCGGAAACGCTGCGCCGAAGCAACCTGGGGGCGCTGCGCGCCGGTTCGCGCGTCAACCTGGAGCGGCCGCTTTCGCCCACGGGCCGCTTGAGCGGACACATCGTGCAGGGCCATGTGGATGGAACCGGCGAGTTCCTTTCGCTCGATTCGCTCGGCGCGGAGAACTGGTGGCTGCGCATCCGCGTCCCGGCCGAGCTCGATCCGTACCTGGTCTACAAAGGGTCCATCGCCATCGACGGCATCAGCCTCACGATCGCCGCTCTCGAGGGCGACGTCCTTTCCGTGACCATCATCCCGCACACCTATCGCAACACCAGTCTCGCCGGCTACCGTCCCGGTGCCCGGCTGAATCTGGAGTGCGACGTCCTGGCAAAGCACGTAGCCAAGCTGCTCGCCAAGCTGGACACCAAGGCCGGCCTCACCATTGACAAGCTTCGCGATCAAGGCTACTGATATTTCGGGGTCGCGACCGCTCCGAACCGTAGCGCCGGCATTCGTGCCGGCATACCCGACCAGCCGGAATCCCGGCCCAGCTTGACTTTCAACCGAGCGCTAACGCGCGGTCGAGCAGCGAAGATGAGGATGAAATGAAGCAGTTGCCCGCGGTCATCGGTTCTGCCGTATTTCTCGTGATCGCGCCCGGATTTGTTGCCGGCTGGGTGCCGTGGCGGATCTCCCGGTGGCGGATGCTTGAGCCGTTCGCCGGAGTGGAGCTGTTCCGCTGGCTGGGAGTTGTTCTCATCTTGCTGGGCTCCGCCGGACTCCTGGACTCCTTCGCGCGCTTTGCCTTCGAAGGGAGGGGGACGCCGGCGCCGGTCCTTCCCACGCAACAACTTGTCGTGACGGGGCTCTACCGATATGTGCGCAATCCCATGTACGTGGCGGTGCTGGCTTTGATTCTCGGACAAGGGCTGCTATTCGGCAACGTGGAGCTACTCGAGTATGGCGGGCTGGTCTGGCTGATCACCCACCTGTTCGTGCGGATCTACGAGGAGCCGAAATTGCGGGCCACTTTCGGCGCTGAATACGAGACCTACTGCGCCCGGGTCCCGCGATGGATTCCGCGGTTGTGGAGATAACTCCGGTTCGGTATTACGTTTTCAGCTCGGCCACAATCTCCGCCGCCACCGTTCGCGCACGGTCCGCCGCCGCCGGTGGCAGGCTGATCGCTCCGACGCGCGCGTGCCCGCCGCCGCCGTAGCGTTCACAAATGGTGGCCAAATTGTGCTTCGGCTCCTCCGCCGTCCACGGGTTCGATCCCACGGAAATCTTCGTGCGAAAACTCGAGGGGCTTACCGAAACCGTATAGGTGGAGTCAGGAAACAGGTAATAGGGAATGAACTTGTTGTATCCTTCCACATCGTAACCGGAGAGATCGAAAAAGACCACGCCATCGTCCTGCCTGGCGCGCTCGCGGATGATGTCGATGGAGCGGAGATGACGCGCATACAGGGGTTCGTAAAGATGATGGATTTCCGGTTCCGCCATGATCTCCCCGAGCGGCCGCCGCTGCATCCAACCGATGATCTTGTGGACGATCTCCGAGCCGTGGGCGGCTTCGATTACCAGCGTGAGTTGCATGGCCGGAGCCGGCATTTCCACCGCCGTACGCGCGTCCGGGTATTGCGCGCCGTCAATGACGATGGACCATTTCACCAGATCTTCCAGGTCCGGAGCATGAAAGCCAAACTTTTTGCAGGCCACCGCGGCGATGAAGGAAGTGCAGGACTTGTAGCTGGGGTCGTAGAGCTTGCGGCCGCTGGTGTCGCGGCGGAAGTGCTCGGCGTCGGCCGCACTGAGGAATGCGCTCTGGTGATGATCGAACCACCACGTCAGGCGCGGGTCGCTCGAATATTTGAAGTCCACAATCGCGTTTTCATCACCGTCGAACAGTTCCGGCGCGAACGTCTGGGATGCCGTGTGGGCCATTCCCGTATAACGGAATTCGGCGTCCGGATGAATCGCTCCCGAGATGAAGCGGCTGAAGAAGGCAGCAGAGGCCGCCCCATCAAAGCAATGGTCGTGGTACAGCACGCGTTCCAGCATTGAAAGAAAGGGAAAACCTATCAGGATGCCTGAAACCAGCCGGAAATGCAAGTTGGAATCGGCTGTTCGAAGACCGTCCGGTAAGATTCCGAACTGGCCGGATGCACCTTGTCGAGCCTGGGATTCAATGGCGGAGAGGGAGGGATTCGAACCCCCGGTACCCGTAAAGGCACTCCCGCTTTCGAGGCGGGCGCGATCGACCACTCTGCCACCTCTCCGGTCGCGTCAGGTCATCTCAATTGTAGCAGCCGGGAAACGATTGCGTCGGCACGATGTTCCACACCAAAGTCGGTCTCAGAGTTTACATAATATTCGTTATTGGAAGTAAAATCCGCTCCGGATCCTCACGCCGGCGTCCGATCTTCCAATCCAGCCGGATCTAGCCCTGCCGCCCAATAGGCTTCTCGCAACGCGCCGACCGCCGGACCGTAAAGCGGCAGGCCGCAACGAGTGACGCCGTCCATTTCCGCCAGCATGCGGAATCGTTCCAGCACCGTCCGGCTCTGGAAGACGCCGCCGATGTAGGCCACGTCCACCGCTTCGTCCGCCGCCCAAAGCTGGCCGCGCACGCTGGCCGCCAGCAGCGCCAGTGACTGCGCGGCGTTGGTCAGAATCTGCCGCGCGACGCCGTCCCCGTCCGCCGCCGCGGAATCGACCAGCGGAGCGAGCGTGGCTACGCGCGACCGCGGCCAATCCGGCGTGTAAAATTGGTGCAGCGTCTCGTTCGCGTTGCGCGAACCCGTAGCCTCCAGCAACAGGTCGCGCAGCCGCGTCGGAGGCCCCCATCCTTCGTCCAGCCGCAGGATCGCGCGCAATGCCTGCCGGGCGATATCGAATGCGGCCCCCTCGTCGCCGAAGATGTACCCCCAGCCGCCGGCCCGCGCCGACCGCCCTTGAGCGTTCCGCCCAAAGGAAATCGACCCCGTCCCCGCGATCACGATAATTCCCTGCCCGCTGGCCGTCGCGCCCGCCAGAGCCGTCACGGCATCCGTGGTCACAACCAGTTTGGCGGTTCGCAGCAACGAAGCCAGAATCGCCTCCTTGTGTTCGGGTCCGCCGCTCATGCCGAAGCATGCGGCTTCAAAGGACACGCCGGCCGGGTCCAGGCCCGCTTGGGCGCACGCCCCAGCCAGGCTGCCCGCTACCGCGCGCTCCAGTTTGGCGCGCCCCTCCGCCGCTGCCGCGTGGTTGCACGGACCCGCCTCGCCCGTCCCGAGGATGTGCCCGTTCTCGTCGCCAATCACGGCCGTCGTCCCGGATTGGCCCCCATCCACTCCCAGAAAAAGCCTCATGGCAACTGGTATAGCCTTGCTCCTTTATATGCTCCGGCCAGCCGAACTCCCCAATCGGCGGCCCGCGCCCGCAAATCGTCCGCGCCGAATTCGCCGTCGAAAACCAGCAGGTAATCGTTCCCGCGCCGCCGCAGTTCCTCCGCCGCCCGGCGCCGCAGGCCGGGCGGCACCGGCAGATCCGAAATTTCTGGCGTCGAGCCGAGTGGCACGGCGCCGGAATGGCTTCCGGGCCACGCCTCCAACCGCAGCCGCGGCGCCTGATTGGGCGCCGCCTCGATCACCGCCGTATCGGCCTCCACTGTCGCGCCAAAATCCACCTCCACGTACTGCCCTGCCCGCAACGGTTCTCCGCATTGCCAGAACGTCGCCGGGTTGCCGTCGAGCACGGCCTCGATCCCCCACGGCGATGGCTGCGCGGAGGCCTGCCAGCCGGTCCGCGACAATTCGTGCGAGCCATCGAAGGCGCGGATTTCATGAATCGACCACACCCCTTCCCCCGTATTCGTCTCCACCACCCGCATACCATGCAGCGCCTGGCGCGGAAAGCGAAAACGCCACTGCCGCGTAGGCGCATAATCCGGCATGAAGCCGCTCCAGAAAATGTCGCGGCTCGCGATATTGGCGGCGGACTGGTACGCCGTGCGGATATGGCGCGTCGTATAGGCTTCCGGAATCGGCGTCTGCGTGAACACGGTAGCATGCGGCGGAGTGGCGCGCTCCACCAACCGGGCGGCGCCATATAACGGCAGGTTCGATTCCAGATAGCCGTCCTCCGGTTTGATCCGCAGCGCTTCCCGCCACGTCACCTTGTTCAGATGCCAGGCATCCGCGTGGCAATACGCGCGCAGCACCGGGGGCCACGATAACACGCCCTGCAGCACCACTACCTCAATCGCCAGGCGCGGCACGCGAGAGAGCACCAGGGCCATAGCCAAAGCCACGAACGGCAGAGCCGGAATCAGAAAGCGCGCGCTCACGTTCGTGAAAAACGGCGCGCCGAAGACCACGGCCGCAAGCAGTAGTTGCTTTCCTTGCCGCAGCCGCAAAGCCACAAGCGAGACCGGTGCCAGCAGGAAAATGGGGCCCATCAAGCCTGAAAGCGACCCGAACGTCGTGACCTCCATCGGAATTTGCCAATAGCTCGACACATTGGCACGGGCTAGATGAGACCGGTATTCCGCTTCGAATGAAGCACTCACATATTGATTCTGAAACCAATGGTTAAAGAATGGCGCGACAGGATTATGAAAATACAACCAATCCTTGACCATCCACGGGGCGATCATGAGGCCCGCTCCCGCCGCCACCACAGCCACGTCCCGCCAATTTCGCGATTTCCATCCCACCACCGCCAGCGCATACGGCAC
>DATJMP010000311.1:0-5102 GCA_035508655.1 Bryobacteraceae bacterium
CAAACTCTCCCGCAACCACCACACAGGACATGAAACCGAGAAACTGGATTCGTTCTGGCCACTTCACGCTAGGCAGCGTGAAATCGACGATCCGGTTCGCGAGCATATCCAAAAGATTCTGATAGGCGAAATAGCCCGATAGAAGAGACAAGGCCGCTAACGCCCAGCACACAACAAGCCGGCGCATTTGGGGGGCGGGAACCACCTGCGAACTATATCGCGTATAGATAAGGGCCATAAGGCCTCCGCAAACCGCAGTCGTCAGCGTAACGAGCAGTTGCACGACGCCCAGATAGACGTCGACCTGTTTTTGCAGAAGCGGCGTGAGTTCGTCAACCGGGGTGGTCGCAAATGGGGCAAGATTCGGCGCAACTCCAAGAACCGTAATCATCAGAAAAAGGAGAGCCGCGGCTTTGACGTAAAAGGTCCGCCCGGATTGCCGGGTCGGCGCGGCTTTGCTGGCTGCTACTGCCATCCCAACACTCTATCCCAGCAGAGAGTTTGGTTGCAGCAGGGGACGGGGCAACTTAAGGGTGAGATTGCTTGGGTCTCGCATCCCACTCTTCATTCGATCACCAGCCACGTCATGCCGCCCGCCGGAATCCGCACCGTCACTTCGGCCTCGTAGTCCCGGCTGATCCGCACCCTCTGCGCTGTGCCGCCTTCCATCCGCACCATCGCCGTCGTCGTCAGCCCCGTGTAGTAAACGGGCAGGCGCACGGTCCGTGTGATCGCCGTATCCAGCGGATTGTGAAACACCGCCAGCCCGCGCTCGCGCAGCGCCGCGTTCACGTGCAGAATGGCGTCGTAATCCCGTCCGTCCGGCCGCCGCACGTGGATGATGTCGGATTCCAGAATCGCCCGGTGCTGCTTGTAGAAATCCACCCAGCGCTTCACCACGCTGCGGGTCTCCGGCGAATCGTACAGCCGCGGCCCGCGGTAGCATGCCTCAACGCCGGCCGTGAAGTTCTGCTCCAGGTGCCGCCCGTAGGCATCCAGATGGTCCTTCAGCGGCTCCAGCGTGGCCGCCGCGCCGCCGCCGTGGTATTCCACCAGCGGCACGAACATCCAGCCCATGCTCGGCGTCTTCTCCCACGTGCCGTCATAGATGTTCTGCCGCGCCAGAATGAACTGCCGTTCGCGCGGCAATGACCAGTTGGTCTCCCGGTACCCCATCCCCGTCTTGTTCGCGCCTTCCATGAAGTACCAGTCGGGGACGTTGAGGTACACGCCGCGCCCGCGGCACCACGCGTAAAAATCCGCAATCGTCTTCCACTGCTTCCATTGCGAATCCTCCAGTCCCTCGTGCCCCGGATGGTTCTTCGACGCGCACGTGTCGCCGGGATACGACCCGTCGTGCTCCAGCACCGCCAGCCCCGTGCTCTCGATGAAGTTCCGCACCTTGCGGAAATATTCAATTCCCCACCGGCTCCCCAGGCACGGCGAATTCCCGAAGATCGGCCGCGGATTCACCACGTCGTCATCGGCCGAAATCTTCCGGCTCGCCAGCAGCGAATATCCGCCCAGCGCCACCCCTTTCGACCGCCCGTACTCCACCAGTGCCTTGATCTGCGCCAGGTACGCCGGATCTTCCTTCTCGATATCGAAGCCGCTGCCGAACGTCATGATCACCATCTCGAATCCGACATCCGCCGATTGGTCGATCGCCAGTTTCACCGCCGCCGGATCCGCCTGACGCACGTGCATCAGAATCGGATTCTCCTGCGACCACGGCGCCAGCGCCCGGTACATCCTGCGCTCCGCCAGTCCGCGCCGCTCCCGGTCCGTGCTGTCGTGCAGCAGTTCGAAAATCCGGAACGTCTCGAACGTCCCGCCCGGCGCGATCGCCGCATCCGGACCGAGCGGCGGATAGCATCGCAGCAGCGCCGGTGTCTTCAGCTCGTAGTTCACCTGCGTCTTGTAGTTCGGGTCGGGCTCCCAGTGCGCCACCTCGTTCCGGTCCGGCCGCGTGTGCGTGGCTATAAATGAGTAGTCGCTATCCACCTGCAGGTTGCCGCTTCGCCATCCTTCCGTGCCGTCTACCCTCGACTCTGTCTCCACCACTGCCAGCACTTCGCTCATGAACCGGTTCAGCCGGATCGTCTTCCCGGATCCATTCCGAATTTCGAGCCACTTCGCCATCACCGGCAGCCCGTCGTACATTTCGTAGTGGACATCCACCCACACGCCCGGCAGACGGTCGTGCACGAAGTGCATCGTCAGGCCCGCTCCCGGAGGCGGCCACGGCTGGCTGCCCGAATAACCCGCCCGCTTCCAGCCGAACCGCTCCTTCGTCGCGCCCGTTTCCATCCCCGTATAACGGAACGCCGCGGCATCGGCCGTCATCTTGTCCAGCCACTCCGTCCGCAGGTACGCCCACTCCTCCTGCCCCACCAGCCCGCCGATTTCGTATTTGTGGCCGTCCAGCTCCAGTTCGCCTTCCGGCTTCACGCCGCGCAGCAGCGATTCCCCGGTCATCAGGTTGTCGAATGCCACCGTCGCCGCCGCCGGTTCCAGCCGCCACACCCGCCGGATCAGCCCGTTCGACATCGTCACCTCGCGCCCGTCCGCGGACCGCTCCACCGCCGCCCGCTCTTTCGGCGGCTGCACCAGCCAGTCCGCGCCTGAGGCGGAGAGGCAACAAAGCATCAATGGAAGGAATCGTTTCAGAAGAGTCACATTGTAGCCGACCGCGCGCCATCCCCGTGGGGCAGGATGGCATCCTGCGCGCCGGTTGCCAACCGGCGCCTCCCTCGCGAGCCCGCATTCCCCCCGCCACCGGAGCCACGCTCACGTGGGCCTTCAGCCAGTGGAATTCTAAGCGGCTCCGCCCGCAGGCACACCACCCGATCGGTTAAAATACAATTTTGATCCCATCGGTGCAGCAATGATCCTTCCCAGCGGAACTGCCATCGCCACTTCCGTTGTCGGTCTGCTCGCCGTCTTGGCCTGGCGCGTACGCGAGACTCGCGGCGCCATCTCCATGAAAAAAATCGTCATCCCGCCCCTCGGCATGGCCACCGGCTTCTCCATGTTCGTCGTCCCGGCCTTCCGCGTGCCGTGGTCGTGGGCTGGTCTGGCCCTGTTGATCGGAGCCGTGGGTCTCGCCTGGCCGCTGCTCCTCACCTCGCGCCTGGTGCGCCAGGGCGATGTCGTGATGATGCAGCGCTCCAACGCCTTCTTCACCGTCATCCTCGTCCTTGCCGCCATCCGCCTCCTCGCCCGCGGCTATCTCGATACCGTCCTCTCCGTCGAGCAGACCGGGGCCATTTTCTATCTCCTCGCCTTCGGCATGATCGTCCGCTGGCGTGCCTGGATGCTCGTCGAATACCGCAAGCTTACCTGCGCCACCGCCGAAGTCGCCGCCGGCTGACGCAGCCCTACTCCACCCCATCCGGCAGCCTTTCAATCTTCCCCACCACCAGGATGTATGACAATGCCCCGATCAGCGCTACTCCCGAGATGTAGCGCAGCGCCGGCGCGAAGTCTCCTTTCCGCGCCAGCGTCCCGATGATCACCGGCACGGTAATCGATGACAGGTTGCCGATAAAGTTGAACACTCCCCCCGTCAGCCCGATCAGCCGCTTCGGCGCAATCGCCGATACCAGCGACCACGTAATCGACGCCAACCCGTTCCCGAAAAATGCCAGCGCCATGCACCCCACAATCCACCGTGGCTCGCGCGCATAGTTCGCGCCGATAATGCTCGTCGAAAGCAGCAGCCCCGTTATGATCGGCGCCTTGCGCGCAAACCCCAGTGAATACCCGCGCCGCAGCAGCAGGTCCGAAAGCACGCCGGAGCATAGAATCCCGCAGAACGCGCCCAGGAAGGGCAGCGAGGTCATCCAGCCCGCCTGCTGAAAGCTGAGCCGCCGGTACTGCACCAGGTAAGTCGGGAACCACGTCAGGAAGAACCACAGCGTGGACGTCGCCGCATACTGCCCGATGTACACGCCCCACAGCTTGGAACTGCTCAGCACCCGCACCAGGTCGCGCGCCCGGAATCCCACTTGCCCGCCCGTCGGCTTCTGTTCGCTCAGCTCCACCAGTCCGCCGCCCCGCCGGATCATTTCGATCTCCGCCTTGTTCGCGCCCGGACACGCCAGCGGTTCCCGGTACATCGCCCACCACGCCATCGCCCAAACGACCCCCGCCAGCCCGACCGAGAAGAACACGCTGCGCCAGCCGAAATGCACCTGCCCGTACATCAGCACCGGCGTCAGGAACGCCACTCCCACAAACTGCCCCGAAGTGTAAAATCCGATCGCCCCCGCCCGTTCCCGTTCCGGAAACCACGTCGTCACCACCCGGTTATTGATCGGAAATGAAGGGGCTTCCAGCACGCCGATCGCCAGCCTCAGCGCCAGCAGCATCGCCACACCCGCCGAAAAGCCCAGCAACACCGTCGCCGCCGACCACAGCGCAATCAGCACCGCGTACAGCCCGCGCGGGCGCATTCGGTCTACCAGCCATCCACCCGGCACCTGGCAGATCACGTAACTCCAGCCGAACGCCGAGAACACCAGCCCCATCCGCACCGAATCGATCCCCAGCGCTTTGCCCAAAAGCGGAGCCGCAATCGAAAGGTTGGCCCGGTCCAGGTAATTGATCACCACCGACCCGAACAGCAACAGCAGAACCACAAACCGCGCCCGCGTCGGCCGCGGCGCCGCGCTAGTCGTTCCTTCCAGGCTGTCCGTCATCCCCTCCGCGCTTTCCGGCCGTCCCGGTTACTCTATCGCGATCACCAGACCTTCAGCCTCAGGTCTCCCGTCCCCGCCTTCTCGAATGGCCCGGCGGAAGGCGAACTGAGGCTGCGCTTCTTTCCGAAATAATCGCGATCGATCAGGATCGGCGAGCCGTCGCCGTTCTCGTAACCAAGGCCGGGAATTCGAGCTTTTCCCAATCGCTCGGTAGTCACGGTCTCGGTCGCCGCCTTGTCCATCTGCGCATCCAGACGGATACGAAGGTACACGCGATCGCCCTCTTCCGCAATCTCGGGATGTACATCGGTTCCCGCCAGAACCAGCGCACCGCCCTCCTTGAAATAGGGCCGGGCCCCGTTGCTGTGTATATTGCCCGCAGCCTGGATGGGGAATCCG
>DATJMP010000312.1:0-3242 GCA_035508655.1 Bryobacteraceae bacterium
CTCCTTCAGGTAAAGCGGGATATTGGCGCTCACCGAAACTTCCGCCCCGACGTACAGGAAAATCGCCAGGACCATCAGGGCCACGAAGCGGTTCTTCAGCAGCCCGAGGCATGAAGCCAGCGTGGCCGGCCGCTCGCCGGCGGCGGCGCGGCGCTCGGTATGCAAAGTGGCCGCTGCCAGTATGGCGATGATGAGCGCGCCGCTGAACACCGGGAAGATGGCGCGCCACGTCAGCCCGAACGCGCGCGCCGCAATCACTGGAATTACCGGTCCCGAAAGCGACCCGATGGCTTTGACAAACTGCGCCATCGAGAGATTGCGGGAATACGCGCCCTCGGCGGAAACATCGCGCATCAGTGGATTGCCGGCTACCTGCAGGATGGTCGCGCCCGCGCCCAGCAGCAGCACCGTCAGCAGGAACGCCGGAAAAGTGGAGAAGCCCGCCAGCGTGGGGATCAGAACGCCGGCCAGCATGGTGGCCAGTCCCAGAAGGAGGATGAATTTCTTCCCCTTCTTGTCCTGCCACACCCCCATCGGCACCGAAAGGATCCCGAACATGACGAAGCCGGTGAACGCGATCAGTTGGGCCGCGAAATTGGAAAGGCTGAACTGCTGTTTGGCCAGTCCCACAAACGGGCCGGCGGCGTCGGCGAATCCCATCGCCAAAAACGCCAGAAAAACCGGCGCGGCATGCGTGCGGCGGGCAGGCGTTGGACTCATTGTGTTTCCCCCGTATTGAAGCCTTCCACCACGATACGCGGTTTTTCCCCGCGCGCATCGGCGTCTTCCAGTTCAATGCGGATCGTGCGGCTCTCGCCCGGCATCAGCGCGACGTAATTATCGCTGTAGATTGCCGGCAGGATGCGGTCGCCGGATTTCTCCCGGACCGCTTTCACCCGCACCATCAGCGCCGGGCGGTCGCCGGTATTCTTCAGATCGGCCGCAAGCAGCCAGCGCGAGCCCTGGCGCCCGCCTTTCGTCTTCACAGTAACTGGGACCTTTGGGAGCGTGCGGATAGCCTGATAATTGTATTCTTCCAGGCCGCGCAGATAAAAGTTCTCCGAGACGGTCTCGCCGCCGCGTACCAGCCTAAGCCGGATAAAGTGCACGGCGGTCAGCCCGGCGGGATATTCCATGCGGACGGGCGCCTGGACGCTGTCCTCCGCACTGTTGACGGGCGCGCTCTTTTCCCAAACCTTGGTTCCGTCCAGATTCCGAATTTCGGCCTGGGCCACGAGGCCGGTGGCGTTGCCGCCGCTATAATTCACGACCTCGACATTATCCGTCACCGGGTTCCACTGAATGTGCAGCGGCTCCGAGCCTTTCTTCGCGCCGAAATATCCTCCGCTCTGGTCGAAATAATAATCATAAGTCTGCCAGACGAAATCGGGCCAGCACGGGTGGCTCATCCAGAGCAGCACGCCCATGCGGTTCTTACCCTGCGCTTCGAACATGGCGCGATAGCCGTCGTAATCGATGAATTGCGAAAGCGCGACGAATTCGGCTGCGTTCTTCGCCCCGCCGTACGTTTTGTCGATCATGTCCCGCCACGCCGCCGCGCCCTGCGCCCCGGTCGATGTGAAATCGTGAATGCCCCACGCGTCGCCCAGCGGCCACATCTCGGATTCCCGCATCATCTGCTTCAGGCTATCGAGCGTCACCACGTTGGGCATGCCGATTTCGCTGTGCAGTTTGGTGGTGGCGCGCTCGGCAAAATAGAATTTCGGAAATTCCGTGCGGTACGGCCCGTGCCCGCTCACCGGCCCGTCGGCGGAACTGCCGATGTAATACAGCCCCGGATGGAGCGTCTCTGTCAGCCGCTTCAATTCACCGTTCAGCGGCTCCGGAGGAAAGCCCTCGTTCCGCCCCACGTAAATCCCCACCGATGGATGCGTCCGAATGCGCAGAATAAAATCCTCGGCGTTCTTCAGAAACATCGCATTGTCTTCCGGATTCGGCCCGTCCACCGGATTGGCCAGCCAGAAATCCTGCCAAACTACGATGCCGTACTTGTCGCAGGCGTCAAAGAAGGCCTCGTCCGGCGTCTGCCCGACCCAATTGCGGATCATGGTGAAATTCATGTCCTGGTGGTAGCGCACGGCGGTGTTATATTCGCGCGCCCGATACCGCAGCATGGATTCCGGAAATCCCCAATTGCCGCCGCGCGCCACGAACCTCCGGCCGTTCACCCAGATGCGCAGCGCGCCGCCGTCTTCGCTATACGTGAACTGCCGGATGCCCGCCTGGAAATGCCTCGCGTCCGAAACCTGCCCCGCCGCCACGAACGAAAGCTCTACTGAATACAGATTCTGCGCGCCGTACCCGTTCGGCCACCAGAGCTTGGGATGGTCGATGTGCAGCGGGTCCAGGCTCAGGTTTTTCGCAGCCCCGGCCTCGATGCTCACGGGGGTCTCGAAGGCGATGTCGCCGAAATGCCCGCGCAGCGTTCCGGTCACCGTCTGTGCTCCGCTGTTGCGTAGCGTGGCCGAGATTGCGACCTCCGCGCGCGACGTATCCGGCAGCGGCAACGTCGTCGTCACGGACGGATTCTCGATCGTCACCGCTCCGGTTGTGGCGAGCGTCACGTCGCCCCAGATCCCGGTATCCCGCCCGCGCACGGTGGGAATCCAGTCCCATCCGATCGTCGAGTGATAGGTCGGATTGTCCGCGCCCAGCGCGCCTCCGTTCAAATCGGGCCGCGCGAACGTCTTCTCCTTCACGCTGCCGGGCGTCGCGTTCTTCAATATCCGCACCGCCAGCGTGTTGGTCTGCCCCGGCCGGATCTTGCCCGTCACGTCAAAGCGCCCGCGCAGGAATCCGCCTTCGATGCGGCCCAGCCGCTCGCCGTTCAGGAAGATCTCGGCCTTCCAGTTGATGCCGTCGAAATTGAGCCACGCACGCTGCCCGGGTTGGAGAGCCGGCGCCGCGAACTCATCGCGGTACCAGAAATCCGCGCAGAAGAAGGAATCGGAGATCGCAAGCTGATTGTTGCTGAAGTTCGGATCGGGCACAGCGCCGTCGTCGAAGTAGCTGGAAAGCACCGTTCCCGGCACGGTCGCCGGCAGCCAGTCATGGTCGTCGAAGCCGGCCTGCGATAATGCAGCGCCATCCGCATTCACCAGCGAATCCCGCTGCACACGCCATTTCCCGGCGGAGATTTGGAGCCTTCCGTTGGATGCCGCAGGTGCCGGCTGCGGCTGCGGCACCACTCCACCGCGGCCGTAAACTTCCAGCTCGCTCAG
>DATJMP010000313.1:0-2860 GCA_035508655.1 Bryobacteraceae bacterium
CCGGGAATCTGTATACCGCGTCGCTGATCGAGGCCGTGCGCGCCGAGATGGGCGGCGAGTTCTGGGGCTTCTGGATGCTCGGCGGCATGTCCGGCGGCGGCATGGGATTCCTCTTCGATCCCCAGCGCAAACCCGAAGCCCAGGACCGTATGGCCACCGTGATGAGCGAAACCAAGCGCCGCCTGGAAGGGGCCGTCCCCTTCGCCATGGATCCTGTGGTCTACGATTTTCGCATCGACGAGTGCGGCAGCCGCGCCACCCTCGCCTGTGACGACTGCGCCCTGATGCCCTCCGGCTACTACTCGCTGACCGTCCCTGCCATTCTGCGCGCCGAATCGCGCCTGCTGCCACCCGCCCGCCGCGCCGAGCTCGACCGCTTCACCGAAGCCTGCCGCCACCAAGCCGAATTCTCCGGCATGGTGCAGCACCTATTCGACCGCCTCCTGCCGCGCGCCCAGGAAAAAACCACCGGCCCGCAGAGCCTGGCCGCGCTGCTGGAACGCTACGGTTTCGACCGCGTGCAACATGAGCAGATCCAGGACGATCTGCGCGCCGGACGCATCGGCCTGGCGCAGAACCGCTTGCCAGCTTCATCGCGCATCGAAGATGTGGACCCGGAAGAACTCGCCACCCCGGCCGCCGCCGATCGCGCGCTCGGCGAGGATGCCTTGGCTGCTGGCGCCGTGGCCGTGGTCAGCCTCGCCGGCGGTATTGGCACCCGCTGGACCAAGGGGGCGGGCGTGGTGAAGGCGCTCAACCCGTTTGCCCGGCTGGGCGGCAGGCACCGCAGCTTCATCGAAGTCCACCTCGCCAAAAGCCTGCGCATCGGACGCCAATACGGCACGCTGCCGCCGCACATCTTCACCACCAGTTATCTGAGTCACGACACCATCCAGCAGTCACTCGCCGCCGACTGCCGCTACGGTTATCCCGGCCCGCTGCTTCTTTCGCCCGGCCGTATGATCGGGCTCCGCACCATCCCCATGGTGCGCGACCTGCGCTTCGCCTGGGAAGAATTGCCGCAGCAGCTTCTCGATGACCAGGCGCAGAAAGTCCGGGAAGGCCTCCACGCCACCCTGATCGCCTGGGCGAAGCAGGCCGGCGAAGGCGAAGACTACACCGATAACCTGCCCGCGCAGTGCCTGCACCCTGTCGGCCATTGGTACGAGTTCCCCAACCTGCTGCGCAACGGCACGCTGGCTGCCCTGCTCGCGGAACGCCCTGCTCTCAAGCACCTGATGATCCACAACATCGATACGGTGGGCGCCAATCTCGACCCCGCCCTGCTTGGCTTCCACATCGCGCAGGGCGCCGCTATGACCGCCGAGGTGGTGTCGCGCCACGTCGAAGACCGCGGCGGCGGCCTGGCGCGCATCGACGGCCGCCTGCGCCTGGTAGAAGGCCTCGCGCTGCCTGGTGAAGAAGTCGAATCGCGGCTCTCGTACTACAACAGCGCCACTTACTGGATCGATATCGACAAGATGTTGGGCGTCTTCGGCCTCACGCGCGAAACTCTGTCCGATACGGAACGGGTCACCCGCGCCGTCCGCAACCTGGCTGCCCGCATGACCGCCTACATCACCCTCAAGGACGTGAAAAAGCGCTGGGGCAAGGGCCAGGAGGACATCTTCCCCGTGGCGCAATTCGAACGCCTTTGGGGCGACATGACCGCGCTCCCCGAAGTGAGCTGCCGCTTCGTCCCCGTCTCCCGCGCCCGCGGCCGTCAACTCAAAGAGCCTGCGCAATTAGATGGCTGGCTCCGCGACGGCTCAGCGGCGTATGTGGAATCGTTGTGCGAGTGGAACGCATAGCTGATGCGGACCTTTCCCGAGACCCGCGTATTGATCGACCCGCGGCGAGGCGATTTTATTACACGACAGCGTGTTCCACGAGCGAGTCGCCTCGTGTGCGGTCGGCGTTGCTTTCGCTGCTGATGTCTTCGATGGCGTTTGGGGGCTGGATCTTGAGACGTCAAGATTGACCGCCCTGGAGCGCGCTTGCGAGTGTTACTCTCACGATTGAGGCGGCTGGCCCGAGCACGGATCGTTTCAGCTTCTACACATCAAGAAGACCGGAGAGCGCCGCATCGTGTGGATGGAGTACACCTGCGACGAGGGCAAACGGCCTTGAAAATGGAAGGAACCGCGCCACGGTAGTTCCGGCACAACCGTGATCTGCCGGACTCTGGGCGGCAGGAGCCGAACCCTGCAAATGAAGAGGAGCGGCGAAGTAGATCGCCGCCCCAGAGCTTAGCACGAATGCTCGTCTCCCGGACTCGTCTTCTGACGGAGGATCATCGCCGGGGTGCCCAGCCTGCGGTGAAAGTGATCATAACGCTCCTTCCCGGCAAGATATTGAGCAGATCGTTTGGACTTTGGACGTAGAGAGCCCCCGGAGCTGCGGCGTTCGCCGGTGTGACTCCTACGATGTTATGGCTGTCGGCGAGATTATTGACTGCCAGGCCGATTCTGCTTCCCCGGAAGAAGGACCCGTTCTTGATGGTGTAATTGGCAAATACATTCACCAGGTTGAAAGGATTAATGGTGACCGCCTGGTCCGCCGGGTAGGCGAGGGAGACACCGTTGATCTTGTAGGTGATCGAGCCGTTGTCGTTGTAAAGCGTGCCGACGCGCTTGTCAACCAGGCCCAGATCCCAATCTCCGTGCCGCCAGAACAAAGCAGCGGTCTCGACGTTCTTGGGAGTGTCCTGGACCCAGAGGCCACCGTTCGGGTAGCCGGGCCCCTCCGTATATTTGGCGGAACCCATCGTGCCGTTGAGATAAACCGAGAGTCCTTTCCCGACAAGGACATGCGATTCCGCCTCCAGGCCCTTGGTGATGCTGGGGCCGGTGGGAATCCA
>DATJMP010000314.1:0-2967 GCA_035508655.1 Bryobacteraceae bacterium
TGATGAGCGTGGTGTGGGACGGCCAGGTGATGGTGGGGAACACTCCGATCACGCCGCGCGCGGCCTGGCCCTCGCGCATCATCCGGCGCAGATTCGGAATTTTCAGGCCCATGGCGTCGGCATCCGCCAGGTAGCGGTTGTCGAGGCCATCGACGGAAATGACTGTGAGCGGCTGCCGCGCGAAAACGGCGGCAGCCAGTAAAGGAAGAAGAAGGATGCGGCGCATAGCGTCGCTCCATTATGACCGATGTGGGGCAGGCGGTGCCGCCTGCCAACTGAACGTCCTGGTTGACAGGCTAAAACGCCCGCCCCACTTCACTTCACACCTTCAGCGTCTTCAGATAGGCCACGCTCTGCTGGGTCAGGTCCCAGCTCTGCTCGACGAAGTAATTCTTGATGCCGCCCTTCTTGGCCGCCGCGAAGATCTTCGGCCAGTTGAGCGTATCGTGGCCCACAGCCATTTGCGGTGCTCGCCCGCCCCGGCCTTGTCCCCTGCCCTGACCGGCACCGCGGCGGGCGCCCGGGTCGGGCATGGGGGCGTTGACGTCGACACCTTGGAGGTGCATGGAGATGAAACGGCCCGGATTGTTGTTGAACCAGGTGATGGGGTCGCCAACGGTGCGCATGGCGGACATCTGGAACTGGAACTTCACCAGCTTGGGGTCGAGCAGCTCGAAGAGATGCTCGTACACCAGCTTGCCGTCCTCGGCCTTGGCCATTTCAAAGCCTTCGTCGTGGAGGAACTGCTGGATCCCGTTCTTCGCGGCCTCTTCGGCGATCTTATTGTATTCGTCGGCCGCCTTCTTGATGACGTCCATGCTAGCCACGCCATCGGTAAGGTGGCCGCCGAGGCTGGCGGTCCCCATCTGCGTCATGCCGACTTCTTTGGCCCAATCGATCGACTGCTGGTGGGTCTCGCGCAGCTCCTTCATCCCGAAGTGGGCGCTGATGGAACGCAGCCCGTGGTCGGCCAGGATCTTCTTCGTCTCCTTGCCGTCGGAGAGCTTGGCGAAATCCTTATAGCCGATGGGAGAGCAGAGCTCCAGCTGGCCGACGCCGATGCTCTTCATATCCGAGCACAGTCCCGCGAAATCGCCGTCCGCAATCCGCTGCTTGTGAGGATAAGTCTGGCTGCCGATCGGCAGGCCCAGGGGATTGGCTTCCAGATCCCATTTGGCCGTCGACAGCAGCCCAAGTGCGGCGGCATTCGCCGCGGATGCTTTAAAAAAACCTCGTCTAGAGATTGCAGACATGTCCGCCTCCAATTCCCGCTACTCTATCACAGCACTGGCTTAGGCGCTCGTCAGTTTCCAGCCGTCGCGATAGTTGCGCACCAGGTATTGGTTGGCCTCGCTGGCGTTGGTGAACCGCATGCCTTCGCGATCCCACAGCAGCGCCGGCGCGCAGTGGTTTTCATTGAAGATGTTACGGCTGTACCGGATGGCCGCTCCGGCCATGGCGATCGCCTCCGAGCAGTTGGCCGCATTGAGGAAGTTGCCCGCCGACGCCGCTCCGCCCTGGAACGCCGTGACCCACTCCGCATCCCGATGCCCGCCGCCCGCGCGTCCTCCGCGCCCGCCCGGTTCCGGTTCCGGAATGCCCTTGGCGGCCCGATACTCGCGCATCTTCTTTTGCGGGACCAGGTCGTTGTCCAGGATCATACCCTTGTCGCCAATGAACAAGGTGCCGGTGGCCGGGATCGACTTGCCGTCCTCCGCCAGTTCGTCCGGCGTATACGGCCTCATGCCGCCGTCGTACCAGTACAGTTTCATCGCCGGCCACTGCCCGTGCGCGGCGAGTTTGAAGCAGATCCGATTGGCATACGGGAAGGCGAAATCGTTGTGCTTGACGCCGCTCACCTGTTCGACGATCTCGCAGCTCGAGCTCGATTGCGCTTCCACGCTGTACGGCACCGGCAGATCCAGCGCCATGAAGATCGGCCACAGGCTGTAATTGCCCATATCGGCGATGCTGCCGCCGCCGAAATCGTACCAGCCGCGGAACACGGCGTGTGTGTAGGCAGGATGGTACGGACGCTCCTGCTCCGGCCCCAGCCACAGGTCCCAATCGAAATCCGCCGGCACCGGCGGACGGTCCGTCGGCAGCGCCAGTTGCTGCGGCCAGAACGGCCGGTCGGTCCAGTTGTGTACCTCGCGGATGGTGCCGATGGCGCCGTCCAGGATCATCTGCCGCACCGCCGTGAGCGGCGCCCGCCAGGCCAGAAGGTGCGTCGCCACGCCCGTCTTCCGCGCCGTGTCCACCACCATGCGCACCTCCGCCACGCGGTTCGACAGCGGCTTGTGCATGAGCACGTGCTTGTGCTTCTTCATGGCGGCGATCGAAATGGTCGCGTGCAGGTGGTCCGGCGTCATGATCTTGACCGCGTCGATGTCCTTTTCCTTTTCCAGCAGCTCCCGGAAATCGGCGTAGGAGGCAATCGGCCCGAAATGCTCGGCTCCCCGTTTCTTGGCGTAGTAGGTCTCGATGATTTCCTTGGCCATGGTGCGGCCGGCGCGAATGCCGCTCACGCCCGCGCCCCAATCGGGATCTTCGAGTGTCCGCCGCACACTGTCACGGATGCCGGTCTTGCTCCAGTCGATGTAGTTCGTGCCATCCTTCACCGGATCGCACACGGCCGTGATCTGGACCTGCGGCACAGCCAGCAGTTGCAACATCTCCCGCGTGCCCTGGGTGCCACATCCGATGTAAGCCAGGTTGATCTTGTCACTGGGAGCGACATATCCGGGCCCGCCCAAAACGTGTCTCGGAACGAGAGTCAGCGCAATACCTGCGGCTGCTGCGGGGGCCAGGAATTCGCGACGGTTCAAATCGCCTTTAGGGACCATAAACTCTCCTATTCGGACCGGCGCTTACGCGCGACCTCATTATAAGACCATTCGCGGCAGGATGCCCGGCGCGAACTGGCATAATGGCCAATCATGCCCCGATCCCCGCTCCAGCCTCCGC
>DATJMP010000315.1:0-4466 GCA_035508655.1 Bryobacteraceae bacterium
AAAGCGCGGGATAGAGCGAGCCCTGGCGGATCTCCAGCGCGGCCTTGGAGATCTGCTGGATGCGCTGCACAATCCCGTATCCGTGAATCGGGCAGAGTGCGACCACCTTCAGGATCAGCATGTCGAGCGTGCCCTGTAGCAGTTCGGCGTCGGCGGCGGATTTTTCCGGGTGCCTAGACATTCAAGGCATCAGTGTAAGGGGCGCATGCCTAGAATGTCAAGGCACGCGGTGAACGCACGGACGCAGTTGCCGTCGGGTAGCCGGCGCCAGGCCAGGCAGCTTGCTCGCGACGAATTGCGGGTAGAATGGCGAGGTGCGGACCCGCGTCATGCCAGACATCCGAATTGGCGATGAACTGCGGGCCGTTGTCCCAGATGATGCGAGGCCGTGCTTCCGTTGCTCTTCATGCGTTCCCTCCTTTACCCTACCGGGAGAACGCCTTTTCCATTCCAGCTGAATCGGAAGTGATCAAATGTCTGGCCAAACCAACCTGGAGGATCTGCTCCAAATCCTCAATCCCGTGCTTCTGGACGACGAGTTTGTCTTCTCGAGCCTTCCCGAGGTTACCGGAGATCCGGTCCTGGTTTTCCGCGAACCAGAGGGCCTCACGCTCGTTCTGCGCCGCGCCGAAGCCGAACGCCTCGGCGTCCCCTTTACCTTTCCGTGCCGCATGATCACTCTAAGAGTCCACTCCAGCCTGGAAGCGGTTGGCTTGCTGGCGGCGGTCACCGCGGCGCTGACGGAGCGCGGCATCTCCGTGAACGCGGTCTCGGCCTACTATCACGACCACCTTTTTGTGCCCGCCGGCCGGGCGGAAGACGCCCTCGAGACCCTCAGAACAATACGTCGAAATCCCCGGTGAACCGCCGCCCGCGGTGGCCGAATGCGATGCCGTAGAGTGGATCGCCGGTGTTGTAATGCACGGCCTCCGGATTGAAGTGATTCGTCAGGTTGAACCCGCTCAGCGACAGGCGAACCGAGTATTTGGTGTTGACCTTGATGTCCTTCGAGATGCGCGTGTCGGCGGACCAGAAATTGGGGAAGCGGCTCTGGTCGGGCGGCCCGACGTAAGCCTGCTCGGCGTTCGTACTGAGGTATGGAAAACCGGTGCGGTATTCAAGGACGGGCGCGAGCCGCACCGTCTGCCCTATCTTGAAAATCCCCCACAGCAGAAACCGGTTCGGTATGCTGCCGGGCAGATCGCCGAAATAGTCGGGACGGATGAGTGGCGAGGGAAAAGTGCTCAGATACGTGCTGAAGTCGTTCAGATCTCCGCGCGCGCGGGTGTAAACATAGGAGAAAAACAGCTCGCGCTCGTCGGAGAGGCGTAATCGCGCGGTAGTCTCGAATTGCCGGAAGCGTGCCTCGCCGGCTCCGTTCAGGAGGTATGCGCCGGTGGTCGAGCCGTTCTCCGGCGGAACAACCTCCATGATGGCAAGCCCGGTCGAATCGTGCTGCACGTAGCTGGTGCGCAGGCGCAGATCCCGATTAATGGGCTGCTCCAACGAGAGGCTCCAATTCGCGCTGCGCGGCGAGAAATTACCGTCCACGGGCCGCTGCGAAATGAACGGCGACTTCACCTTGTTCTGCCCCAGCGTATTCAGGTAAAGAGTAGGGCCCGTGGCGATCGATCCATCCGGAAAATATGTGGTGATCTGTTGGTCGGGGTAGCGATTAAACGCATAAAGGTTCAGAGGCACACGATCGTAAAACAGGCCGAACCCGGCCCGCACCACCGTACCCAGGCGGAGGAACGGATTCCAGGCCAGGCCGCCGCGCGGCGCCACGCGAAATGCTCCCGAAACCTGCTGCGATTCCGTGCGGATCCCCAGATCCACTGAAAGGCGCGGAGAGATGATCCAGTGATCCTGTCCGAAAATGGCCTGCTCCACGTCGTCCACATCGAACGTCTGCGTGGGATGAGGAAACGCAATGCGCTCCAGCAGGACGTTCTGCGCGTTCACGATGTCCACCGGGTGGTCCGTCACCTGGCCCGTTTCATCGCTGGAAGCGGCGTAATAACCGATCTTGAAATTGTGGGTGCCGGCCTTCTGCTGCTGTGCGAACGAATAAATGGAAGCACCGCTGATACGCTGCGCGTTGCGCGATTTCTGCGCAAAATAGCTCCCGCTGTTGACCAGCGGCGAAAAGACCATATCCAGATTGCCCTCTGGCCACACCCCCGCATCCACGCGAGTGGTGGAAAAGGTGGTTTCGAGCAAGCCGCCCCAAAGCGCCAGATGGTCGATTACTGTCCCCGTGAAATTGCGAATGCTCGCGTCGGGCGCAACCGGTATTGGGTTGAAGTAATCCAGGTTGACGTGCCCCAACCGCTCCGGCGCCATGTGCAGGGTCGCGGTGACCAGGTGGTGGCTGGAAATGATCCAGTCCAACTGCGAGAAGGAATTCATTCCGAATTCCAGCTTCTGATTCTGGGGAAACGGCAGCGTAAAGACCTCGGTCTTCCGGATCTCGTACTCGAAGCCTTCGGAAAGGTAGAGTTTGTGCGCCAGCAGAGGACCTTCGAAATTCAGCCGCGGCGTCGCGTCTTTCAGGCCGCGCAATTTCCAGCTGCGGATGCGGAATTCGGGCAGCGGATCGTTCAGCTCCCACTTCCATTCGTCGCTTCCGCGCCGCGTTTCCACGGAAACCAGTCCGGCGGTGAATCTCCCGTACTCCGCAAGATACGGCGTCTGATACACGTTCAGAACCTCGACGCTGTCGATCGGCACGGTCAGTCCGAATTGTCCCGTGGCCGGATCGGTGACATCGGCGGAATTCACAATCAGGGCGCTGCGATGCTCGGCGCTGGCGGAGATCACCAACCCGCCTCCGGGCTCCCGTACTACGCCGGGAATGAGAGGCAGGGCGTCAGCCACCGTGGCCGGCCGGCCGGGCAGTTGCTTGGCGGTGCTGGCGGTCAGCGCCGCCCCCGGGCTCGAACCCGCGGCCACCGGGTCCGGCGTACCTTTCACATCTACGGTGTCATGCCGGGACGACGGCTCCAGCACGACTCTCAGGGCTTGAGGGACTCCGCCGGAAAGGTCCACCTCGCGGCGAACCGTCTCCATCCCATCGCGCGTCACCGTGACCTCGTAACCGCGCGGGTCGACCACGCTCAGCGTCGCCTTCCCATCCAGATCGGTCTCTGCGAGAGCCGCTGCCGGACCTTCCCGGTGAATACGAGCTTCTACCCGTGCCCCGGGTACCGGTTCCCCGCTCTGGTCGTAAACGGTCACGACGATGTTCAACTCCATCGCCCATGCCGCAATCCCCAACTGGACTAAAAGCCAGACGGCTGCGATTCGTACGATTCTTTCCACCCCGGATCCTTAGATTCTCGCATAGCCTGACGGACGTCACAGGGAAAATGCGCGTTGCACCGGTCTTGTTACGTTACCCCCTGAACGGACCGGCAGATCCGCGCGGCCGATTCTTAGGGCGCTTGTCCCGGGACTGGAGAGTATTCAGGGAAGGCGCCAACATTCCAGGATGGTTTGAGGCGGATTCATTTCCGGGCGAATCGGCCCATATACTGGGTCTCGCCGAGAATGTGTCCTTTCATGGCTTGCAGCAACTCCGCCCGTTTTACTCCGGCGGGCAACCCCAGGGTATGAACATCCAACGCGTAAAGCCGAAAGAGATAGCGGTGTGGGCCGCCTCGCGGCGGGCACGGGCCCTTATAGCCGCGCGTGTCGAAATCGTTCGTTCCGCCTAACCCCAGCGCACCCGTCCGGACGCCCTGAGGCAGCGCCGTGATTTTGGGATTGATGTCGTAGAGCAGCCAATGGGCAAAGACTCCTCCGGGGGCATCCGGGTCCTCTACCACCAGTGCCAGGCTTCGCGTCTCGGCCGGCAAGCCGGTCCATTCCAGTGCCGGGGATAAGTCCGCACCTTCGCACGAATGGAGAGGTGGAATCCAACTTCCCTCAGGGAACGCGCCGGTGAAGATGTGAAAGGGCATAAACCTTCCCTGGGCTCGATGCTAGCAGATTATCCGGACTGATAACCGCAAAAAGATGGAAGACGCGCCGCCGCGGCGATGGATCAATTTTCGCCTTTCAGCGGTGGAATGGTAGTGGTACGTCCATACCTGTCTTTTGCCATCTCGCATACTATATTTACGTGGTTGCAGCCTGGATAGGGCCAGGAGTAAGCTCCGAGTAGGGGATCGCTTTTATGAAAGCTTTTCTACCTTTGGCGCTTTGCTGTCTGCTGGCCGTGCCCGCCATGGCTCAGCGCGGCGGCGGCGGACACGGCGGTGGCGGTTTCGGAGGCGGTGGATTCCGCGGTGGCGGGTTCGGAGGCGGTGGATTCCGCGGCGGCGGTTTCGGAGGCGGTGGATTCCGTGGCGGGTTCGGTTTCAACCGTGGATTTGGCTTCAACCGGTTCGGTTTTGGCAATGCGGGTTGGGGTCTGGGCTGGGGCGGCGGATGGGGGGTTCCCGTGGGCTGGGGCGGTTGGG